>JBEKTJ010000069.1:0-30632 GCA_049516155.1 Bryobacteraceae bacterium
ACAAGAATCTGTCTACAGACCAGCTAGTCCAGCTAAGGATTCACGGAGTAGTAGAGTAACTTCCTATTCTGTCTTCTGTCTTCTGGCTCCTGTCTCCTTAGAGCGACTTAACATCGCTACCGCGGCAATCCCCGCCGCCGCCAATCCCACGGCCGCAGCAATCTTGGGCAGGAAATCGGGCGCCGGCGGCGGTACGAACGTGACCCCAGTCTCGTCCGTGCGCGCCGGTTCGTTGGCATAGCGGCCGCGAGGCGTAGGGAAATCGCGCGCCAAGTCCGCCAGACCCACAGCCACCGCGCGGCCGCTCATGGGCTCCCCGTGACCGGCGCCGATCACAGCGGGCCGCAAGCCGGCCAGAAGTTCGACCGACCGCCCCGCTTGGTCCCAATCGTATGTAAACGACGCCGGCGGCCGCGATATCCGCGGTTCCTGCGCCACCAGCCCCATTGCGGAGTCCAGATCCATCGTGGCGCATGCATCGCCCGCCAGCAGCACGGACTCGTCCCGGTGGAAGAAAACGACATGCCCCGGCGCATGTCCGGGGGTAAAGTGCCAGCGCCAACCCGGCAGACCCGGCGCCTCTCCACTTTCCGGCTCGCCTGGAAGGTCGCGCAGATGCAACCCTAAGTCCACCGTCGTACTCGGAAAGAACCGGCACAGAAACGAAAAGGCGCCGCCTGCCATGGGATCCTTCGGCGGATAAGGCGACTTGCCGGTGAGAAACGGCCGCTCCAACCGGTGCGCGTAGATGGGCACGTCCCAATATCCAGCCAGTTCCAGCGCGGAACCGGCGTGGTCCCAATGCCCGTGCGTCAAGAGAATTGCCTCGGGACGCGCGCCTTGGCCGTAACGCCGAACGGCCGCATCGCGGATGCGCACGCCATTGCCGGGTGTGCCTGTATCCACCAACACCCACGGTCCGCCCGGTTGGCCCACTAAATAAATGTTCGCGATCAACGTGCGCAGCCGCGCCACGCCCGGCGCCATTTCTTCCACTGGCATATCAGTATCGTTAGCCATCCTAGTAACTGAGGCGCGGATACCAATCCGCGCCCCGCCCATCGGGCGTAAGGTCGAGTAAGTTCCATAGCGGCCACATCATATCGATGTGCCGTTCGTTCTGCCCGAATTCCGGCGGCGCATACAATAGCTCGGTATTGTACGCATGGTAGATCTTTCCGCCGCGCCGCACAAATATGTTGAATACCGGAAGCTGACCGCCCTCCGCGGTCTCTCCATGATAGTCCCGATTGTATGTGTTCCGTGAGGACGACAGTAAACGCAAATTATGCCACCCCCGTCCGCGGGCGAACTCCCGTATGCGCCCGATCGGCGACTTTGCCACTACCGCCAGGTTGAGGCGCTGTCCGGCGTGCGGAGCCGCGCCGTTCAGGCTGTCCAGAAACGATGTACACATCGGGCATGCCTGCTTCATTTCCGGGCCGTACATGAAGTTATACAGCGCCAGCGTGTCCAGGCCCTCCCGAAACAAATCCGAAAGCTTGACGGAAGCTGGGGCCGTGGTATCCGCCCGGCCGACAGGCGCTTCCTCGAACGTATAATCCTCCCGCAGCTCTCCGCCCAGCGGCAAGCTGCGCCGCAACTGAGCCACTTCCTCCACCTGTCTGCGAAGCTCGCGCTCGGCTGCCAGAAGCTGGTCCCGCGCCGCGCGATAAGTCGCGTTTTCGCCTGGAAATCGTACCGCCGAATGCCAATCCATAAGACCTCTCCTGCCTAACTGTCTACCTTATCCGAAGCAGCACCACGGGGCCCAGGCTTGCGGTCTTCTCCAGACCCCACTCCGCTTCGTGGCCCAACATGGCGGCGCCCAGCACGCCATTCCCTTCGTCGCTGTCATACGCCAGAATGTAATTGAATCCGGCGTCGCGAATCGCCTTCATGGCCGACATTCTGACATCTCCCACTACGTTTGGCGTCACCACCGGCCGGTTCGTCAGCAGACGCCATGCATCGCGTTCGCGCCCGTAGAATTCAAACGGCAGCGGGTAAATCGCGGTTGGCGAAGTCATCAGCGCGGCGCTGAGTATCTGTGGACGGTCGAAATCCACCTCCACATATATGCCGGCGCGGATCGGTTCCCAGGTACGCCAGCGCGTCGCACGGTTTTCATCGAAGGCCAACGGCAGTTCCCAAACATTCGGCCACGCATGCAGCTCCCATTGCGGACCACCCAGGATCTCGTCGCCGCCGGAGAAGAGCTTGATATCGTGTATCAGCCACTCCACAGGCGACGCCTGCGGCATGCGGATGCGCAGACCCCGCAATGCGCGTGGAGCCCAATCCGCCCGGACGTCGTAGAGCGCATCCTTCGGCCTTACCGCCACGCGCACCGCGTCGCTCAATTCCTCGGCCTGCGCCGAATGCCAGTATTCCAGAACCTCACGATCCGTATACGCCCCCGGCACCGAGATTAACGAGAACAGCCGGTCGCCAGGCTGGGTTTTCTCTTGTACGAGCTGCGCCACCATATAGGAAGGCAGGCTTGCCAGATAATCCCGCTCCGGTTGGATGCGCAAGGCCGCCCGCCAGGGCATTCCTCGCAGGCGCCAGGTGAACTCTGGATGGTAAAGCTCGTAAATCCGCGGCCAGCAGGCCACCGCCTGTAGCGCAATGCAAGCCCACAGCGCCTGGCGGGGCAGATACGTCGTTATTGCCAGCACCAGAGCGATCGCCAGAAAGGGCAGCGCAGGCATCAGGAAACGCGCGCCCGCATTCCAGAACCATGGCAGAGCCAGCAACGCGGCCGCCATCCAGCACAAACGGCCCGCGCGCTGCCTTAACGTCAGCAATCCCAGCGGAAGCGCAAAGAACGCCGGACCGGCAGTGCCTGCAAAGGCTCCGCCCACGATCAGTTCGTAGGGAACCCGCCAGGGGGGCAGGCCCAGCCGCGAGCGCAGCGAGGCCGCCAGTTCCTTTTCCATCGACACATGGAAATAGGGGTTGGGGAAGAACCGGTTAAACAGTGGCGCCACCGGATTGCCGGTCATGACGACGCCCCGCAGTATCCACGGCGCAGCCATAGCCAACGCCGTACCCGTTAACAGCACTAACGGCCGGACGCGAACCCGGCGTTCCACCGCGACCACAAACATCACCGCCAGAATCGCCACCAAACCGCCCGGAAGTTTGATGGCGTAACAGAACCCCGCTGCGATTCCAGCCGGCGCCAGATAGCGCACGTCGCGCGTATCGCGCCACACTAGCAGCGGGTAGAACGTGGCCAGGGTGAAAAAGACCCCGGCCGCATCGGTATAAGCGGATGTTCCGGTGATGCCGGTCATCGGCGCGCAAAAATAAAGTACCGCGGCGGCAGGCGCTACGGCTGCCGGCAGCTTCAGCCGACGCCCGATCCTCAACATCAAAGGCACGGTCGCCAGCAGAAATGCGAAATGCACCAGCCGCGCCGCCGAATGCCGGCCGAACGCGAACGCCGGCACAAACAGCATTTCCAACCCCTGCGGCAGCATTTCGTAGAATCCGACTCGGTGGGGAAAGCCGCCCAGCCGCACGTATTCGGACGTGAGTCCAAGGTGATACGCCATGGCGTCCGGCTCGCTCTCCGGCGCCATTGCGTTGATCAGATACAGCGCCGCATAGCAGGCCAGCGCCGCGCATACCAGATACGCGGTCCCGCGATCCATCCTGGCACTGCCCGGCTCCGTGAGCCGCGCCGCAGCGCGCCCCTTCCACCAATATGCCGCCAGACAAACCGCGCCTAACAAGAGAAAACCGGCGCGATTGCCCACGCGGCAAACCAGCATCAAGAACACGATGCTACTTTCCGCCGCTGCTCCCACGGCCAGCGCTATGGTCCACGGAACGGGCAGCCGATGCAGGCAAATATTGCCGAGCATCCACGCCACCGCTAAAGTGAAAAAAGCGCCGAAGAGGATGGATGGCAGAATCGGCAAACCATCATTGTAATCGCTCGCTTGCAACATGCTTGGCATGCCCGACGGTTGCCTGGAAGCGCAAAAATCTCCAATTCACGCCAAGCAGGCACAAACGCGAATCCGCCCACATGACGTTTGCTTTTGCCCATCCCCCGCGCTAAACTCAGGGGTTTCAAATCCTAAACTCGCTCGGGACTGCAAAGGCTCAACCAGTGAAACTAGCTCCGGTAGATTATGTCATCCTCGCCCTGTACTTCGCCTTTGTCTTAGGAATCGGTTGGAGACTGCGCAAACGCATCTCCTCGAGCGGTGATTTCCTGATGTCCGGACGCTCCGTCCCCGTCTGGATTACGAGCTTGGCGTTCATCGCGGCCAACCTGGGCGCTGTGGAGCTCATCGGCATGGCTGCTTCCGGCGCCAAGTACGGCATCATGACCGCGCATTTCTATTGGCTCGGCGCCATCCCCGCGATGCTCTTCATGGGCATTTTCATGATGCCTTTCTACTACGGCAGTAAGGCCCGTTCCGTACCCGAATATCTGAAGATGCGCTTCGACGAAAAAACCCGCGCATTTAACGCCTTCTCCTTCGCGGTCATGACTATTTTCTCTTCCGGCATCTCCATGTACGCCCTGGGACTTTTGCTGCATCTGGTGCTGGGATGGAGTTTCGACGTTTCGGTTCTGGCTTCCGCGGCCATTGTACTGGCATATACGTTTCTCGGCGGCCTCACCAGCGCTATATACAATGAGGTGCTGCAATTTCTCCTCATCGTGATGGGGTTCGCGCCGCTGGCTATTTTGTCGGTGAATAAGGCTGGCGGATGGCAGGGCATGGTGGCCCGTCTCCCACCGAATATGACGCACGCGTGGCGATACATGGGCAGTCCCACCGAGAATCCCATGGGCGTCGAGATCTTCGGCATGGTCGCCGGCCTGGGCTTCGTGCTCTCCTTCGGTTACTGGTGTACGAACTTTCTGGTAGTGCAGCGCGCCATGGCCGCCGATTCCATGTCGGCCGCCCGCCGCACCCCGCTCATCGGCACTTTGCCCAAGATGTTTCTGCCGTTCATCGTCATCCTGCCTGGCATCGCCGCGCTGGTTCTCTCCAAGATGAACCTGGGTTACAACTTCCCCCTGAAAGCCACCGGCGGCCCGGACTACGATCAGGCCCTCACCACGCTCATGGCGCAGTTCTATCCGGCGGGGTTACTGGGCGTCGGTATGACCGGCCTGATGGCCTCCTTCATGTCCGGCATGGCGGGTAATGTCACGGCGTTCAACACCGTGTTCACGTACGATATTTATCAGAGCTACATCCGGCCCGGCGCGCCCGACCGCCATTACCTCACGGTGGGCCGCGTCACCACGGTAGTGGGCGTGCTGTTATCCATCGCCGCCGCCTATCTGGCGACGCGTTACAACAACATCATGGACCTGCTGCAGCTTGTTTTCGGCTGCGTGAACGCACCCCTGTTCGCCACCTTCCTGCTGGGCATGTTCTGGAAGCGCACCACCGCGCATGGCGCGTTCGCCGGATTAACCCTGGGCACATTCGCCGCGATCCTGACGCTTTCCTCCACCACCGCCGAAGGCAAAGGCGGGTGGATCGCCAACGTGTATACCTTCCCATCGCAAATGGCGCAGAACTTTTGGATCGCCATCGTCGCGTTCACGACCTGTCTGGTTATCTCCGTTGCGGTCAGCATGGTGACCACGCCGCGCACCGACAAGGACATGGAAGGGCTGGTCTACGGCTTGACCAAGGTTCCGCACGACGCCACCGCTAAGTGGTACCAACGCCCCGCGCCGCTGACTGTTATCGTAGTAGTGTTGCTCCTCATCCTCAATATTTGGTTTAGATGATATGGATCTGAGAGTGCCTTCGGGCTGGTTCTTTACTCTGGTTGGCCTCATCCTGCTGGGCATGGGCGTTTTCGCGCCGCAAATGGACCCGGCGCCACTCACCACCGAAAATGTCAACCTGTACTCCGGCGCTGCCATGCTGGTCTTCGGACTCTTTCTGCTCCTCATGGCCTGGCGCGCCGCACATTCGGGCATGGGGGGCAATCCATGATCGACGCTTTCCGGCGGCTCTACGGATCGGCGGATGGCATCCGCGTTTTCCGTGCCCCGGGCCGCGTCAATCTCATTGGTGAACACACGGACTACAACTTGGGCTTCGTTTTGCCCGTGGCGCTCGACCTGGCTACCTATGTCGCCACCGCCCCAGCGGCGAATGGAATGTTGCGCATATATTCGGAGGACCGCCAGGAATCCGCCGAGTGGCCTGCCGCCGAACTCGCCGCGCTAACTCCGCGCCGCCACTGGACCGACTACCCCATCGGCGTGGCGCAACAACTGATTCGCGCCGGATCCATGGTCGCCCCGGCCAATTTGCTCATTCGCAGCACGGTGCCGGAGGGCGCCGGCCTCAGTTCCTCAGCGGCCCTGGAAGTCTCCTCGGCGCTGGCCATGCTGGCGGGGCGCCGCATGGCTCCGTTGGAGTTGGCGCGCCTCTGCCAGGCTGCCGAGCGCAACTTCGTGGGTATGCCCTGCGGCATCATGGACCAGTACATCTCCGTATTCGGTGAGGAGCGCGCCGCCATTTGTATCGATTGCCGCAGCCTGAAGCATCAGGTCGTGCGGCTTCCGGAAGGCGCCGCGTTCGTGGCCGTCAATACCATGGTCAAGCACGAACTGTCCGGCTCCGCTTACAAGGAACGCACCGAGCAGTGCGCCGCCGCGGTCCAGGTGGTCCGCCGCCGCCACCCCCGCGTCGAGAGCCTGCGCGACGTCACGCCGGTCATGTTCGAAGAGGCCGAATCTTCCATGCCGCCCGTCATCGCGCGGCGCGCGCGCCACGTGGTGACAGAGGACGCCCGCGTCGTGCAGTTCGTGGCCGCCTGCCGCGAGGGGGCGGTCGAGCGGATGGGCGAGCTCTTCCAGGCATCCCATCGCAGCCTGCAGCACGATTACGAGGTCAGTTGCGACGAACTGGATTTCCTGGTGGATGCGGCGATCGGAATTGAAGGAGTCTACGGCGCGCGCATGACTGGCGGCGGCTTTGGCGGTTGCACCGTCAACCTGATGCGGCCCGCTGCGGTGGCGCACTTCGAGCGGGAGATCGCCCGGCTGTATCATGAGCGTTTCGGGATACACCCTCGGATATACCCCTGCCGGCCCTCCTGGGGGGCGGAAGAAGAAAAGAATTTGGAGAGGATTCCGGCCGCCGAGCAACTACAAAGTTAAAGAAACATCCTCTCGGACGGCTTAGATCCCCGTCCCAAACGTCGTCTCGTGCGCTGAGGGGCCGGCTTCGCAAACCGGCCCCTCCTTCAAAGCGGGAGGACAGGCCTCCTGGCTGCCTCCTGGCCTGTCGTGCTAGCTTAAATGCAGATAGTTCGGGTGCCGATGAAGATCCGTTTTTCGATTTGCCTCGTTGCAGGCTCGCTCTTCGCGCAGCAGAATCCAGCCAAACCAGATGACCTGTCCGGCATCGAAGGCCAGGTGACCAATGCAGCCACGGGCGCGCCGGTCAAGAAGTCCGATGTCGTGCTGCAGCGTGCAGATCTAAGTACCATTACGGCCACGCAGCAAATCAACTACTCCACCACCACGGATGCGAGCGGTAAGTTCGCCATGAAGGATATCGAGCCCGGCCAGTACCACTTATCGGCCAACGGCAACGGATTCGTGCAGGCCATGTATGGCGCGCGCGGCCCCAACCGGCCGGGTACTACCCTCTCGCTGGACGCCGGACAGTATCTGAAGGAAGTGAACCTCAAACTTACCCCGCACGGAGTCGTTACCGGACGAATTGTAGATGAGGATGGCGACCCAGTGGTGCGCATTTCGGTACAAGCGCAGAGCTATAGCCGCATAGACGGCCGCAAGCAATTGGTTCCCTCCGGCTCGGCCAACACCAACGACTTGGGCGAATACCGCATATTCGGGCTGGCTCCCGGGAGGTATTATGTAAGCGCCACTTACAACCAGGAAGTCAATCGGCCAACGCTAAGAGCGCGATCCGCGAAGGCGCCTCCGGTAGAAACTTATGCGCCGACTTATTATCCCAGCGGGGTCGACATCGCCACCGCGGCCGCAGTGGACGTCATACCGGGCGCGGAGCTTCGCGGCATCAACATCGCGCTCGCAAAGATTCATACTGTGCGGCTGCGCGGGCATGTCAACTACCAGGGCGGCGCCGACAAGCAAGGCGTGACGTTGATGCTGACACGCCGCGACGAAACAGGCCCGTATAACATGTTCCGGCATGATACCGACGAGCAGGGCAACTTCGAATTCCGAGGCGTGCGTCCGGGCGCCTATACGCTGGTGGCCCAATCTTTCGATCGGACGCACGGGGCGAGCGCGCGGCAGGCCATCGATGTGGGCAACAACGATATGGACGGTATCGTCCTGACGCTCAACCCGGGCGTGGAACTGAAGGGGCAAGTCAAGACCGAAGGTCCGGAAGGGATCACCTTGGCGAGCATTTACGTTTTGCTGCATATGCATGGGTTGGGCGCCGCGTCAGGCGACCGCGTACACGACGATGGGACCTTCACGCTGACGCAGGTGGCTCCGGAACAATACGATGTCCGGGTGATGAACATTCCGGACGGCTATTATGTAAAGTCTATTCGCGGGGGCGGCCAGGAGGTGCGCGATTCCGGGTTGGACATGACCAACGGCGCGCCTGGCATGCTTACTGTCACGATCGCTCCGGGGGCAGGCCAGATCGAAGGCGTGGTGCAGAACGATAAGCAGTCGCCTGCGGCGGGCGCTTTGGTGGCGCTCATTCCCGTCGATGCCAGGCGGCGCGAGATGAGGGACGCATATTACACTGCCACCACCGACCAATATGGCAAGTTCACGCTGAAGAACATCGATCCCGGCGACTACAAGCTATACGCCTGGGACGATGTCGAACCCGGCGCATATATGGATACCGATTTCGTGAAGCCGTTTGAAAGCCAGGGGGTGACTATGAGTATCCACGAAAACGGCCGGGAGAGCGCTCAGCTAAAGCTGATCCCCGCCGAGGGCGCTATGCTGCCGTGATTGTAGGATGGCGCAATAGCGGCTGGACACCGCCGCCTTCAACTTAACAGAATTGCATTCCGGGTGCGGGCCGCGAACGCGCGATCAAAAGTCACCATCACCGCGCCGGCGCACTCGGCGAAGGCCTCCAACCATGCATCGGCCCAGAGCTTGGGCGAAGCTGTTCTACCCGAGGCGCACACCCGAAAACGTGCTTCGACGGCAGTCGGCTCGGGGATGAACGCAACCCCTGTCGTCGTCGAAGAAGGGTCATGGACGCGCCAAGCCTCCGCCATCGTCAAGGGCTTGCCGTCCATCGCCGCCGAAGTGGTCATCAGCCGCAAGAAACCCAACTGCGTGAGGCGCGAAAATCCAATGCGGCGGGTCTCCTGTTCCCACCACCGGTTTGCGGACACATGATGGATGTGTTCCGACGTTACCACGCTAGCCATACATTGATATCAGGGAAAGTCAATGAGGTCATGGATCTGTTTGTTCGTAAGATCGATCCGCCGGCCCGCGGGAGGAATCAGGGGCGGGTCGAGTATGAGCCGCCTCCGTGGGCGGGCCGGTTCTGCATCTGCCATCGCGCGTTCGATGCTGCGCAGGATTAACTGGCGGGCTGAGCATCCCTGCCGGACGGCCGCTTCGTGCAACTGGCGGTGCAGATGGCGCGGCAGATCGATGCTCGTACGAACTGAATCCTGATGCACAACAGTATTATGGCAGCGACGGCTCAAACAGGTCAACTGCGCGACCGATTCACCTCGCCAGCAGCCCCGACCGCTCCAACAGCGCATTCGGGTCCGGGTCGCGTCCCATAAACTTCCGGTACAGTTCCGCGGGATCCTCGCTATCGCCCCGCGACAAAATCGCGTCCCGGAACTCGGCGCCGGCCTCCGGGCTGAAGATCCCTTGCGTGCGGAAACGCGTGAAGGCGTCCGCGTCCAGAACCTCCGCCCACTTATAGGAGTAATATCCGGCGCCATAACCCACCGGACTGGCGAATAGATGCGTGAAGGCCGCCACCATGGCGTGATCCGGCGGCAGCGGGGCGGGCGCGTACTGTTGCAGGATGCCGCGGGCGTATTCGATGACGTCGCCATCCCGTGAGGGATCGTAATCGATGTGCAAGGCCAGGTCCACGAAGCCGAACCCAAGTTGCCGCATCTGCGCATTCGCGCTGCGGAAATTGCGGGCGCGCACCATCTTCTCGAACAATGCGCCGGGGATCGGTTCGCCCGTCTGGTAATGGCGCGCGAACAGGTCCAGCGGTTCGCGATCCCAGGTCCAGTTCTCCATGATCTGCGAAGGCAGTTCCACGAAATCCCAGGCCACGCTGGTGCCCGCCAGGCTACGGATTTCCACACGGCTCAATAAGTGATGCAACAGGTGCCCGAACTCGTGAAAGATGGTGCTCACTTCATAGTGAGTGAGCAGCGCCGGGCGGTCCGCCAGCGGCGGCGTCAGGTTGCCGCAGATCAGCCCCAAGTGTGGCTTGAATCCGTTGGGCGAGGGGTATCCGGTGATCAGCGCATCCATCCACGCGCCGCCGCGTTTATTCTCGCGCGGAAACCAATCCGCGTAAAATCCGCCGATGAAGCTGCCGTCCCGGTCGTACACTGCGTAATAGCGAGCCTGCGGGTCCCAGACGGGTACGCCGGGCTCTTCCGCCACGCGAATGCCGTAGAGGCGCTGCACGGTGTCGAACAGTCCCGCGACCACGCGCTCGAGCGCGAAGTACGGACGCAATTCTTCTTCGTCGAAATCGTAGAGCGCGGCGCGCTGCTTCTCGGCGTAATACGATACGTCCCACGGCTCCAGTTCGGGCGCGTCGGGACCCTCCAGGCTGCGCCGGAATTCCAGCAGATCGCGGTTCTCGCGCGCGAACTGCGCCTCGGTCTTGCACTTCAGGTCTTTCAGGAATTCCTCGGCACGCTCGCCGGTGTGTGCCATGCGATCATGCAACACCAGGTCCGCGAAATTGCGGAAGCCCAGCAGCTCCGCCTTCGCCCGGCGCAATTCCAGGATGCGGCTTAGCAGCGCACGATTGTTGTGCTCGCCCCGGCTGGCCCGGATCGCATAAGCGCGGTACATCTTCTGCCGAATCGAGGCATCGTCCAGGTACATCATCACGGGCGTGTAACTGGGCGCTTGCAAAGTGAACCGCCAGCCGTCCAGCCCCTTCTGCGCGGCGCTGGCGCGGGCTGCGGCGATGGCCGATGGCGGCAGTCCGGCCAGCCCGGCTTCATCCGCGATCAGCAGTTCGAAAGCGTTGGTCGAATCCAGAACATTCTGCGAGAACTTTGTGGTGACGGTCGAGAGCTCAATGTCGATAGCTTCCAGGCGGGCCTTGCCCTGCGGGTCGAGATCCGCGCCATGCCGCCTGAAGGAGTCGATCGTCTTGGTCAGAAAACGCCGCCGCGTGCCGGCCAGCGCCTGCGCCGAGTCCGTTGCTGAATAGGTTCGGATCGCCTGCCATAGGCCGGCACGCAGCGGAATGCCCGAATAGAACGCGCTGACCTCCGGCTGCACCGCATTGTAGACGGCGCGCAATTCCGGATACGTGGCCACCGATTCCAGGTGCCGCACCACCGCCATGGCCTCGTCCAGCGGCTCGGTGCAGGCGTCCAGCGCCGTCAGGGTGTTGTCGAAGGTGCGCGGTTCGGGATCGGCCGCCAGCGCGTCGATGCGTTGGCGCGCATCGCGCAGCAGTTCCGCAACGGCCGGCTGAACGTGCTCGGCGCGAATGCGGTCGAAAGGAATTCTGAATGGCAAGTTCAGCAGGGGATTAGGGGTGGCCGTATCCGACATTTCCAATTTGAGGTTAACAGGAGTTGACCCAGTGGTGGGTGCGCGATGTGGCATAATCGACAGTGCAGCCGGCACAAACGATGGATTTAGAACAAAATGGAACAGATCTGCCGGTGGGCGCCGAGCGACCCAGCTTGTACGCGTTGGTGATCTACCTTCCGGATCCCCTGGGCGGCTTCCTGGACGATCTGCGGCTGGAGATGGTGCCCGGTTGCAATCCGCACGCGCACGTCAGCGTATTACCGCCGCGGCCGCTGCCCGTCGCTCCGGAGGCGGCTATTGAAGAGGCCCGCCGCATCCTGGGTGGTTTCGCGCCCTTCGATATCGAATTGGGCGGGATCGAAAAATTCGATGTCACCGACGTCGTCTATATCGGCGTGCAAGAGGGCGGCGGCCGGTTGCGCGAAATGCACCACAGTTTAAACCAGGGCGCGTTGGCTTTTCAAGAACCTTTCGCGTATCACCCGCATGTCACTCTGGCCCAGGGGATCGCGGCGGGTCAAGTGGAAGAGTTGGCCGCTCTGGCTTCTCGCCGCTGGCGCGAATTCGTGGGGCCGCGCCGATTTCGCGCCGAGGGCGCCGTGTTCGTGCGCAATACCGAAGGCAATCGCTGGATCGATTTGGCCAGCGGACCGCTGCGCGCAACGCCGAAGGAGTAAGACTCGATGCCGACCGAAGATCCGCGCGTATACCTGGCTGCCGAACGCACGTTTCTGGCGTGGATCCGAACCGGCCTGGCGCTGATGGGCTTCGGCTTCGTAGTGGCGCGCTTTGGCTTGTTCCTGCGCGAAATCGAATTCAGCCAGCAGCAGCTCAGTCTGCGTTCCGGGAAATTTACGCTGTGGGCCGGCACTGCCATGATCCTTCTCGGCGTGATCGTCAACGTGTTCTCCGCGCTGCAGCATATCCGTTTCGTAGGCGCGGTGAAGCGCGGCACGGAAGTGGTGGACCGGCCGGTAACCATGGCGGTGGCGATTGCATTGATTCTAGCGGTGACCGGAGTGGCTATGACCGTTTACCTGGTGCTCGTGCGATGACCCGGCGCGGCCTGCTGGCCTCCTTGCTGCTTAGCCAATTGCGCGCGGCTGCCGCCAACCGCAAACGCATCGTGCTGGTGAGCGGAGACGAAGAGTACCGTTCCGAAGAAGGCTTGCCGCAGTTGGCGAAAATCCTGTCGACGCGGCACGGTTTCGATTGCACCGTGCTCTATGCCATCGATCCGGCCGATGGCACCATCAAGCCCGACCTGCTCACCAACATTCCCGGACTGGCAGCGCTGGATTCCGCCGACCTGATGGTGATGCTGCTGCGCTTCCGCGATCTGCCCGACGGGCAAATGAAGCATATCGTCGATTACGTTGAATCCAGCCGTCCCATTGTAGGACTGCGCACCGCTACGCACGCCTTCGATCTGAAGAGCAGCCCGACATACCGGCGCTACAGTTGGAACAGCAAGGAGTGGGACGGCGGATTCGGACGCCAGGTGCTGGGCGAAACCTGGATCGCGCACCACGGCGAGCATGGTAAGCAAAGCACGCGCGGCATTCTGGCGAAGGGCGCCGAGAACCATCCCATTTTGCGCGGCATTCGGGACGGCGATATCTGGGGTCCCACGGATGTTTATGAAGTGCGCCTGCCGCTGCCCGGCGATAGCCGTCCGCTGGTGCTGGGCCAGGTGGTGGAGGGTATGCACGCGGACGATCCGCCGGCACAAGGGAAGCCCAACGACCCGATGCTGCCGGTTGCCTGGGTGAAGACGTATAAGACGGCGCGCGTTTTCACGACGACCATGGGCGCATCGCAGGATTTGTTGAACGAAGGCGTACGCCGCATGATCGTGAATGCGTGCTACTGGGCGCTTGGAATGGAGGCGCAAATTCCGGCCAAGACCGATGTGGAACTGGTGGGCGAGTATCATCCGCTGCCGTTCGGGTTCGGCGGGTATCGGAAGGGCGTCAAACCCGCGACCTAACGGCTCCGCTTTGCGTTACAGTAGTTGACGCTTGCGATTCCCAATTCTTTTCCTGATGGCTCTATCCGTCCTCCCCGCCGCCGATCCACGAACCATGCGCCTGGATTGTTTTCACGGGGGTACGGCCGCCGAAGAGCAAATGTCCCTCGACGGTCTGGTGCTCGAAGGGTTATGGCCGGGCCGTCCGGATCGCGCGATCGACGACACCAACCTGGGCAAGTATTACTTCGAAGTGCTGGACCGCGCGACCAACCGCGTGCTGTATTCGCGCGGGTTCGCGAGCGTCTTTGGAGAGTGGCAGGAAACGCCCGAGGCCGCCCAAATCCGCCGCCAGTTTTACGAATCGCTGCGGTTTCCCGCTCCCACGGCGCCGGTGCAGGTGGTGGTCAAAAAACGCGATCGGCAGAACGCGTTTCGGGAGCTGTGGTCCGTGGCCGTCGATCCGGCCGACCCGTCGATCGACCGCGCGGGGCCGCCCGCCAACGTAAAGGTTTGGGCCGTGATGCAGAACGGCGAACCACGCGATAAGCTGGACCTGCTGCTGATGGGCGATGGCTATACCGCCGCGGAGATGGATAAGTGGCACAAGGACGCGCGCCGCATGGCGGATACGCTGTTCGCGGTTTCGCCGTTCAAGGAACGCCACGCCGATTTCAATGTGTGGGCCGTAGATACTCCGGCGGACGAAAGCGGCGTGTCCCGCCCATCGGACGGCATCTACCGCCGGTCGCCACTGCGCGCCGCGTACGATGCCTTCGGCTCCGAGCGCTACGTGCTCACGCTGGACAACAAGCGCATGCGCGAAGCCGCCTCGGGCGCGCCTTACGAGTTCATCGAGATTATCGTGAACGACCGCAAATACGGTGGCGGCGGGATCTTCAACCTATACGCCACGGTCGCGGCGGACAACGCTTTTACGCCGTATGTCTTCGTGCACGAATTCGGCCACCACTTCGCGGGCTTGGCGGACGAATACTACACTTCGGACGTGGCGTATGAAGCGTCCGCGGCGCGCCCGGAGCCGTGGGAGCCGAACGTCACCGCAGATCCGCACGCGGCCAAGTGGAGCGCGCTGATTGCCGCGGGCACACCGTTGCCCACGCCGTGGCGCAAAGAGGAATTCGAAGCGTTCGAGAGACAAATTCAAGCTCGCCGCCGGCAGATTCGCGCCGCACATCGGCCCGAAGAGGAGATGGAGGCTCTATTCCGCGAAGAGCGCGCAAAGAGCACCGCGCTGCTGGCTTCCGGTCCGTATGGCCACGCCGTTGGGGCGTTCGAGGGGGCCATGTATGAAGGCCGCGGCTATTACCGGCCACAGGCGGATTGCATCATGTTCACGCGCGACGAAGGCGGCTTCTGCGCGGTGTGCCGGCGGGCCATCGAACGGATCATCGATCTTTATTCGCGGCCTTCACCTCGATGAACAGCATTTCCATCGGATTCGTGTTCAGGTTCCTGGCGGAGTGGGCATCGCCATAAAGCCAGCGCGTTTCGCCGCTTTCCATGTGGACGTCCTGGATGCGGCCGTCCAGCCTGGTGAAGCGCAAATGACATTCCTGAATGCAGACGGCGAGCGCATCCACGTCGTCGTGCATCGGCACGGCCTCATCTGCGTTGAGCGTGAGCCGGATAGCGCGCACTTGGTCGTTTTCGTAATCCAGGCGATAGTGCTTCGGGTCGATCTTGAGAGGGTCGCGGCGGGCGAAAATGTCGGGTGGAACGATGTCGGGCGGAAATCCCTTGCCCGGCTGAGGTCTCTGCTGCCCGTATGCGCCCAAGCCGAATAACACAAAAAGGAGGAGTCGCATACCCCGAGCCTACCATCGGCCGAACTACATCGGCTTCGGTTTGGGCGGCGGCAGCTCGCGGGCCACGCAAGTATCCTGAAAACCGGTGCGCGCATGTGCGCCGTCGCAAAACGGCTTGTTGGCGGATTGCCCGCAGCGGCAAAGCGAAATTACGGTGCGGCCAGCCAGTCCATACTCGGCGCCCTGCGGGTCGTGAATTGTAAACTCGCCTTCGATTCGGATCGGCCCATTGTTGATTGCCGTGATTTTTGCCATCTACCGAGATGGTAGCATGCCAGCGATCCGGTACAGATGTGTGTGTGCCGGTTACTTTTTTCAGCGACTTAACGGTTCAGACACAGTTCAGCCCCGAAAGTATTGCAAATCGGCGCCGAATCGCGGAAAATCGACTCCAAGATACTCGATCGGATAATTTCTCAGAAGCCAAAACATCATGAAGACTATTACAAGATCTGTAACATATGTTTACGGTCTCGCGGCCATGTGGGGATCCCTCGCGGCCGCCGCTACCACCGCTTACGTGCCGGTCTGTTGCAATGCGAACTCCACGGTGTCGATTATCGGCACCGCGAATAATCGGCTGATAGGAAGCTTCAGCGCGGGTCCAGGGAGCTACGCTGTGGCTCTCCCGAACGCCGGCACAGCCTGGGTCACGAACGCGGGGAACAACACCATCTCGATTGTTTCGCTCGAAAGCGGAGCGGTACTGAAGACTCTCCAGCTTACTCTTCAGCCTTGGCTCATCCAAGCCAGCCCGGATGGCGCCGCGGTCTACGCGGTGACCGGCATGTTCACCGGAAGCCTGCAACACTATTCGTCGACTCTGCAGGTGTTCAACGCCAAGACCGGCGCGCTGACGAATAAGGTCGCGCTGCCTAACGACGGCCTGGCGAATCCGGGTCTGGCGGTGGCCCCGGATTCCAGCACTGTCTATGCCACATTCGATAGCCAGACCGTGGTTGTTTACGACGTGGCGTCGGGAACGGCATCGGCCACGTGGCAGACCACGCGCGCGTCGACCTGGACCGCCACCGGCACGCTGACGCTGTCACCCGATGGCCAGACGCTCTACACGTCCGGTGAAGTGCTTACGGCCATCGCTACGTCCACCGGTGGTGTCATTGGCACGGTGAACCCGCCGGGACCCTCGCGCAGCACGTCATTCGTGGGCAGCGCCGTCAGCAGTGACGGATCGACTCTCTACGCCAGCGTGGCCCTTCAAATCGGAACCGGCTCCTGGCTCGTCGCCATCGATACTGCATCACTCGCCATGACGGGTGGCGCGAGCCTCGGCAAAGAGTTGCAGCAGCCGGTGTTGTCAAAAGACGGATCCACGCTCTACGTGCTGGATGCGATCGACTCGCTGCTATATGTGGTGAGCGCATCGAACCTTACTGCGACCGCATCCATTGCTTTGCAGGGGCCCGTCGCCGAGGCCACGCTCAGCGCCGACGGCAGTGCCTTGTACGTTCCAAACTCGTCGACCGCCAGCACGCTCGCGGTGGATACGTCGTCGTTTTCAGTGGTCGCGTCCGTCGGAGTTGGCGGCACCGCATTGAATTCCCAACTCGAGCTGGGCGGGACCACGGCCCCCACGGGAACCGGCAACGGCGGCAGCATCTTTGTCGCCGGTATCCAGTCAAACAGTATTTCCGAGATCGACACGGCTACCAATAAGCTGGCGCACACCTACTCGACCGGAATCCAGATCGCTTCGGTCACCGGCGATAATGTGCCGGCGATATTGGTAACGCCGAATGGCCGACAGATCTATCTGGCCGGGGGCGACTACGGGTTGAACCTGACCGAGATCGATCAAGCTACGGGTAAAGTGAACCTCATCCCGTGCAAATTTCCGTCGGGGTGCACGGTAGCCTGGATGGCCGCGCTGCCGAACAGCAGCCGCGTTTATATGGAGGGGTTCGGGTTTTCAGACGATCCCAACGGCCCGGTTTTTCTGGATGTGGTGGACACTTCCACACTCGCCGTCATCGCATCGCCGCCGATGACTAGTGTGGGCGCCATGGCTGTGTCGCCTACGGGCGGGTTCGTATACATCTCGACTGGTTCTGCAATTTCAATCCTCGATACCGCCACGAACGCGATCACGGGCACGTTGCCGATCGGCGGTTTCGCCGCCATGGGTTTTTCGCCCGATGAGTCCATTGCTTACGGGGTCAACGGCGGCACGCTAACTCTGATCGACACGGCCAGCGGACTGATCACCGGGACCGTCAGCCTGGGGACCGGCACTGCCGTCGGGTTATCCGTAACTCCGGATGGCAGCCAGGTTTGGGTG
Source organism: Bryobacteraceae bacterium (assembly GCA_049516155.1). Taxonomy (GTDB): domain Bacteria; phylum Acidobacteriota; class Terriglobia; order Bryobacterales; family Bryobacteraceae; genus Bog-159. The sequence continues at coordinate 17,853 of JBEKTJ010000069.1, forward strand.
ACATTTTACAACAGCACCTCCGTGGCCGTAGTGACTACCCAGAACAATGCCGTACAGATGGTAGACCTCGGCTTTACGGTGAGCGGGGTCGCATTCGGCGCCCAATAGTTATGCTAGGATGCCTCAGGGGAGGCATCCTATGCCTTTTGTCGACACTGGCAGCCTGCGTGTTATTGAACGCCTGCCCGGCTGGTTCGGACGCTACTTCCATTCGCCGAGCATGACGTTCGCGCACTACGACTTTGTGCGTGGCTCGTCCATTCACGAGCATTTCCATCAGCAGGAAGAAGTCTATGAGGTAATCGAGGGCGAACTCGAGGTGACCATCGACGGCATGGCCGAAGTTGTCGGGGCAGGGAAGGTGGCGATCGTGCCCGCTAACGTTCGCCACTCGGTGAAGGCCCTCACCGACGGCCGGGCCATCATTATCGACTATCCGGTTAGGCGCGATTTCGATTAGTCCCCTTGACATTCTACCTGAGCTGTTCTATGATTCGCCTAGAATGTCTACCCGAATTCCGGAAGACCGCGTCGAACTGTTGCAGGGCACCCTCGACGTCCTGATCCTGCGTACGCTTCTCTTCGGGCCGGCGCACGGCCACGCCATCGTCAAGGCCATCGAGAGCAATTCCGAAGACGTGCTGCAGGTGGAGCAGGGATCGCTGTACCCGGCTTTGCACCGCCTCATCAAGAGAGGGTGGATTTCGGCGGAAGAGGGGACGTCGGAGAACAACCGCCGGGCCAAATATTACAAGCTTACCGCGCGCGGCCGGCGGCAGCTTCAGGTGGAAATTGTCAAATGGGAGAGGCTGGCGGGCGCCATCGCCCGCATCCTGAAACCGGCGAGTAAGGAGGCCAGGTAATGAAGCGGCGCCGCATCTTAGACAGTTTGGACGACGACATTTGCGATCACATCGAGAGGGAAACGAGAGACAACATCGCGCGCGGCATGCCGCCCGACGAGGCGCGCCGCTTGGCGCTTCACAAGTTCGGCAATATCACCCGCGTGATGGAAGACACGCGCGAGGTTTGGCGCCGTGTGTGGCTCGACCAACTCCTGCAGGATCTGCGCTACGGCCTGCGCATGCTGCGGCGGAATCCCGGATTCACGTCCGTCGTAGTTGCGACCCTGGCCCTTGGTATCGGCATGAGCACGGCCGTCTTCAGCGTGGTGAATGCGGTGTTGCTGCGTCCGTTGGCGTGCCCGCATCCGGAGCGCCTGGTCTGGATCGGCGACTACGATCCGAACATCAAGCGCGACGCGCTGGAGTTGGTCGACGTTTGCTATTGGCGCCAGCATGCTCGGTCATTCGCGGGCATGGTCGCTTACGGCCCGCAGCAAGCCGCGATGGTTACCGCGAAGGATGCGCAGCAAGTAAGCGGCGTTGCACTGGCTGGCGACTTCTGGGCGTTGACAGGGGCGCGTCCGGCTCTCGGCCGTCTGTTCGGGCCGCAAGAGCAGGACACCGTGGTGCTCGCATGGGACTTGTTCGAGCACGAGTTCGCTTCCGATCCGCATGTGATCGGGGAGTCCGTAGCCGTCGATGGCCGTACCGTCACTATCACCGGCGTGCTGCCGAAGAATTTTCGTTTCCAGTTTCCGATGTGGTGGCAATCCGTGGAGCCGCGGCCCGTGGAAGCGTACTTTCCCTTGCCTGCGAAAGACATCGCGATGGGCCGCACCGGCACCGCGGTCGCGTCGCTCAAGGCTGGCGTCCTGGCCGGGCAGGCCGTTGCCGAGCTCGATATGTTGGAGAAGCGCGCGCAAGAAGGCCGCAGCCCGCATTTTCGAGGACCTGCGACGGGGCTGCGGATCTACCCCCTGGCGGACCAATTGACTGGCGCCGCGCGGCGCGCGTTGCTCGTTTTGCTGGCGGCCGGCGCTTTCGTTCTGCTCATCGCCATCTTGAATATTGCCAACGTGCTGCTGGCGCGGGCCACGGTCCGTCAGCGGGAGATCGCAATCCGCGCGGCGGTCGGCGCGGGACGCGCGCGCGTCGTCCGGCAATTGCTGGTAGAAAGCGTTGTACTGGCTATGATTGGCGGCGCCGCAGGCCTGGCATTGGCACGACCGGCACTGGCGATCCTGATACGGCTTTCGCCGAACGCGGTCCCCAGGCTGCAGGAAACGAGCATCGACGCCGCTGTCCTCGCGTTCGCCCTCGTCGTATCGCTCGGGGCTGGCGCCTTGTTCGGGTCCGGTCCGGCGCTGGCATTATGGCGAAGCAACCTGTACGACGCCCTGAAGGCCGGCGCACGAACCTCGGCGGGTGCGGCCGGAATTCGCCTGCGCGGGTTGCTGGTCGCCGGAGAGCTGGCTCTGGCGATCGTGCTGCTCATTAGCGCGGGGCTAATGTTGAAGAGCTTCTGGCGCATGCATGCGCACCCGCCCGGCTTTGCGCCGGAGAATATCCTGACGATGGAGATCCCGTTGTCGGGAGTGCAGTACCGCGAGAAGCCCGCGCAGGAGGCATACATACGCGAGTTGCTGCGGCGCGCCGAGGCGGCTCCCGGAGTGGAGGCCGCGGGCGTCTCGACCTGGTTCCTCTTCGAAGGCGTGCCCTTTCCCAGTGACACTTCACCCAACCAGCAGCACGTCATTCGCCTGAACGCCGTCTCGCCCGGCTACTTGAAGGCGCTCGGCATAGGCTTGTTGAAAGGGCGCTGGCTCGGCGACGCGGATTCCGGCGGCCACGCCGTGTTGCTGAACGAGAGCATGGCGCGACAGGCCTTCGGCGCAGTAGATCCACTCGGCCGTCAGATTTCCACTACCGATAAAGCCACCGTAGTAGGTGTCGTCACCAATTTGAAATACTCGCAGCTCGATGCCGATCCTCCGGCGGAGATCTACCTGCCCTACCCGCAGGCTCCTTTTCTCCCGGGTGCCGGCGTGGCCGTCCGGACAGCCGGCGATGCGCTGGCGATGGCGCCGGCCATCCGCAAGCTAATCTCGGGCATCGATCCCACGCAGCCGCTTTTCAACGTGAAATCCATGGAGCAGGCGCTGTCGGACTCCATCGCGCCCCGGCGTTTCAACCTGTTTCTGCTGGGAACTTTCGCGGCAGTCGCGTTGCTGCTCGCGCTGGTAGGAATCTACGGCGTGATTGCGTATTCGGTGGCCGAACGCACCCGCGAGATTGGCGTCCGCATGGCGCTGGGCGCGCAACGCGGTGAAGTTGTGCGCATGGTCGTTCGGGAAGGTATGGCGATGGCGTTCGTAGGACTGGCCGCCGGACTGGCCGGCGCTTGGGGCCTGGCGCACCTGATCGCCAGCCTGCTGTATGGCGTGAATCCCAACGACCCGGCAACGTTTGGCGCCGTCGCTGCGGCCCTGGCTGGCGTTGCCACGTTAGCTTGCTGTGTCCCCGCAGTGAAGGCCGCGCGCGTGGATCCGATGGTCGCTTTGCGCTACGAGTAAGACTGAATCAGGCGGGGGCAGGACTCAGTTTGAAGCGATATCGATGAAGAAGGGCATGCTCAGGTCGCCATCGAGAGACACCGTCACCGGCACCTGCTGGCCTGTAATGGATGCGGTCAGCACGAACTGGATCAGCAGATTGTTCGAGCCGTCCTGCGCCTGTTGAACCGTGAAGACCGGAATCCTCACGCCGCCTTCGGCAACCCCGATGCGGCTGGGGACTGGCGGCGGCGCCGGGGGATTATACATGCCGGACACGGTCAGTGTGATGGTGTCGCCGGGGGCCGCGCTCTGCGCTGCACTCAATGGCGCGCCAACGGCCGACGCCGCGCCTACGATTACCGGCGGCGGCGGATCGATCTGCAGCACTATTGGAAATGCTCCCTGGAGAGTCAGCACGGCGGGGCCGGTGGGCACTTCAGCCGGAATCACAAAGATGATCTGGGTGGGATACGTGTAGAGAACCTGTGCGCTTTGACCTGCCACAGTGACGACCGGTGTGCCGGCGGCAGCTTGCAGATTCTGCCCGGAGATGGAGGCAATGGCGCCGGGGTAAAGGCTGTTTTGCGCGGGATTGAAATTCGTTATAGGCAGGTTGATAACCGCCAGGTTCGGATTGGCCGGCACAACTTGGAACCCCTGAGCTTGTTCATAAACCTGGAATCCGGAGATGACGCTTGCCACCGTGGTTTGCGGAATGGCGGTTGGAGAAACGGTTACATTCGCGATGGCGTGTGTAGAACCGGGGAGCACCCACAAGCGGCGGACGGCCACATCGCCCGAGCCAAATCCCAGGGTGGTCAATCCATCCACAAATTGCATGCTGGAAGTGGTGACATCTACCATGGCCGAAACTCCTTGCGGCAGTGAAGCACCCTCTTGGGGTAGCGTGGCGATGTAGATGCTTGCTGCGGGCGTATTGCTCTGCGGATAGGAATAGGTGAAAGGACTCTGCGACGGCGACAACAGGAACGTCGAGTTCTGGCCGTCGGGGTTATATACGGTAATGGTGGAGGTCTGGCCGCTGGCGCCGGGCGGCGGCATGGCTGACACCAAGCCGGTCTGGCCGCTAGGGTCGGACTGGCTGATGGCGAAAGAAACCGGCGCCTGGCCGGGCAAGCTGTCGAAGTATACCTGGCTATTCGCGGTCAAGCCGGTCCCCGTCACGGTGACCGAGCCATCTGGATTGGGTGTTACGGCCGTCACCACGGGCGGCGGATTCTGTACGATCTGGAAGCCCCACGGCAGCACGAAAATATCGTCGGGCAGCGTGTAGAATAAGTGTTCGGGACCGGCGGCCGGTGCCGACGGATAGTCGAACAACATTTCCAGCAGCGTGGTGTCAACGTCCTGATACGGCTGCAATCCATAGTCCGCCAGCCATGTCCCCGGCGCGCCCAGCGCCGCCACGCTTTGCACGTTCGTGGACGTTGGCCCGGACGTGATGCCGGTGCCCTGAGTCACCACCTGCGGGATGGTAGCGAGGACGGTATTCGCATTCAGAAAGGCCGGCTGCAGATAGCTCGAACCAGTCCACCAGTAGGAGGTGACGTCGTAAACCTCCACCGCCGATCGCGGCTGCACCGTGAAGTTGATGCCGCCGGCGCTGGCGCCCGGCGCGATGGCGACCGGTGTGAACTGATTCGGATCCCAGGTGCCTGGATAAAAAGTGCTTACGAACGGTCCGCTCTGCGCCACGTCGTTGCCGTTCGGATCGACTGGCGAAATGATATTAGCCGTGGGTGGCAGCGGATGCACATACACCCAATAATTTCCCGGAGGCAAACCGTCGATTTCGTAATTCCCAGCCGGATTCGTGAGGCTGCTGACGGCCGAGCCGTTAGGCAGGATCGCCACCACGGAAGCCAGATGCACGGCCTGTCCGTTCAGAGTCACTTGACCGCTGATAGAGCCATACCCAGCCGGGAAACCGCCCGCCGGATAGAGCAGCGAGATGCCCGCGATATCGTCCGCGTCGAGCGGCCGGGCGCGGTTCGTGGCCCGCGACACTGCGGTGGACATGGTGGCCGATGTGAAGGTGTGCTGTAACCCAATGGCATGCCCGATCTCATGCACCAGCGTCATGAAAAAACTCTCTGAGTAACTCGGCCCGGTATAACTATCGATATATTCCGGCCCGGGCTGCTGGGTCATGTTAATGTTCAGGTGAATCAGCGATAGCGTGATCGGTACGAACTGAGTGCCATCCGGCGCCGTCGCGACTGTAGCGGTAGACTGTGGACCGGCAAACGCCAGCAGACCCGGCGGCAGCTCTTCGAAGACTACTTCACCGGTGGGCACGCTTTGCTGCGTGCCCGCGATTTGCAATCCGCCGAAGGCCACACGCAGGCTCGAACTGGCCACCGAATTCCAGACCTGAGTGGCATTACGGATTTGCTCCAGGACGGAGGGAAAACTGTCGTTTGGCGTATAGCTGGTCGGCCCTGCGTCCGAGACGAAGAAGGTAACGGTGTTGTCCGGCAGCGCGGCCAGGTCGAACCTTTCAAAGGCGACGGAATAACCCGACGATGAACTCAGATAGTGGACGTAGTGGTAGTAAGCCGCGGATGGGGTCACCGCAGCGATGCCGGCCGCTAGCAACGACAGTATCTTCAGCCGGGTCATGATTACGTCGTTCCTCCGGCCCCGGCAATAGCGGAAATCAGTTGCGGCAGCGGCATGCCGATGGGTTGGCTCTTCACTACCTGTCCGGTGCCCGGCGCCAGAATAGTCTCGGTAGTGGCCATCTGTACGGCTGTGATATTGCCCGACGCGTCCGTCGTCAGGTTGAAAACGCCTTGTGTGAAGCCCATCGTATAGGTGGCGCCCTTGCTCGACGTCCAAAGGAACAGCACGTATTGCTGGCCGACCGTCAATTGCGGAGCGCCGGGATAGGTCTGGCGGAAGCCTTTGGCTGTCCCGCCGGGAACCATCACGTCGATGGTGCTCTGGGCAGGACCTTTCCACTGCGTCAGCACGCTGACCTTATAGTGCGTATAAATGACCGTACCGGTATAGGAGGCAGACGCTCCGGTCACCTGCGCCTGGACAATGGTCGTAGCCTTGGAGATCAGGTCGTTCAGGCTCAGCAGTTCCAGAGTGGCGCCCCATGCGGGCGCAAGCCAGACAGCCAGGCAAAGCGCGATGCGCACAGGTTTCGGCACAATATGCCACGAAGCAGTTTGCATACCAACTCAATGCATTAAAACTAAAAGACTTAAGTTGACGCTATGACGGCCGGCTGTGTTGCTTGGACACGCCCCGGTGGCAGCATGTCCCACGACTCCGTTACTATTTTCTGACAATCAGCAGCGGTACGCGTAGATCGTGGCGCACTGGATTAATTGTATTGCCGAATATCAAATCTTTCAAGCGGCGATGCCCGTGCGCGCCCATAATGATGAGATCGGGATGGATTTCCAAGGCATAGCGCACGATTTGGCTGCCGGGCCGCGGAGAGTGCACAATCGCGGTTTCGACCTCGATCCCCTCCGCGCGCAGAGATTCGGCAATGCGCTCCAGGTACTGCTCCCCGGCCTCCACTTCCGCGGTCGACGACAACTGCCCATAAACCCGGCTGGTGACGCCCTCTTCCACATGCAACAGGTATAACTTAGCGCCATGCATTTTGGCCATGGCGGATGCATGGCTCAGAGCTTTGCGATCCAGTTCGCTGTGATCCAGCGGGACCAGAATGCGGTGGTATTCAAGGGCCGCCGGCGGCTCCGCGCCGGGCTCCGGAATGCTCAGCGGGGCGCGTCCAAAGCCGTGCCGCGCCCAATGCGCAATCATGGGCTCGAACGAGATCCAAATCAGCAGGCCTGCCACCCCCGCGCCCGCCAGGCACAGCGGGAACCAGACCCACGGGCGGCTGGCGGACGAGCCCAGCAGCTGGCCCAAGCCATCCACCAGCAGCCAGATGTTCAGCGCCAGGATCAGCACGGCTGCGAGCCACGACAGCCATTGCACCCAGAGCTTGTTGGCGAATGCCCCCATGCGCCGCCGGTCGCTGGTGAAATGAATCAGCGGGATGACGGCGAACGGCAACTGCATGCTTAGGATCACCTGGCTCAGGATCAGCAATTGATAGGTACCCTTGTCGCCCGAAATATAGATAACGAGAGCGGCCGGAATGATGGCAATGGTGCGCGTGATGAGCCTGCGCAGCCACGGGCGCATGCGGATGTTCAAGAAACCTTCCATCACGATCTGGCCCGCCAGCGTGCCTGTGAGCGTGGAGGATTGCCCGGAACATAGTAGCGCGACGGCGAACAGGATGCCGGCGAAGGCGGTGCCCAACAGCGGGACCAGCAACAGGTGCGCCTGCTGGATTTCAGTGACTACGATGCCATGCCGGAAGAAGACCGCCGCGGACAGGATTAGAATGGCCAGATTCACCAGCAGCGCAGCGTTCAGCGCCACCACCGAATCCACCAGATTGTAGCGGCAGGCGCGCCGCTTCCCGGCCTCGGTATGGCCTATCTGGCGGGTTTGCACCAGCGCCGAATGTAGATAGAGATTGTGCGGCATCACAGTGGCGCCCAGCATGCCGATGGCGACATACAGGCTCTTGGCATTGATGCGCGGAATCACGCCCAGAAAAACCTGCGACGCCACCGGCTTGGCCAGCACGATCTCGATGCAAAAGCAGGTCGCCATCACTGCAATGAGGGCCAGAATAAAGGCTTCCACGTAGCGGATACCGAGGCCCTGGAACCAGAGCAGCAGCAGCGTATCGGCAGCGGTCAGCAGCACGCCGATCAGCAGCGGAATGTGGAACAGCAGGTTCAGCGCAATGGCCGCGCCGAGCACCTCGGCCAGATCGCAGGCGGCGATGGCGATCTCGCACAACACCCATAGCGCGATGGTGATGGGCCGCGGATAAGTCTCGCGGCAGGCTTGCGCCAGGTCGCGGCCGGAAACAATGCCCAACCGCGCGCTAAGGGTTTGCAGGAGGATGGCCATGAAGTTGGACATCACCAGCACCCAGATGAGGGCGTAGCCGAAACGTGCGCCGCCTTCCAGGTCGGTAGCCCAATTGCCAGGGTCCATGTAGCCGACGCTGACCAGATAGGCGGGCCCAGCGAAAGCGAACATGCGCCGCCAAACGGGCATGTCGGCGGTGCCGACGGTGGAGTGCACGTCGGCGAGGGAGCGGGCGGGGAGCTTTGCGGCTGTAATCACAGTGTCGAAGCAGACCTTAACTACGGTTAACACAAGTGGGGTTCGCGTGTCAATCAAGATCAGTGGCTATAAGATTTGGAGGGCAGGCCTCAGGCTGGGAGCCTGCGCCACAATAGAATCAACAGACCTGCCCCACCGCCTCCGCAACGGCCGCTTCCGTCTCCGCGCGGTATTGGTGCAGCAGCTCCGGCGTAGCGGCTTCAAAGCGCATTACTAACACCGGTTGCGTGTTCGAGGCGCGCACCAGTCCCCAGCCTTCCGCGAAGAGCACGCGCACACCGTCCACGTCCAGGATGGAGTGCGTCCGCCGAAAACCCTCCGTCACCCTCCGGACGACATCGAACTTGACATCGTCCGCACAGTCCACTCGAATTTCCGGTGTCGTGAACGTCTCTGGCAGGTCCGCCAATTGGGAAGACAGCGGCTGGCCGCCAGTCACAGGCGGCATGGCGGATCTGCGCCCGGAGCGCGTACGGGCGCATCTGCGGCGGTATCGGGACTTGGCGGCGCTGGGGAAGTGGGCGGTTGCGGGCAAGGAGTTGGAAGCTAGTGAGGCCGAGGTGGAGTGAGTGCGCGGTATCTACCTGAGGCGGCTACGGCCAGCGGTGGCGCGAGTATTCAATGATCTCCCGAGTGTCGAGCGCTCGGCTTGCATTCCCCGTACGAATGTAGAGTTGCGCGGGCTTGCCGCCTTTTTCGTCAACGTATGCGGGATCGGGCGAGGGCTGCACCTCGATCCGGCAGATATCTTGACCATCCAGTTGGTGGAACGTGAGCGAGTAGAAGCGCGACGCGGGCTTTCCGAACTGGTCGATGAATTGCGTGGTTAGCCAGTTCTCGAAGGCATCGCGGACATCGGCTTTCTTGAACTGGCTGTAGTCGCCTCGCAGTCCTACCACATGGCGTTCGTCGTCGACCCCGATGAGGAGCGTGCCGCCGTTAGAGTTCAGGAACGCGGCGACGGTCTTGATGACGCTGTACTTCAGCAGCTCGTTGAGGCGATTCTCGCGCATGTCCCAGCGGACGGAGGATTTGAATTCGAGGGTGGAGCTTTCGCCCGCGGCAATGAGTGCGGCGATCTGCTGGTCGATGGTTTTTGGCGCGTATTCGCGAAAGGCGGCTAAGGCAGCGTCTTTGGTGGCTTCGGGGACTACGGGGAAGGTTGTCAGGATGTAGGCGAATTCTTCTTCGGTGAGTCCGTACAGGTTCGCGACGATGCCGTCGAGTTCGGCGCGGAGGAGTGCGCGCTCGGTTGGATTCGTCGCTCCCTCGTCGGGGCCCTTAAGGCCAAACTCATGGGCTACAGCATCGAATTCGGGTGATGAACAGATGAGCCGGGCGGATCTGTTCATGATGGCGATGAAGGCCGGATCGTTGGCTGGGAGTCGTGGAATGGGAAGCTGATAAACGTAGAAAAAGCTGAGATGCGAGCTCACCTTGGCGCGGACCATGTAGTCGACGGCGAAGCTATTCCAAACCCCGCAGAGAAAGGCCTGTACCGGCATTGGCAAGATCTCCGCGCCGTCGGTGCCGAGCACACGGACGGCGGATATAGTGTGCCCAAAGAAGCAGGGTGGAAGGATGGCCGAGATCATCGTGCGCTCGTTGGTGTTGCTGGCGACGTCGCGAAAGCACAGCCGGTAGCAGTCCGGCTCTAGTTTCTGCCCGCGGTCTTCTGTTTTGCCTAGGACTCTAAGCCTTCCGGCTTTGCGTGCTACCCAATAGCGGGGCTTTGAGAAGGAAGCGGTGAATTGGTTGATCATCTTTCCTTCGAACAGGGGTACGCGCCCCTTGCCAGGTTTGGTCTGATAAAGATCGCTATCGCCGGTCATATCGAACTCACGGGTCAGCTGCACGTTCCAATTCCCTGTCAACTGCTCACGCAAGAATGGAAATCGGAGCATCTTCTCGGCGATGCGGACGTCCGTCTCGTTCTTCAACTCCATGATCGACAGCGAGTCCGGAGAGAGCCGGCGGATAAGGTCGGTCGTCAGGCGGATGTCGGCCTTGCGGGAGTTTAGGAATTCGTCAAGTTGATCTCGCGCAATGGCCTCCCGAGTATTGATCCGAAAGGCGGCGCGGAATGACTCGGTCGAACCGGACTTCTCGAAGGCAAAGATACAAAACTTCTGCGCGTGATGCACGGCGTCGAAGACGTACCGCTCATTAGTAAGGCCAAACAGGCTGTCTACCTTGCATTCGAACAGCAGCATCTCGCGGAGGCGCTTGGCTCCCAAGTCGGCATAAATCCCGCCCGGCGTGATCGTCCCACACCGCCCGCCGTTGCGTAGCAGGTTATAGCACTGCTCGACGAAAAGCTTATAGAGATTCGTATCGGAGCCGACCTTCTTCCCGTCCACCACGCTGGTCTGATTCTTGAAGCTCGCGGCCGATCGAAAATAGGCTGCCTGATGGGGATAGGCGGCCAGATATGCGATCCACGCCTCTCGTATAGCCGCGTTCCTCAGAAGCTTGGACTGTGCAGCCTCGAAGGCGTGAATGGTCATGTTGTTCTTGGTGACCAAGTCCGAGTGCTGTTCGAAGAACTCCTTGGCGTACGGCTTGAAGATCTCCCATGGCGGGTTGGTGACGATTACGTCGAAGCCGCGGCGGTTGCCGTTCAGGATCTCGTCGAACTGATAGCCCCAATGGAAGGGGCGCAGGGCGCGGATGTCGGCGGGCTTGAGTGGACGATGGGAAGGCTTTCCGATCTCTCCCTTCTTCTGGTCCCAGGTGGGCTGCTCGTACTTGATCCCGAGTTCGTTGAACTCCTGCAACAGGATTTCGTCGAGGGTGGCCGCGGCCTCTCGCTGCTTTTCCTGAATCTCATCCCGCATCGCCCGCAGGTCGTCCGAATAGCTGGCCGCGCCGCGGTATAGCCCGATGAGATGGTTCTTTTCGGCGAGCAAATCGCGATAGGACTTTTGAAACAGGTTGCCCTGCCTATGGCGAGTGTCGAATTCTTGATCGTCTACACGCATCAGGCCAATGAGGGAGTTGCCAGCCAGGATGTTGAAATCGATATTGGGTAGCGGTTCCAGTTGGTCCACATGGTCGGCGCAGGCCACCAACGCGAGGAACAGCCGCAGGCGGGCGATTTCGGTAGCCTCCTCCATCAAGTCGACACCGAACAAATTGTCGGTGATGATCCGCTTGCGGATGAAGTAGGCGATGCTGGGATGATCCCGTTCCACCTCGCGCAACCATTTCCTCAGGTTGGCGCTGCCGCCGATCTTGATCTTGCCGACCACCGGCCCATAGATATTCAGCAGAGTCTTCATGGCGGCGACCAGGAATGCGCCGGAACCGCAGGCGGGATCGAGGACGCTAAGAGTGGGCAGAGTTTCGTGGATCAGGAAGCGGCACAGGTCGTTGTCGAGATCCATCAGCAGGTCGTTGATGGAGGCGTAGTCGCGGCTCTTCGAGCCGGGGAACGGCGTCTGCCGGACCCTTTCGAGGATAACCTGGTGGATGGTGCGTTCGCAGAGATACTCCGTGATCTCGGGCGGCGTGTAGTAGGCGCCAAAGGCCTTCTGGTTGATGTACTTCTCGAAGATGTATCCGAGCACGTCGGGATTGATCTCGTTGTCGTCTTCTCCGGGCACGTCGTTCAGGTTCCACGAGTACCGTTTGAAGAGGGCGAGGATGTTTTCGAAGGCCTTATCGGGGATGGCGATATCGGGGTTATCGAGCTCGATCCTGTGGGGAAGGAAGAGTCCGCCATTGAGGTATTTGACCTTCCCGAGGATCTGGCGGGCTTCGGCACTTCGCTGGTCCTCGGTCTTGGCGAAGCCTTCGAAGAACAGGAGCTTGAGGAAGCGATCATAAAAGAGGTCCCGGCCTATTCTTTGGGTGGCGTCGACCTTGTGTTGCAGATAGTCCTGGTCACCGTTATCGATGAATCCTTTCCTTTGCAGAAAGTAGATGAACATCAAACGATTGAGGAGGACCGAGGCGTACCAGCGCCGGTCGCGCTCGTTGGCGATACCTTGGATCAGCTCAATGAAAGCGATGTGCTCGGCGCGGAATTCGTCGTAGAACTTTTTGGTGACATGTTCAACATCGAGCGCCTCGCGGAGGCGCTTGGCCACTTCGACCACTGACACGTCGCCGGTGGGATCGAGCTCGCCGACGTCGAAGACCAGAGCGCTGAGCTTGCTTAGGAAAAGATCGCCGGG
>JBEKTJ010000070.1:0-30590 GCA_049516155.1 Bryobacteraceae bacterium
GGTCTCGACCAGGTTCACTCTTGAGCCTTGGAGAGCCGGCGCCAATCCGGACACCATGGCAGCGAACGCCGAAACTGCCAGCGCGAAGAGAAGGACGCCACCATCGAGGGAGATTTCTTCCAATGTGGACGCCGGGCCGCACGGCCCTCCTAAGGCGAAAAACACTGCTCCGATTCGGGGCGCCTCTCTCATCCTAGAAAAACCTGCTGTGCCCGTGCCCGGGGCATCGAAACTTGACGATGGCATTGATAGGGACCCCCGTACAAAGCTCCATCAATGGCTCCGGCAAGCTGGAAATCGTACATTGGGGACCTCTTTTTGGAGCTTGCGCCCGCGCCCGGCTCAGAATCGCATCCCCGCGTTACGATATGGGCCGCGCCGGCGACGATCGCTCCGCCTGATCCCCGTGACCTTCCGCTAACCGAAGCCGTCTCCCAGCGTCCAATTAGAGTTCGCTCCTGGCGACTGGGAAACCACGTGAAAGCAACGCTCATACCGGATCTTCGCTTCGCGCTAAGGCAACTTCGTAAGACCCCGGGCTTTACCGCCACCGCCGTGCTCACACTCGCGCTGGGCATCGGCGCCAATGCCGCCATCTTTACCCTGGTCAATGCCGTCCTGATCAAGAATCTCCCTGTCGCCGACCCCAACGCGCTGGTGCGCATCGGCGACAGCGACGATTGCTGCGTCAACACCGGCACGCACAGCAATGGCGACTACTCCCTGTTTCCCACCGAAACCTGGCAACTGCTAAAGAAGAACGTCCCGGAATTCGAAGAACTCGCCGCCATGCAGGCCGGCTTCGGCTACCGCCCCATCATCGCCCGCCGCGATGGCGATCCCGCCGGCGCGCGCTCCGTCATGGGCGAATTCGTCTCCGGCAATTATTTCCGCGCCTTCGGTCTGCAAGCCCAGGCGGGCCGCCTGCTTAACGATCCGGATGACGTCGCGGGCGCCCCCATGACCGCCGTCGTCAGCTATTCCGCCTGGCAGCACAATTACGGCGGCGAATCTTCCGTGATCGGCGGCACATTCTGGATCAATACCAAGCCCGTCACCATCGTCGGCATCGCTCCCCAAGGCTTCTATGGCGATCGCCTCGCCAGCGCGCCGCCGGATTTCTATCTGCCCATCGAAACCATGCCCGCGTTGGCGAATGTCGGCTATGTGCACGATGCCGATGTGCAGTGGCTGTACATGGTCGGCCGCGTGAAGCCTGGCGTCTCGCTTGCCGCCCTGCGGCAGAAACTGAGCGCCATGGTGCGCAACTCGTTCGCCCAAACCGACACTTTTTCGGCCGGGCAAGGGAAGGCGCTGCTCTCGAAAGTTCACGTCGTGCTCACGCCCGGCGGCGGAGGCATCCAGAACCTGCAGGAAAATTACTCTTCCAACCTGCGCCTGCTCATGATCGTCTCCGCTCTGGTCCTCCTGATCGCCTGCGCCAATATTGCTAATCTTCTGTTGGCCCGCGGCATGGGCCGCCGCTCCGAGATCTGCTTGCGCACCGCGCTGGGCGCCAAACGCAGCCGCATCGTGCGTCAGTTCCTCACCGAAAGCGTTCTCCTCGCCGTGTTGAGCGGCATCGCCGGATTGGCCGTCGCCTATGCCGGCGCCCGCATGCTTCTGGCCCTCGCATTTTCCGATGCGCAGAATGTCCCCATCCACGCGAGCCCCTCAGTGCCCGTGCTGGCCTTCGCCTTCGGACTCTCGCTGCTCACTGGCATCCTTTCCGGCCTTGCCCCCGCCTGGTTCGCCGCCAAAGCCGATCCTGCCGATGCTCTGCGCAGCGGCACTCGTACCACGGGCTCCGGCGCCACTCTGCTGCAGCGCGGCCTCGTCGTCCTCCAGGCTGCCATGTCGCTCGTGCTTCTAGTCGGCGCGGGCCTGTTCTCGCAAAGTCTCTACAAGCTCCAACACACCGACCTGCACCTCGAAACCACCAACCGCTATATCGTCCATATCAACCCGCAAGCAGCGGGCTACTCCGCCACGCAATTGCCGGCGCTTTATCGCACCATCGAGGATCGCTTCCACGCCATCCCCGGCGTAAGAAAGGTCGGCATCAGCCTGTACACACCCATGGAAGACAACAACTGGGGAACCGGCATCCGCGTGCAGGGCGAGCCCGATCCCCATATGGGCGCCTCCATCGTCAAAGTCAGCTCCGAATATTTTGATTCCGTTGGAACGCACCTGGTGATGGGCCGAGGCATCGGCCAAAAGGACATACCCGGCGCTCCCGCCGTCGCCGTCGTCAATCGGGAATTCGCCAAAAAGCTGTTCAACGGCCGCAACCCCATCGGTCATTCGTTCGGTACTAGCGACACATCCTCCGGCGATTATCAGATCGTTGGCGTCGTCGAAGACACCACCTACACCAGCGTGCGCTGGAAGAATCACAGCATGTATTTTCTGTGCATCCTGCAGCGGCCCGCCAGCGCCAAAGGTCCCATCGAGCATGATGAGTCCCTGTTCGCAGGCGCCCTCGTCCTGGCCACTGAACGGCCCATCAACCAGATGGCTGCCATCACACAGCGCACTCTCGCCGGAATCAATCCCAACCTGACCATCGTGAAATTCCAGACCTTCGATGAACAGATTGCCGGGCAGTTCACCGAAGAGCGCATGATCGCCCGCCTCACCGCATTATTTGGTGCGCTGGCTCTTCTGCTCGCCGTTATCGGACTCTACGGCGTCACCGCCTTCGCCGTCGCTCGCCGCACCAGCGAAATCGGCATCCGCATGGCGCTCGGCGCCAACCGTGCCGGTGTCATCGCCATGGTCATGCGCGGAGCCCTGATCCATATCGGCATCGGCCTCGCCATCGGTGTCGCCGCCGCGTTGCTCTCCGTCCGTTTCGTCGAATCCCAGCTTTACGAAATTAAAGGTATCGACGCCGGCGTCCTGCTCACCGCCATCTTCACCCTCACGGCCGCCGCCTGCATCGCCGGCATGATTCCCGCGCGCCGCGCCGCCTCCACCGATCCCGCCTCCGCGCTACGAACGGAGTAACTCGGCGACTCTCCGGCAACCCGGTCAAAACTGGCCACTCGCCGATGAATGCCGGGCCGGCCTCGAACGCCACCGGCCCCGACGACGAGATCCGCATCCATGTCTGGTACGTGGAGGCGAAAGCGAAGGCCTGAATCCGCGAACGCGCCGACTGGAGACCGTTACCGATATCTGGCTTTATACCGGCCAATGGCGCGGGTTGCGGGATGCTGGGATAGGACCAGCGATTCGATTAGCGAGGTCTCCGGCTCAGCACGCGAGGCGAGCGCCGACCCTATGGCGCCGAGAGGAATCTAAGAATCTCGCGCATCAGCCGCTCTCCCTGATCAGTCTGGAAAATGAACTGGGCGTGTGCCGAACCTTCGAGAATAACCAACTCCTTTGGCTCTGGGGCCTTCTCGTACTGCGCGCGAATCTTGGGTAACCTCGGCTTGTCGCCCGCGCCAAGGTCGTTGCGGCTCACGATGAACAGCTTGCGACCCTTCAGTTTTTCGGGCGGGCCGTACGCTCCGTGTGCTAGCAGCACCACGCGATCTATTTCACCGGGCTTGGACTCGCCAAGCGCGCCCTCCGCCGCGTCGCCTCCCATGCTGGCTCCGACCACCGAAACGGTCTTTGCTCCTTTCGAATGCAGGTAACGGACGGCGGCCAAGACATCGAGCGGCGACCCGAAGTCCGATCGCGCGGACGGCGGCCCTTCTTTGGACAGACCGAATCCGCGGAGGTCAATGGCTAGGGCACGGAAACCAGCATTCACTAGCGCGCGTGCCTGCTTCTCCCAACTGCCCTTTTCGAACATGCCGCCGTGAGCTAGCACAACGCCACGATCTCCCGTTCCGTATAGGTCTGCGTGGATAGTCCAGCCGTCCAGGGTCGAAAAGGAGACGCGATCCTGCGCGGCCGTCAATCCTCCAAGAACCAGAGCGACGATGAGCGCACACACGACAGACATCATAGCCAGTGTACTGTGAAATTGCCCTGAACCGGGAACAAACACGACGGCACAGTGGCGGAAGGAAAAGGATTCCCAAACCGCCTGCTCACCTCTGCGCTGCGGCCAGCTTTGCGCTCGGAGTGCTATCCGCCTTCAGATCGCCTAAGGCATATTGTATGCCTTCGAGGAAGTGTTCGAGCAGGGGTGCGTTCCAGAAGACCGGTGCGCCATGCCCCAGCGAGCTGTAGAACACGCGGCCCTTCTCATACGCGCGAATCCACGTCACGGGAAAATCCTTGTCAGCCATGCGCACCGGCAGGATGCGGTGCTTTGGGGAGAAGCCGGTCTTTTCCACATCGATGCTCAGGAGCACGTGCAGGTGGTCGCGGAGGGTCGGCTCCTGAAACTGGAAGGCTTGGTCGGCAATCTGGAATTCTTCGCCGTGAAACATAGCATTCAGCGGGCTCGTCGCGTCCTCTACCTTCACCGTCATGCTCTCCCCGTCCCAGGGATGTCCGCCGTTCTCGGTGGCGCCCAACATCTGGCCGAACGGCGGCCACTGGTCGTATTTGGGATACTGTACGAAGGTCGCGATGGCATCGTGAATTCCCACGAATCCCTTGCCGCCCGCGATGAAGGCGAGTAGCGATTTCTTCAACTCCGGGTCGTCAAATAACACGCCTCCCGTATTCAGAAAACAGATGGCATCGAACCGTCTGATCCGGTCCGGGCGGAACATCTCGATATCGTCGCTGAACACCGCCTCATAGGCGCCGGTACGCTTGCCCATCTCTCCGATGGCATAGTTGGCGGCCGGATTGGTGGCGTAGGAACTGCCGCGCCACGGATGGCCGTCGCGCATCACCAGGTTACTCACCAACAAGCGCCGAGGCCTTCTCGGCTTGGCCATCGCCGTCGCTGGAACGGCGTAGTCCACTTTCTGCTTCTGCTCGGGGGGCAGCGACTGGCCATGGAGGAGCTTGAAACCAAGCGCTGCCACCAACAGCGGATTACGTCTCATTGGGTTGTGTCTCATTATGGCTGAATCCGCCCAGAAGTATACACCCGAGCGGTCCGTGGAAGGCCGGGAAGCGATCACCCTGGCCCTGCGCTGGGACAGTCTGCTTGCCCACACGGCCGCCGGCCGGTCTTGGCGTACTCGGGCCTGGGCGCGCCAGGTCGCCACGCTCGTGTCGTCGCGCGTAGCCATTCATCGTCAGCATATAATCTAATGATGCGCGCTCGGATATTCATCTCGACCCTGGTCATATTTTGCGGAGTTTACTCTCATCCAGCCGCTGGCCAAAGCGAACCCTCCAATCAGATCCTATTGAAAGCAGGCCGGCTGCTCGATATCAGAGCCGGACGGTACGTGAAAGACGCTGCCGTGCTGATCGATGGTGAGCGCGTCAAGGAAGTCGGCCCCGCAGCGGATCTCGCAATGCGCGCACCACAGGCCCGGGTTATCGACTGGCACTTGGCCACCGTACTTCCGGGCTTGATCGACTGCCATACGCACCTGATGGCGCGCATGGGCGACGGCAACGAAGGATACGTGCTCAGTCTCGCCACGAAATCCGAAGCGTTTCGCGCGCTCGAAGGCGCCGCCGACGCTCGGTTGACGCTGGCCGCGGGTTTTACCACCGTTCGAGACGTAGAAAGCGAGGGCTCGCGGTATGCGGATGTGGCGCTGCGCGACGCAATTAACCTGGGACTGGTGGTCGGGCCGCGCATGTTGGTCTCCACGCGAGGCATCGCCGCGGTCGGCCAATACGAGCCATTCGGCGTCTCGCCAGACCTGATTGGATTTCCTACAGGCGCGCAGATGATCAGCGGCGCGGAAGAGGCGCGCCGAGCGGTGCGCGAACAGATTGGCAACGGTGCGAATTGGATCAAGGTCTACGCCGATTGGTCGGAGCCTACACTCACGGTCGAAGAAATGAAGGTAATCGTGGAGGAAGCGCACAAGCACAAGCGGAAAGTGGCGGCCCACGCGACCACTCCGGAAGGCATTCACAACGCGCTCACCGCCGGCGTGGATTCCATCGAACACGGCCATCGGATCGACCAGGCCAACCTGGAATTGATGAAGGTGCAAGGCGTGTTCCTGGTTCCCACCGTCGGCGTTATCGATGCACGCGCAGCAGATCTGCCCAACGATGAGGCGATTCACAAGCGGTTCGCCGACTTCTTGGCGCACATCGACGAGGCATTGAAGACGGCTAAGACGCTAGGCGTCAAGATTGCGTCCGGCTTCGATGCAAGCGAGGCCAAAGGTCAGGGTAAGAATGCAGACGAACTGGTTGCGTTGGTGAAGCATGGCCTCACGCCCATAGAAGCCATCCGCGCTGCCACCGCTAACGCTGCTGAATTGCTGGGCTGGCAAGACAAGGTCGGCGCCGTGGAACCGGGGAAATTCGCGGACCTGATCGCGGTCGAGGGCGACCCTTTGGCGGACATTACCGTGCTGAAAAGCGTGAAGTTCGTCATGAAGGGAGGCACCGTCGTAAAGGATGGCCGCTAGCGCTTGCTTTCACCAGCCTCGCACGACCGAGATATCGGCGACGGCGCCAGCCTCCCACGACTCACCCACAGGGTCCCATGTAGTGATTCCTGGCCATACAATCTTTCAACTTGCCACTCCGCGTACTGAAGTAACTTTCAAGATTTGACCGGCGCACGCGGGCCCGTTGCGCGGCTGGTCCAGGCCACCCATGGGGATTTCTACGGGACAACGAAGATAGTGGCACCGGCCCTGGATTTTCTGGCACGGTCTTCAGCCTGTCGGTAGGTCTAGGCCCGTTTGTGGAAACACTGCCTACCTCCGGCGCAGTGGGGGCAACCGTCAGGATTCAGGGGACCAATCCGATCGGTGGGACCAGCGTCACGTTTAACGGCACGGCGGCTTCGTTTACCGTAGCATCGACATCCTTAATCACCACCACCGTACCCGCCGGCACGAGCACCGGGACAGTCCAGGTGGTGACACCCTGCGGCACTGTTTCGAGCAGCGTACCTTTTGGGGCGCTGCCGTAAAGTCCAGCAAGCGAAGGCATTTGCTCCAAATGGAGGTCACGAAAAACGAATCCAGCCGTCAATAGACGTGCGTGTCGGCCACGACCCCTGGCACGCCGTAGTCTCCATCCGGTCCCGCGCATGCCTGGGGCTTGACCGGCTGCCCGCCCTCGCCGGCGCTCCCGAAAGCGCCGGATGCACCGGGATAATAAACGGTCCCCGTCCCATCCAGCCTCGAACTGCCGACCAGTGCTGCGCCCACTGCCGGACCACCGTTGCCGCCCGCCCCGCCGCCGCCTGAGCCGCCGTCACCGCCTGAGCCGCCCCCTCCACCGTAACCGCCGCCCCAGTACCCCAGACCGCCGGCGCCCACGCCTGCACCGCCTCCCTGGGCCGCCGCGCCGCCATCACCGCCGTCTCCGCCGCGGCCGCCAATGACTGCCGAATTCGCGAATGTAACCGTGGAACCGATCAGCACGATGCCAAACGACGCGCCGCCCTGCTGGCCTCCGCCGCCCAATCCACCCCCACAGCCGCCTGCTCCGCCACCGCCACCCTGATTGCCAGGCCGCTGTATGGGCGACCAGACGCAGCACCCGCATGTGGGACCGCCCGCTCCGCCGCCGCCGCCCCCGCCGCCGTCACCGCCCCTGGTTCCATTGCCGCCGGGTACCTGAGTCCATGTTCCATTCGAAAACACACCGGCCGTACTCGACGACACCACGCCTTTGTTCCCGCATGCGGCGGCAGCGCCGGGTTCCCCGCCGTGTCCTGTTTCGCCGCGCTTGTAGGCGCATTCATATTTGTTCCAGTCGCCCCAACCGCCGCCGGGCGCGGACCGCGAGGTGCTTCCGGGAGCGCCCGGATAACCGCGGCAATCATTCGCGCTGCAGGTCGGAGCGCAAAAGAAACTCGCGAAATAACACTTACACGTAACTCCGCGAATGACGGATCCGTTTCCTCCATTCGTCGCGCAACCCGTGTTAGTGCCCCCGCTCGCGCCATTGGCAGCACCGCCTTGCCCGCCCCTGGTCCCCTCCGATCCGCGGGATCCAGCCGTCCCGCTGCCGGCCAGAATACGCGTGTCCAGCAGCGTCAGGTTTGAAGTGCCGGAGACGGACACTACCACGCTCGCCGCGCTGGGCGAGGCCGCGGCCGGGGTCCCTGCCAGCTTGAATCCCTGAAGGATTACGCCGGTCTTGATCGAGTTCGCCACAACCGCTGGACGGCCTCCCGCCGGAGCATCTACCAAAGATTGGAAATCGGCGTCTCCTTCCGACGACGGCACACAGCCGCCGTACACATTCACGCCGTCGCGAACCGCTATGGGATCGGCGAGTTGATATTCGCCATACCCGACGAGCACGCCGCAGCCCGCCGGCGCGCACCTCAACAGGCCTTTTGCGATCGTCTTGCAAGCCTGTTCCTTCGTCGCGCCGCAAGTGTCGCTATCGGTCCCCGCCAGGGTGACGTAAATAGCGCTTTGCAGCTTCGACAGATCCGCTTTGCCGCAAGACACCCCCGCCACCGCCTTGATGCCGCGCCCCGACTTCACGTTCTTTCGAATACCCGGCCGCGGCCCCAACAGCGCTTTTTCAAGGCTGGCAGTGTCCCGGGCGAGTCCAACGATATACTGCAGGTCCGCATCGCCGAATTGGGTTCCGTTGATTGACGCGCCGGTGACGTTGGCATGCGAAAGATCTGTCCGGCCCTTCTCCGATCGAGTCATCCGCGCCTTATCCAGATTGGCGCGCTGCAAGTTCGCTCCCGCCAGGACAGTCCCGCCCAGTATGGTCGAACTCAGGTTTGCGCCTTCGAGATTCGCGCCCTCCAGGTTCACATCGGTCAGAGTCTGCCCCGAAAGATCTGCGCCGCGCATGTCGCAGAACGGACACGAATAGTGGGGCGGCAGCGACCCCGAGGCAGGCGCCTCGTGGCCGGAAGGCGCCACATCTTGTGCCCACAGGGAAAAGCCGCAGCCGCTAACCGCCAGGATCGCCAGGCGGATGGTCCATTGCCGCCGCATGAGCCGCTCCTTATGACTTCGGAATGGGTGGCAACCACATGCTCACCGATGGTACCGTCCGGCCGTCGGGACCGGTGGTCTGGTTCTTAGGGCCAGCCGGTTTCCCGCGACCGTCGGTGACCATATCGAAGTTGAGAGTGTACGCAGTACGCCACATGTCCACGGCGATTCTGGCCACGGAGATGGAATCGGTCACCACCAGCGGGTTGCTCTCGGGTTTTGCCAGCCCGTACTGATAGATGGCCATGTGGTATCGCGCAGCCTGCGACCCGTCGCCGGTGTAATAGAGCACGTAGATGTACGTCATCTTCTCATCGCCTACGGCGGCGATATCCAGATAGTGGTAGTCGCCCGCCGTGAACAACTCGAGCCAGGGGCTGGGCTTGCCCTCGTTATCGAAGAACCGGTTCACCGGGTTGATCGCCAGATCGCACGCGGAGATGCGGGACACCACGGCGCCGCTGATTTCGCTGTCCGACTTGGTGTCCTCCAGGACCAGGATAGTGCCGTCGTAAGAGCAGGCAACTCCCACTGGCCGGAACATCAGTCCGGGCCGCTCCTTGTTGGTGGCGGGCCCCGATCCCGTGCGGGCGACCGCTACATCGATATCCGCCGCCTCGCCGGCGATCTTAACCACCTGGAGCTTGTGGTATCGCGAACTCACGCCGACGACATTTCCGGAAGGATGCATGGCCACGGAGTCTGGAAAATACGGGAATCGCCCCCAGCTCTTTTGGTTCTTGTCCATATCGAACGGGGTGGTGTTGTCCATCTTCACCTTGCGCAGATGATAGCCCCCTCCCTGGTCGTATGGAATCGAGGCGGGGCGCGGGTCGATGTAGTATTCTCCCAGCAGCACGTCGTTTGGATCCGGAACCGGCCTGTCTTCCTTATCGAGCACCCACTCGCCGTCCTTCATCAGGAATTTCGGCGGATATGGATCGTAAATCAGCCGGGTTTGTCCTTCGAGTCCGCAGCTCGGGAATTTCACGGCGTCCATGGGCGTGCCGGGGATATTGATGTTCTGCATGGCAAAGAGTTGGCCGCCCGCGCCTCCCGTACACGACGCGACGCCCATGCCCGCGGCCTGCCAGGCGAGCCCGATCATGCCGTATCGCTGGCTCGCCGTCAGGCCCGTCCAGTCGCCGATGGCATTGCCAGTGGGACCTGTATTTCGTTTCGCGATGGTTCCTTTCGGCGCCTCAGGGGTCGCCAGCCAAGCGTATTGGTCGTTCTGATAGACCAGCAGTTGCTTATGCGTGTATACGGAATTCTTGGTGAGAGGGACCGCATACTGCACCAGGTAGAGGTCCACCTGGGAAACATGCTCGTTGTCGTTTTTCATCCATCCGGTAGTGGCTTTCCCGGCCAGCCACGTATCGACGTAGAAATCGGCCTCGAATTTCACTTCCCCCCCAAGCGTATTGCCCGGAAACGCGGCGGGCAGGGTCACCTCTTTAGAGTCTTTGTCGACGGTGTGCGTCTGCGAATCCGTCGGCCGCTTCTTGTCTTTGTAAACCATCTTCACGTTATAGGAGCGTTTGTCGCCTTGTGGAAACGCTTTGTTGCGGGGATCGGGGTGAAGCGTGACCTTGGTGGTGATGGTGGTCGAAACCTCGTGCTCGATGTTCCACTCCGAGGTAGCCACCGCATAGGTGGTCTGCGCCATCTGCGCCAGGCCGGCGGCGATATTGATAGCAACCGTGACCCAGCCGACAAACGGGATCTGCCCAGCGGCGGTGTTGACGCCAATGACTCCCGTCACCCATACGAGAGCCTTCGTGCAGACCGGGCTGAACAGGAATTCACCGATCGTCGAGAGCGCACGGAAGTCGACTTGCCTCTGCATGCCGGAGCTTCCGGCGAAATACGTAGCGGCGACGGTGGCGACCCCGGCGAGGAACAGCTTGCTATTGCCTAGGTCGTCGATGATTTTGTAGAGCGGATAATAGGCTTGCGCCGCCACCGAGAAAACCAGCATGAGTGACGGAACGCCAAAGTTGAAGACGCCGGTCAGTACGCCGCCAATGGCGGGCGATGCCGGCCATTGGTTCGCGCCGATGCCGAGCCCGGATCCATACACGCTGGCGCTCACGGCCCCCTCGGGAAAAGTGAGTTTAACTTTAAGCTCTCCCGGATTAAAGTAGTCCGGAATGCCTAGGATGCTATTCACCGGCCTGATCCAGCCGAGAAATCTCATGTCGTCGTATTGCAGTTTGGGAGCAACCTCCATCAACAGCTTTGCGATGTCACCGTCGTCGGGACTCCATTTTGGAACCTTCATGGCCTCTCCGTCCGCGTTGTAGAACCTGATGTAGCCGCCCAGGTAGCGAATATAAGTGTTCGTCAGCGTGACCTCGAGCTGCCTCTTGTCCGAGTCGATGACTTTAAGGCTGGCCTTCAAACCGGTTATGGGGTCCTTCACCGCAACCGCGGCCTGCCAGTTGTCGCCCAGCGTAGTCTCGATGCGCGCCGCCAGCATGAGCTGCTCCGGCCCATCTTTGGCATCGACGCTATGGCCCACCTGTACGCTCCACTTTTTGTCCTTGAACCGCTGATCGTTGTTAATCGTAATGAGCAAGGGGCCTAGCGCGGGCAAGGCTGCCTCTTGCACTTGTTGAGTGGGTTGTTGCAGATAATACGTGTGCGTGCCATCGAAAGGATTCTTCCCGGCGGGATCTTTGGGCGCGTCGGGATTATCGGGTGTGAAGGGGACCAGCACCGCCCACCCCGATTTCAATTCCGACGATTCCTCCGTCGGAGGGCCCATCGCCCGCATTTTCAGGGCGAGGTTGTTGATCTCCGCACTAATCTTCGGGTCACCCTCCATGAAATCGTTAACGATGATGCCCCCAAGTTCCTTGTCTACGGTGATGACGTCGGGATGGTGAAACAGGAAAGTTCTCGCCGTGCTCCAGTAGTCGATCGGGCCGAAATGCAGCGGTCCTCCGTTAGCCGGCATGCTCTGGCTGGGCTTCCCTGCCGGCGGAATATAAAGAGCGGAATGACCCACGCCCGCCTCGCCCTTGGCGTCGGGGAAACTGCGCAGCGAATGTTTCAGATGCACGCGCACTACCTGGTCGGCCGGCATGGCGGCCGGGGTGGCGGAATAGTGCGTGAGTTGGACGTCGCTTCGTCCGTCCATCAGGTGCGGCGACTGAGCCAGGACCTCCGCCCGCGTTGCGTCGGTGTGGGGCACCAGGGGAATCTGGTCGCCGCCTACCACCAGCCAGTAATCTTCTCCGGGGAACGCGTCCGAAAGGTCGGCGTGAAATATCGTCTGAAATACATCCGGGTTGGATTGTTCTGCCATGCTACTCTCCTTTATCGACTAATATCGACTAACTTCGGCCGTCTCGCGGCCGCTGCGGCGATTCGAAAATGCCGTCATATGCCCGTTCATTTGCCCGGCGGACAATCCGGAGTACGAATTGGGTTCCATTTTTTCTCTCCGGCATCGTACCGCGAGCACTTCGCGGTGGCCGCGGCGGGGTACTTGCTTCCGTCGTAAAGTTTCAATGTCTCGCAGTCGAACTGCGCATTGCAGGCCAGAGACAGGGATTGCAGCTTTCCGCCCGGTTGCGTCTCCCGATTCCACGCCAGGGGAGCCGCCGAGCCGATAGTTGGAATCGCGTTGTGCGAAAGGTTGAGATAGCCGAGACTCGTCAAGCGATTTAGATCCTTGTTGTCGTCATCGAGCACGGAGCCCAGCTTGTTGTGCGAAAGATCCGCGTAGGTGAGCTGGTCCTGGATTGCAAGGTCAAAGGACTCTATCTCGTTGCGCGAGACGTTCAGAACGAGTAAGGACGTATTCGCGTGCAACGAAACGGAGGAAAGGTGGTTGTTAGCGGCGTTCAACATCAACAGCTTTGGATGTCCTCGAACGTCCAGAGTAGTGAGCTCGTTATTGCTCACGTCAAGGTTCACCAATTGGCTCGGGCTCGCCTGATCGAACCGCAGTGTGAACTGGGTAAGCTGGTTACCGCTCAGGTCCAGTTTGTCCATGCCCGTGAACCACTCCAGTCCGCCGATGCCGGTGATGCCCAGCGCCGGGCAAACCACCTGCTGAATGTGGGCAGCCGTTGCCTTGGCGACCTCGGTCTGTCCCGGGAGCCTCTTCAGAATGCAAGCCTTGAGGTTGGGATCCGTGAACTTCACGTAGTCGCCGGGTTGTCCGCTGCAGTTCGGCTTCGCCCACATGGTTCTCATGACTCCGTCTCTGCTGCACCGCGTGGTCTGCCAGTTGGGTGAGAGCTGCCATTGCGCGCTTTGGCATTTGGCGACGTCGCCGTTCGGGCAGGCGACCGGCGAGTCCAGCAAGGGCAACGTAACGGCGCCGTAGGTCCCCTGCGTAGCGTCGATATTTCCGCAATACGGACCGCTCTTGCCTTCGCAGCAGTCCGGCGCCACGGGCATTACCGCGGCGCTGAAGTTGCCCGCAGAGATCTTTGCGTCCCTAAAGCTCGCTCCCCCTAGTTGCGCGCATTGAAAATTCACCGCGAACTGGTCGGGAAGAACCGACATCTCGGCGCCGTCGAAGCGCGCCGATTGCAGGATGGCGCCCGAGAAGCTGACCGCCTGGAGCACGCCCTCGCGAAAACTGGCGTTCGGAAGGGTGGCGTTGGCAAACTTGGCGCCCGCCAGCTTTGTTCCTTTGCCATCGAAAACGGCGCCGGTGAGCAGCCCGCCGCTGAAATCCACGGAAGTGAGGTTCGCGCTCGTGAAATTAACGCCCGTGAAGTCCGCGAACTGCACGTTGGCAACGTCGATGGCGGGGTTTTGAGTCGATTGCAGGCTTGCCTGAGCCAGACTTGCATTCGGGAGGCTCGCCCGGTTAAGGTTGGCGCCGGATAGCCGCGCATGGTCCAGAATCGCGCTCGTAAAATCCGCGTTGAACAGCGTTGCCAGCCGGAAGTCCGCTGCCTGCATCGGGTTCGTGGTTGCGGGAGGTTTGGGACATGCGGAACCGTCAGGCTTCTTCTGCTGTCCTCCGCCCGTGCCATAAAACTGGGCGCACACGAACTTGGCCTCGCTTGCCTTCGTGTTATAGAACTTGGCGCCATTCGCCGCCGTGCCGCTGAGATCCGCCTGGGTGATGTTGGCTCGGCTGAAATCGACGTCCGTCAGGTTGGCGCCAGTCATGTCAACGCCGATCCAGATCGTTCCGGCGAGAATCGCTCCGGTAACGTCTTTCCCGGCCAGGGAGAATGGCGGACCCGAGTTCTGAAAATTCGCGTCGGTGAAGTCCGACTTGCTCCAGTTGCTTTTTCCTAAGAAGTCGTTGCTGATCAGACGCACGTCCAGCGTTGCGCCCACGAACTTGGTGCGGCACGATGCGCTCGCGTGGATCTCCTGCGTCGGCCCGAATTTCGCATACATCAACGATGTTTGTGAAAAATCGGCGCACTGGATGTCGGCGTCCGTAAAGTCCGTCTTGTCCAGGCTCGCCCCGATGAAGCAGGTATGATCGAGGATAGTCTTAGTAAAGCCGACAGACCCCTTCTTGGATGGCCCGAGATTCGCCCCCTCGAAACTGGCGCCGGTGAGGTCCTGTTGGTCGAAAGCCGCGCCGCTGAGTTTAGCGCCCGCGAAGTTCGCAGAACGCAAAGATCCAGGCGGGGCGGTTCGGAAATTGTGGTCGGTGAGGTCCTGCCCGCGGAAGTCTTTTCCGGTCGCCCGAGGGCACTTCGCATTTTGGGCGGCCGCGGGCATCGATAGGCCGCCGGCGATTCCGAGCAGAATGGCGGCCGGCAATGCTAGTCGAGGTCGCATTTCGAAGCTCCATTTTTCGCGAGCAAAACGTCTCGCCGTCTAATGTAACTGACTTCTATCCAAAAGTGTCAAGTTTTCAACCGCCTTGGGAAGGGGAAGTGCCTCGTAAATCAGCGCATCCAGTTGCGCATCCACCTGGTCCGGAGCTCGCTTTAGTGGGAAGGGCAGCACGGCGTCGTTGGCGGTGAACATGGCCACCCTCGCCGCTTGCGAGCGCGCGTTAGACCTCGCAGCTCCGCGGAATTACAGACTGAGCCATGCCGATGCCCTGGTGCTCCGCGCCCGCATAGCCCTCGCCCGTCGCGACCCAGCGACCGCCCGTAACGACGCCGAGTCTTCCCTCGAGATCGCCGAGGACTGCGAGTACGCCTGGGCCGAGCGTGACGCGTGCGAGATCCTCGCCCAAGCCTTGGGCGTACTCGGCAACCAAACGGAAGCCGCCGGGTACGCCGACCGCGCCGCCGACCTCAGCCGCCGCTTGACCGCGGCCGAATGATTCCGGCCTGGGATGTCGATGGCCGAGATGATCATAGCTGCGCGCGTGCGCCGGCCCTTGCCCGAGGCGGCCGTCACGTTCGGGGGCGTCGCCAACGGGAGAGCGCGACTGTGGCCAGCAAGCACCTCGCGCGGCGGCTGGTGTTATGATTTTGGCATGATCGTATTTGACGAACTCGCCAAGATTCTCGCAGCGCCCATGGGGCGCAGGAAAGCACTCAAGCTCGCGGGCAAGGCTATTACCGGAGGCGTGCTGGCAAGCTTGGCGGTGGGGCAGACTCACGCTAAAACGTGCAAGGATGGGACGATGCGATGTCATGGGCAAGGGTTCGACACGTGCGAACACGGGAAATGGGTCTTTTCTAAATGTGCACCGGGCACGATCTGTGTTCAAAACGGCTTGACGATTTTGTGCGACCCTCAACCGGAGTATCAGCCAGACCATGACTAGCCGGAACCTCGCACTGCCGAGCCAGGGTTAGTGTCCGATATTGGTGGATAACGCCGCGCAGACTCGCTACTTCCTGACGGAGCGATGCCGCCGGCCCGTCTGACGTGGAAGGGTGGAACGGAACGAAGCTCCAAGAAGGCCCAGGGGGATTCGGGCAGCAGACTTGAGCAGCGTGGTTTGCCACGTAGCGTTGCGCTATTCGGTGTACTGAACGCAGCCGATTCCTCCCGTGTGTGTCGCCGCGATCCGCAGCGTGACAATTTCAGCCTAAGCTAAAGCGAGGCCGTCAGGCCGCTTTGGAGCATTTCCCGAAAAAATATGCTCCCGGTGTGATTTGTTTCAGTGCCGGCGCGAATAACAAGGTGACAGCACTGTTGCGGGAGCAGCGGACGCAACAAGAAAGCAGATGACCACACCAGAACTCCAGGAACGGTTTCAGACCCGGGTCGATGAGCACAAGAAAATCCTCTACAAGGTCTGCAACTCGTACTGCCGGAACCGTGACGACCGGGACGATCTTGCGCAGGAAATCATCATCCAACTGTGGCGATCATTCGGCAGATTCGACGAGCGCTACCGGTTTTCAACCTGGATGTACCGCATCGCCCTCAATGTCGCGATTTCCTTCTACCGCCGCGAGAACACGAGAACACAGCATGTTGTTTCCGACGAGGAGCACCTTATGGAAGCGGTTGATGACACGGAGAGCCAGCCAGAAGGCATACGGCTCCTTTACCAATTCATCGAAGGACTTGAGCCACTGAACAAGGCGCTCGTCCTGCTCTACTTGGACGGGAATAGCTACCACGAAATCGCGGACGTGTTGGGTATCAGTGAAACCAATGTCGCAACGAAGATTAACAGATTGAAAAAGACGATGAAGCAGGAAGTTTCCGGAACTTAACCGGTCCTGAAAAAAGGAGCATATGGTGGAACTGGACGATCTCAGAAAGACATGGGCTGAATATGATCGCAAACTCGACGTGAACATCCGTTTGAGTAAGCAGCTGTTAATTGCAACCAAATTAAACCGGGTACGGTCGCCTTTGCGGCGCCTGGCCTTTTTCCTGGGCTTGGAGTCGGTCATTCAGTTTGCGGTTGTTGTCGCACTTGGCTCCTTTATCTACGAGCACATTGCCATGGCGCGGTTTGCACTACCCGCCGCCGCCCTGGACGTGTTCGCGATTGCGATCTTGATTGCCATCATACGGCAGATTGTGGCCGCACTGCAGATTGACTATGACCAGCCGATTGCTATCATTCAGAAGCAGCTTGAGGACTTGCGGGTGCTCCGTATCCGATACATTCAAGGGATCTTCCTGGTAGCGACGCTGGTTTGGACGCCTCTCCTGATTGTGGCGCTTAAGGGGCTTTGGGGGCTGGACGCCTACAGACTACTCGGCACCGCTTACTTGGTAGCGAATCTGTTGGTGGGGCTGGCCATCATCCCGCTGGCGATCTGGCTGTCGAAGAAATTCGCCGGCCGGATGGGCCGCGCCCCAATGATTCAGCGGTTCATGAAGGACCTCGCCGGGTACAACCTGAACGCCGCCGCCGGCTTTCTCGCGGCACTCTCCGAATTCGAGGAAGAGCACCGAGATAACTGACCGGCGGTGCTTGCGGCCATTGCATCGCGCGTGGTCCTGCACGGTTGTAAACGTGGGATGGTATCGCGGCTTGTGCTCGGGGCCGCGCTAGCGAAGGCCGTCGCAGCGAGGCTTGACCGCCACGCTGCCTGATCCACTACCTGGGTCCCACGACGTTGTGCCCGCCGCGCCCGCTGTTTGCAACCGGCGACGCCGACACGCCCGCGGGCCGGAACCGCGCGGCGCGCCTGGCCTTGGGGTGAAGCGCTCTGCGGGCCGAAAATAGTGTCCGATAAGTGGTGCAATGCCGCGTTGCCTGCCGAACTGAAACGGCCCGTGGCGGCGGCACTTCCACAACTAGCGCGTTCGGATTTCTCGTTCGAGTCGCCATGTGCCCACGACTATTTCCGTGCACTCGCACACGATTAGGTGCGTCTCTGGTCGGCTCGTGCCCGATCCCCATCGCCCAGCTATATCGGGTATGGCATTGTGATGCTAACGCATGCCGGATTCAATGCGTCAAAGGGAGTTAACGGAGGACCACCATGCTTCAAGACTTGCGCCTCGGCCTGCGGATGCTGCGCAAACAACCCGGCTTCACGTTGATCGCCGTGCTCACGCTGGCGTTGGGCATTGGCGCAACATCGGCGGTGTTCAGCCTGATTCGAGGCGTCCTGCTGACGCCGCCGCCTTACAGGCAACCGGAGCGGCTGGTTCTGATACCAGCGGCTCGGACCGACGGGCAACAGATGACCGCGCCGCGGGGTTGGCCCGCCGCGCAATGGATGGAATGGCAGAAGGACGCGAAGTCGTTCGATGCCATCGCGGCGTATGCCTGGGATTTCAACTTCCTGGTGCTGAACGACGGCAGCGTATCGATGGAGGGCATGTGGGTCACGCGGGACTATTTCCGCGCGCTCGGACTCCAGCCCATCATCGGCCGCACGTTCCTGGATTCCGAAACTCGAGCCAAACCGGCGCCGGTGATCGTTCTCGGCTACGAGCTTTGGCAAAGGAAGTTCAACGGCGATCCAAACATCGTCGGCAAGACCATCCGCATCAGCCGTTGGGACACGCCTCCCAAAGTGATCGGGGTGATGCCGCCGGGCGTCCGTTTTCTGCCGTCGCCCGGAAATGCGCAGGAGCCGAATTACAACGTGAACGCGCAGGTGGACTATTGGATTCCGGCTCCTTCCAAACCCACCGAGAATCTGCAAGCCGCGTTTTGGAATGTGGTGGGTCGGCTGCGGGATGGGAGCACAGTTC
Organism: Bryobacteraceae bacterium; assembly: GCA_049516155.1. Lineage (GTDB taxonomy): Bacteria > Acidobacteriota > Terriglobia > Bryobacterales > Bryobacteraceae > Bog-159. Next base: position 18,558 of record JBEKTJ010000070.1, read on the forward strand.
GGCAAGCGCAAGGCGAACTCAAGGTGGCTGCCGTCCGGGAGGCGCAGGCCGAACGCCACTTCGAAGGGTTCACCCCGGAGGTGCATTTGCTAACGTCCGATATGAATCGCGATGGCAGCCGCATTCTGTCGCCCTTGCTGGGCGCGGCGGCGTTGGTTCTCTTGATCGCTTGCGGAAATGCGGCGGCGCTGCTGTTGGTGCGCGGGCTGCAGCGGCAACAGGAATACGCGGTACGCAGCGCCCTGGGGGTGGGGCGCGTGGCCCTGTTCCGGCAGGTGTCCATCGAGAGCCTGCTGCTGGCTCTGGCGGGCGGCGCACTGGGCGTGGGGCTGGCGCTGGGAGCCGTCAAGCTGTTCAAGCTGATCGGTGGACACGCCATCCCGCGTCTGGATGCGGTTACTACCGGTTGGCCGGTGCTGGCCTTCGGTCTCGCGTCGGCGGTCTTCGCAGCCCTTCTGGCGGGGCTGATTCCAGCTCTGCGCGCCTCCCGGCTCGATCCCATGGCCGTGCTGAAAAGCGCCGGACCGAAAAGTAGCGCGGGGCGTGGAGAACGCCGGCTGCTGCGGGGCGTAACATTGGTGCAGACGGCGCTGACCCTGGCGTTGCTGGTGGGTGCCGGCCTGCTGATCCGCACCATAATGAACATCGCCAACGTGCCATCGGGTTACAGCGTCTCACGTATTTTGACGATGAGCGTCACGGCGGTCGAGGGCGACTGGGAGGCGTATCATCGCCGGGCTTTGGAACGCGTATCCGCGATTCCCGGAGTTCAGTATGCGGCTTTTGCGTGGGGCGTGCCCCTGACCGGCAACAACTGGCCGGCGACTGTCGAGATGGAAGGGCAACCCGAGGCCGTCAAGGAAAGCGACCGTATTTCGGTGCCCCTGCGGGCCGTAACGGAGGACTACTTCAAGCTCTTGGGGCTGCCCATTTTGGATGGGCGGGACTTCCGCTCCATCGATACCGGCAAGGCACCCAGCGTGGCCGTGGTCAACAAGGCTCTGGCGGATCGCTATTTTCCCCATGCAGTTGCCATTGGAAAGAAGATGTGGCTGTCTGGGCGGAAACAGGACTCCTCGGAAATCGTGGGCGTGGTGGCGAATGGCCGTACCGACGATCTGACGCACGCGGGATCTCCCGAGATTTATCTTCCCCTGTGGCAGGCCCGCGCGTTCTCCAAGCATTTGGTGCTTCGGACGGCGGCCGACCCGCGTTCGATCATGGCCGCCGTGCAACGTGAGCTGCGTTCAGTTAACCCTACCGTCGCCGTGGAGAATATGAAAACCCTGGAGCAGATTCGCGGCGATTCGCTGGCGTCCCGAACGTTCGCCATGCAGTTGCTAGCCGGTTTTGCGCTGATCGGCAGCGTGTTAACCCTGGTGGGTATCTATGGCGTGCTTTCGTTGTCGGTGGCCTCCCGCCGGCGCGAGATTGCCATTCGCTCGGCAGTGGGAGCGCGGCAACGGGACATCCGGAATCTGATTTTCGGAGAAGGATTCCGGCTGATTGCGGGCGGTGTTGTCGCGGGCATGGCGGCCGGGCTGGTCTTGTCGCGCGTGCTCAAGTCCTTCCTGTTTCAAGTGGAGCCGACCGATCCGGTCACGCTGATCGGCGTGGCGGTTTTGTTTGCCGGCGTATCGCTAATGGCATGTTGGGTGCCGACGCGTCGGGCGGCCAAGATCGATCCGGTGGAAGCGCTGCGATACGAGTAACTCCTTCTAGTTTTCCGGTAATTTCGCTCCCAGGTGTGAACAGGTCGTCGCCGGGAAAACACGCTGCCAACGGCTCCTGTGGTTGGACCCGTCGATGATCAGGCCGGCATCTTTCACCGTCTGACGATCCATTCGCTCGTCAAGCCAAACCGAGGCTCCATGGAAGCCGCCTCCGTTACCTCGCGATAATGGTTCAATAACGCGGCCCGAATCCGCGCGGTCTTGAAGCGGCGCCGACGACCATCCCTCCCTACGGCTGCGGTACAGCGTTCGCGATGAACCCGTCCTCCGGAGTCGTCACCCCCCTGCACGAGTTCACAGGCGGTAGTGATGGGAGCAATCCTAGTGCCGGTATGCTTTCGGTGGCTGGCACCCTCTACGGCACGACGGGGCTCACCGTGTTCGAGATTGATCCCTCGACGACGGCCGAGACCGTTCTTTACGAGTTCAGCAGCCCTATCGATCCGATTTCTCCCCTCATCAAGGTCGGCGGTGCGCTTTACTCAACCACTCAGATCGGCGGAACCTATGACGACGGCACTGTCTATGAGGTTGCCCTGCCTGAGAGTTGTACCCTGACGGACACGCTTACCTATAGCTCCGGTACTCTAACCATGAACTTCGAGATCGGCACTCCAACTGCCGCGACGTGGAACGCTTGGCTCGTCTCTGGCAGTACGTTCGAGTCCATCTTTTCGCTGTCGCAGCCGAAGACTGAGCCGCCAGCCGATGTTACTCAGACCCAAGCGGTTCCCGCTGATTCCGGCACGGTAGGAATCCTCTCGACGCTCTCGACTGCAACGGGTGGGATCACATGCTCAAGCTGGGAGACGGTCAACACTGGTAATCCGTAATCTGTTGCGGAGCATCGACAAGAGGCGCGGCGACAGGAAGAACGATGCCCAGTGTACAGCCTCGACGCCGAGGCTTCCGCGTTTACTGACCAAAGCGTCGCTCATGTATCGGCGTTAGGAAGGGAAAGATGTAGATGGGTCGCCTCGGTCTCCACTTTCCCCACCCAATCCAAAGTAAGCGGACTGGCCCAGCGCTGGGCTACATGCCGATATGGAACGTTATCAAGGCGTCGCGCAACTCCCGCACTCCGCCGGGTGCCATTAGGGCGCGGTAACGGCGATTCGGTCGCCAAAAGAACTGCTATGATCGGTTGTCGTTTCGTTTGTAGTGGCCGAGCGCCGGCGAGGAGGAATATGCTTTCGAGATTGGTAAGGAGAACTTGCATTGCTCTAGCAGTGTGTGCGTGCGCCGCAACCCTGCCGGCTCAAGACCTTCACCACGCTGTTCAGCTTTGACAACGCCGACGGCTCGACGCCATTGTCTGGGTTGGCCCAGGGAGGCGACGGAGACCTTTACGGGACGACCTATTACGGAGGCAGCGCCACCGAAGGCGCTCTCGGCTCCGGCACGCTATTCAAGATCAGCGCGGCTGGCGAGTTGACGACGATCTACAGGTTCTGCTCACAAACGTACTGCGCGGACGGTGCGAACCCTCAGGCCGGCTTGGTCCTGGCCGAAAATGGCGATTTCTATGGGACAACGAACGCGGGCGGAAGCGCCAGCCATTGTTTTGTTCCAACCGTTCCGGGTGCAATAGCGAAAACTGCGGCATTGCTCGGCGATGCACCAAATCCTCGAAGCTCCGCACTCGTGTTAATCCGCTGTTTCCTTGGCGCTGCTCGCCAGAAGGTGACTAGACTCCATATCCACCCGTTTCTGGCTACCGATAACGCCGCACAACGCCCCCGTTTGCTGGCCCCGCTTCGCGAGTGCTCTTTCATCGCGCGCGGAAATGCCGGTGTGGACAATCCCGACGAGACGCACTACTCTGGTGGAGAGAATGTCCTGTGCAGTTACATGAAGAGTCGTTCAATCGTTTGCAGGACCTGGCTGCGATCAAGGCGCTAGTCGGCACGACCGAGAATCTGTATCTGGACTGCAAGATTTGGCCGCCCAATGAGAATGACGCTCAAAAGGTCCTTCCAAAAGCCCTCTGCGGATTCGCCAATGCCGATGGCGGCGTCGTAGTTATTGGAATGGAGGCCAGAGGTGGCCCAAGCAAGGATGACCCCGATATGATCCAGCAGCCTCGGCCTGTAGCCGATGCGCTGACCGTGAAATCAAGGATCGAAAACCTCATCGGGCAGTTGGTTGAGCCATGTCTGGAGGGCGTCCAAGTGGCAACCGTTTTTGAGCCGCCAGGCTCGATTTCGGGGTTTGTCCTCGTTGATGTTCCCCCTACTGAGGGTCTTCCCTGCCGTTCCCGAAGGATTGGAAGTTCTACTTGAAGGTCAGTGCGGGGACAATCCCGATGGAGTATTTTCAGATCCCTGACATGTTCGGGAAGCGCCGACGGCCGGCATTGAAGCTCTTCATCGAGGAGGGAAAGATTAATCAGATGGTAGGCAGCACTATGGACCGCCTGTTTACCGTCGGGATTGAAAACAGGGGGCGCGGCGTTGCCAAATTCCGAGTTTGCGCTTCAAAAGAACGCCCGGCGTCAACGTGAATTTCTATGGGATTGATGGAAACGGCGGGTTTGGTCTCCCGCAGCGCCCAACTGACCAAGAATGGATAGTCTTCGGAGGAGGTGTGGACCACGTCATCTATCCAAGGACGATATTGAAGATTGCGGTACTTGAGCAACGGGAAAAACGAATCGGAGGCCAAGTGGTGTTTGAAAAATTAACGCTTACTGTCGAACCGGCAGCCGATGAGTTCCCTACTACCACGGACTCAGGAACCATACCTGAAAAAATACTCAACGCCTAGAAATATATTTATGAGAGCCGCTGCGTGATTCCGAATGGAAGGGCGACCGTTCGCGGCGGTACAGTAAAGGGTCAGCACCCAAACCAACAAAATGGCGCAAATCCGCATAGTCTCAATGTCCGGCGGTTCAGGTCTGCCTCTCACTGGCACTCAAGGTTGGCGACAGGTCCTGGGTGCCAAGAAAAAAATGCTGGATGCCTATGATCGCGCAAGGGGACAGGCCGCCGCTCACGAAATTGAGATTTTTCATGGGCGTGTCGCCGAGGCCCAAGTACGAGACTGGTTGACCGGATTCCTGCCGAAGCGGTACGGCGTAACATCGGGCTACGTCGTTTCACAAGGACAGACCGAAAACACGAAGCTCCCCCACTTCGATGTCATTATCTACGACCAAATCGAAGCTCCGGTTCTGTGGATTGAGGACAACCCCGACGCGAGTGCAGCCGGAGCACCCCGCGCGATACCGGCTGAATACGTTCGTTGTGTGCTGGAAGTGAAGGCCGCCTTCACTTCCAAGAGCGTATCTTCGGCCTTGGAACACCTTTCCGACTTGGATTATCTCCTTGCCGGCGTGGATGCGCCCGGTGAGCAGTTCAAGAAGTTTCTTCCACAGCAGTTCTTCACGGCTATCATTTTCTTCGAATTGCGCAACGAAGCCCGCAAGGCTTGGCCGGCGCTCTCCGATTTCGTTCCGGACGCCCGAAGAGTTTGGCCAGGGGGCCTGATACTGCGTGGCGAAGGACTCCGGCCTGAGTTGAGTGCCACTATCGGCCTTACTTACTCTAGCAACACACCTCCTGGGCCAATCGGGCCCATTGGACCCGACCTGATGGCTGACCTCGTGTTGTCGGAATCCAAGCAATTCGGTGGCACGTACTGGTCGGCCCTTCTCAGGTGGACGACGAACGAGTTTTCCACGTTCGCCTTTGATCTGCTAGCGATGCTTAATCAGACGTACCAGTCCGGTCGGAGCTCAAGTAATTACGGCCAAAGCTGGATCGACTTTTCGAAACACACCCCGCCCAAATAGCGAGCGCGAGGTTGTGGGCACCCATCCCACCTTCCGCCGAAGCACGAGAGCGCAAAGGACTGCGGCCGGCTTTTCCTGCACCCACCTCGTTGCGGCGCTGCGGACATCGCGGACGACTATCGAACCACAGCGCGCCGTCGAGGCCGCCTGTTTCGTCCAGGCCAGCGGAAGAAGCCGTGCGCCAGGGAGGTCTTGCCGACTCCGCCCAAGCCCTGCACCAGAACCACCGGGGCATTGCGAGGCCGCGCGTTTCATCTCCAAGATTTGGACCCGTCGCGGCCGGCGAAGCCGTAAGGGTCGTCGATGACCGCACTTCCTGTGGTACGAGCGAGTCGCGCGCCTCCGCCTTGGCCTTCTTCGCAAAGCCGACGTCGAGCGGGTCCTGCTGGTAGAGCACCGGCAGCAGCCAGTCTTCGAGCGGATATCGGCCGCGTGCTCAGACGCGGTCCTTGTGGGCCAGAATTTCCTAGCGGCGTCCGCGCACGGCTTCAGCCACGCTGCCGCTTCAAACAACCGCCGGTATAACGCCGGCAGGAACACCTGCGTGCCCCTGACGCAGAGCGAATAGGCCCTGGCCACCACGCTGCGCATGCCGCTCTGGAGCAGAGCCGTGGCGACTGAGGCGAAGGTCGCCGGCCTAGGTGTCCAGCATCGCAGACTGGCAGGCGTTCAGCACCACGGCGAGCCCCATTTGAGCTTAGGTTATAGGAACTTGGCATCGGGCTTGGCAATGGCAGCGGGTTGTGCATAGGCATAAGCTGGAGAACATATGGCGAAATCCAAAGCGGTTCGAGTGCGCCAACACGCGCACGTGCATAGCAGCGACTTTCTGTTTGAACGGCAGTGGTCTTGCACCACGCGCCAAACTGAACCACGCACCTCTGAACAAAGTAATACTTTGAGCTACGGTCGCGGCACGCGTTGTCTTGACGCTTTGACGAGATCTACGGCATTCGCTAAATCCGCTTCATCCATGCTCTTGTAAATGTAGATGTATCGCTCTGGGCCGGGCGCTGTCGAAGCAGTATCGCTGCCCTCTAGTCCCCTCTTTCCGACAACGAGCATAAACAGGATTCCTGGCATGGCGAAGTGATGGGAATGCGCTCCGTCATGATTTCTGCTTTCAGGCGGAAAACTTGTTTGCAATAACTGGTCAATCGCCGGTACGCGAACGAACAAAGCCATGTTGCTCGGAAACCCGCCTTCGCCCATCAAGAACCTCCGTATCGGTTCAAGGTACGGCCCGAGCTCGATTTGCACATCTTCGCCTTCCCAGGGCCAGCTATGAACACCAGCTCTCCAGAACACGCTCATTGCAAAATAGATCAGGCGCGTCGTATCAATGTCAAGAATGCGTGCGGCTGGGTATACGGATATTTCACCGTCAGAGTATGGCCTGTTTTGTTGAAGAATCTCCCGAAGTAGAAACTTGTGTTCCCGATAGCAGTACTTCAAAAGCCAGTCTTCACCAAGACGGCTGAATCGTCCCTCGCATTCCTCGCAGAGCAGATAGTCAACGATCTGTCTCGATGTCGTGCGCCCCGCCTCTCCCCGGTTCAACACCATCGGGTTTGGATTCTTATGAACTTTCGAACGCAGAATTCGATACGTACCCTTCGGCACTAAGTGGCTGTTGCAGAGTTCGCGCTCCTCATGACATAAAGCACATTGTCGAACCGGTCGCATTGATCGTTCTGGTTCCATATCCTCTGGATCGACTCCTGGAGCGCGACCAAATGTAGCCATCGGTCAGCCAACAAGATGTGGACGTCCATCCGGCTCCGCCCCGACGTGCCTGTAATGCAGGCCGCGGCGTCAATCGTCCATCGCTGTTCGCACTCGCTCGGTAACCTCGACCGGAGTCGCGTTCCACTCGAACGGGATGGAAATATCTACCGCCGGATATGACGTGATCCGGACCGCGAACTTCCGGCGGTCCGGCGTGGCGACAATCCATCCCTCGAAGAGCTTGCTCAGATGCCTCCCGGCAGCAACCACGGCCGCCTCAAGTTCAGCCCGGCGGTCCCTTGGGATGGTGTCGGAATCGAAAATCCCGAATCGGCACAGTCTACGATTATCTCAATTCGGGGCCCTGGAAGGCCGTTCACGGTGGTTTCCAGAAGACTACGCTTGCTGTCCCCGGCGTCGCGAGGTAAGGTCATGAGGCTACCGATATTACCCATTAAGGGGCACAGAATGAATGAGTTAACCGTAGTTGACAAAGCAAGCGAATGGCGGCGGATGAAGTCCCTGGTCCTGGACAGCGTCCGCTCACCGATCACGAAAAGGGTCTACAACATGGCCCTAGACGAATTCTTTGGCTGGTACGGCCAGGAACCGCGACCGGGCTTCACCAAGGCCACCGTGAACGCCTGGCGCGTATCCCTGGACGCACGCGAGCTGGGGTCGTCGTCCATCATCGTCCGCATGTCGGCGATCCGCAAGCTGGCGGTGGAGGCCATGGACAACGGCCTGCTGGCGCCCGAACTGGCCGCAGGTATCCAGCGCGTGAAAAGCGCGAAGACTCTCGGGGTCCGTACCGGGAACTGGCTGAATACCAAAGAAGCTCAGGCGCTCCTGAACGCGCCCGACATTTCCAAATTGGTCGGCCTGCGCGACCGCGCCATCATCGCCGTGCTCCTCGGCTGCGCGTTGCGCCGGTTCGAAGCGGCGGCGCTTACGATGGGCCACGTGCAACAGCGCGATGGCCGCTGGTGCATTGTAGATCTCATCGGGAAGCACGGGCGCATTCGGACCGTGCCCATGCCCGCGTGGGTCAAGGTGGCAATCGATGCCTGGACCGGTCCCGCCGGCGTGTTGGACGGCTACATCTTCCGCCCCGTCAACCGCGGCGGCCGGATACAAGGCGATGTGCTTTCCGAAAAAGTCGTTTGGCAGATGATCAAGCCGTATGCCAAGGCTGCTGGGGTTGCGGGAATCGCGCCGCACGATTGTCGCCGCTCCTGTGCAAAGTTCTGCCGCGCCGCCGGTGGCGAACTGGAGCAGATCCAAATGCTGCTTGGCCACGCGTCCGTACAAACGACCGAACGCTATCTGGGCACGAAACAAGATCTCATTCACGCGGTCAATGATGGGATCAAGCTGAGGGTCGGCGTGTAGCGGATGCAGAGGGGTCCTATGCGGCGCGCACGCACACGCGCTCGCCGACCATGGCGTCAAAGAATTCTGTGGCTTGGCGTGCGAGCGCAGCAGACCTGACCAGCACGCCAACCTCGATGTTCCGGTATTGTGCCGCCTCTGTAAAGTTCGCCGACGAGATGAAGAGTTCCCGCCCGTCAACCACGATGCACTTCGCGTGCAGGGATACCGGGCCTTCGACGGCCGCGAGCGAACGGCAGTCGTAAAATAGCTCCGGCGAGCGACATCCAGCGGGCCAGTTGTACGCCTTGAACTTCCGCACGAATCCTGAAACGATCTCGGCGGGGCTTCCCGCATCCTCCGGCTTGCGGGCGACATTCAGAAAAACACGCACGTGCAAGTCTGGCAGTTCATCCATGCGACGGCCAAGCTCTTCGAAGACCTCTTTTCCTTGATAGAAAGCGTAGCCCGCAACCAGCACGCTTCGTTCAGCCCGGCGGAACAAATCCTGCACCACAACTGCGGTGTCGCGGTGATATGCCCGCCCTTCCGGTCCCGTCATCACCAACTGGATCTTGTCCTCTACGGATGACCGCGCCGCAGCCGAGGTAGCGACAACCTCCAAACAGGAAGCCAGACCGCCGGGAGTGCATCCTTCCAACGAAAGAACCTTCAAATCGTGGGCAACTGCTGCGGCCATCGATTGTCCGGTGATCCGCTGCACCGCCGACATCCCAAATGGCGGACCCAACCGCCCGGACCGGATTGCAGCCGCGAGCGCCCGCAGATCGGCCTCGCCCAGCCTCGCCAGGCCAGCGCCAGGACTCACGACTCCGACTCCCGGAAGAACTCGGCGCCTTCGCCCTGCACGGTCCGCACGACCAGCGCTCGGTCCAATAAATCGTTCTGCTGCTCGCAGCTTGTCTCGGCCAGCAATAGACAGCCGTGGCATGCAGCGCCCTGGAGGAAACGCCGCTCGTGGTGACCTTCCGGCGCGTGCTGAGCGCAGACAGGATCGTTCGAGCACAGCCTCCCAAGTTCCAAAGCGCCGCGAATCGAGCCTGCGATCCGCCGTCCGACCTCGATCAATCCGCCCAGCGTTCCCTCGGCGTCGGAACTCCCGGTGTACAGCAGCACTCCGTACCCAAGTTGTGGCAGCGCGTAAATCCGCTCGCGGATGGAACTGGCCGGATATCCGCATTCCAGCGCCACGGCCGTAATCAGCAGATGGGAAAACGAATGCAGCAGGATGTACGCCGGATGCGGAAAGTCCCGCCGCGATGCGCTGTGTTCTGCCTTCCATGCATCGAAACCACGCTTCAGTTGTCCAATCCGCGCGCTAACACCATCACGACCGAGCCACTCGTCAATGGCACTTTTGCGGAACTGAAGAAAAACTCCTTCACCCTTGTTCTCTACCGCTGGCACCCAGGACAGATCCCGCGCCAGTTCCGCGCGCCGGACGCCCATATCGAGTTCGCCTTCCGTATCCGGCGCGGCGGCTTCAAACCGCGTGAATCCCACCAACGCCATGACTTCGCGCAGGCGCTGTACAAGGACAACCTTCTCGATCCCGTTCATCCACGGTCGTTCCCATTCTGCCTTGGGTAAGGTCCCAGCGTAGAAAACGCCCTCGGGACGGTCCTCGCCGATTTCGTCCGCCGTGGCGAGCAGCGTCTCCAGTTCGGCTCCTTTGACTGATTTCTCCTGTGCGGTCAGGGCACCCCTGCGCGCCTGAATCTCGGCCCAGACCTCGCCATCCGATACACCGTCGAGCGCCGCGCGGACTTTGGGCTTACGCCGCTCGCGGGCGACATCCTCCTCGCTCTCGGCAGCTTCCAAGAAATCCCAAGCAGCCGTCACTGCCTCCCGCACTGTCTCATTTCGCTCCGGTAGCGAGATCACGCTGATGCGCTGCGGGAAGTAAGCGTTCGAGGCAGTCCGCACCAGCAGCCGGTTCATCTCGTCGCATTTCTCCTTCATCGCCGGGCCGAGCCACGGCCGCGCGCCGTCGCAGCGTCCGAACACTTCAGCCTTCTGGATCGCCACCTGCGCCATGCTGCGCTCCTGGCCGCACTCGCAGCGAATCCAGATCTCCGAAAGGTCGCCGCTCGTTCCGCGTTCGTCCAAGAACAGCAGCCGCCCCTGGCCACGGCATTGATTGTCAGTCCCATGAAGGAAGAAATACCAATCGATGTCGCCGATGTGCCCGCGCCGACAGGCCCGTACGAACCGCACTGGCACGACCTTCAGCTTTTTCCCGGTGTCGGGATCGATGAATCGATTCCCCTTGGCCAGAGCGCGCAAGTGCACCAGGTATCGTGTGCGCCGCCCTTCGCCGGCAAATAGCCCAGGCGAATCCTGCGTAACGAACCACTCGGGAAAACGGAACACCGGAACGCCGCTCGGCCGGATGTCGTCCACATCGCCGGACTGGGGAGGTGTCTCCAACCGCACTGCCGGTACCTGCAATAAGGTTGCGATCTTGCCGGCCAGCCGCGGTTCGCTGATTACGGTTCGTTCTCCGAACCAGAAGTCCAGCCCCGAAACGAGCACCGACCGCTCGGGCAAATCGGTCATCGCTCCAGGACCGAACGTGGTGATGAGCTGGCTCTGCCGGATTTCGCCCTGCGGTCTTTTTCGATTCGTACCGTTCACTGTTCGTCGTCCAAGTCTACATTGTCAAGGCCGCGCACCCAAAGGTTCACGCTCGCTTCCACATCGCGTAGCGAACGGTTGGCGCGGAACTTCATCTTCCAATTGCCGGCAGGCAGCGCCCGCAAAGCCGGGTCCAGGAAATCCTGCAACAATGCCGGCCCGGCCCCCCGCTCATGCGGGTTGTACTGCAATGATGCGCCAACTCTCTTCTGGTCCTGAACCACGCCTGTCCAGTCGTCCAGAAGGTCTTCACAGCGCTCCCGGACTCTCTGCCGCAACCGCGTGCGGACGTTGCTGTCGAGTTTGGCGTGGTTGAAGGCCCTCTCGCCGAAGCGATCAACCGCCAAACCCAACGCATTGCGTGTGTTGAGGATCTCCATAGCGCCTCTGGGCGGCGTCATCACGTCCAGGCCCAACCGCGATAGCGCAACCAGAGACGCCGCCAAGCCGCGATCCAAAGCGCGCGGCGAGAATGGCGTCACGCTGGTGGCTTCCACACTACGATAGAACGTCTCGTGGTAGGCCGCGAAACGCTCATAATGGGACCGGTCGCGTGGCTTGTGCACGTTCAGGATGGTCACCACTAATCCCGGTCGCGCCGGATCACGCCCCACGCGGCTGGTCGCCTGAATGTACTCAGCCGAGGTCTTGGGCTGTCCGAACACGACCATCAGTCCAAGCCGCGTAATGTCCAGACCCACTGAAATCATATTGGTCGCAATCGCCACGTCCACGCTGTTCTTGTCG
>JBEKTJ010000071.1:0-34768 GCA_049516155.1 Bryobacteraceae bacterium
TTATCGTGGATTGCCCCACGACGTAAAACGTTGATGTGTTCGGCGCCAAGCGCCTGATATTGGGCGAAGGTCGCGTTGACCGGATCGGTATCAAAGCAATGAAGGGTGCCTTTCCGGGCATGAAAATACTGGCCGAGAATGGCGGAAACAAAACTCTTTCCGACGCCTCCTTTTCCCTGAAGGACTAAATGGACCTGATTGGATCTCGGCTTTCCGTTTTCTGTTGTTGCCATGGGGTTCTCCTAGTCGATAAGCTGCTTTTGAATTGAGAATGGGTCATAGTCGAATCCGGTTGACTGCTTTTTCTCCCGCTGCTCGCGGAGGTTTCGGAACGGATCGCTTGCCGCCGGGGATGCGGAAGCCGACGTGGCGGCTGAGTTCACCGCGCTTGGCTGCGGTGCGGGTTCTGTCGAATGATTGAGCAACCTATGCCGAAGGCGGGAAACGTAGACCCGAAACTGAGGATATGGGATGTCGAAGCCATCGGCGCGGGCAGCATCCCGTACTTCCCGCAGTTTCTTTCCGGTACCGAGCGCGGCCTCGATCTCGGGCCAGATCCACGCCACGCGGCCCGTGCTGGTTGCCGGCTCAGCACTCGGGAGTGCGCGCAGATGGACGAGATCGGATTTGGTTCTCTTTCTGGATGGCGAAACCAGGTGCGCGGTCATCGTCAAACGACGCCCTCAATCTGTAGGCCTTGGCAGAGAGGGTTCGAGACAGAAACCGCGAAGCATTTTTGGCTGTAACCGTCCGAAACACATTCAGCACGATCTGTAACAACCGGTCGACTTGCTGGCGCCCGGCAACAGGCTGCAACAGTTTGAAACCGTGGAGGGGAGCGAGGGCAGGCAGCGGGCAGCCAGAGTCCGGTAGTGGAACATAAAGGAAATGTCGCGCAGTTCCGTGTTTTTTTGGTGTGAGTAATTGCGTTTTCAACGCGTTACCGCGTCGCGCAGTCTGACCGGTTTTGTTGCGCATTGCGCAACGGCGGTTTTTGGTGTCATGCGCCGGCCATTTCAATGCCTACAGGTTAGGGGGGGTAAGCATGTTACAGAAACAAAAATCGACAGTTATCCACGGTCTGCGAATCAATGCAGAACTCAGAAATCGGATCGCGGTGGCGATGCAGAAAGGCGGATTCTCTAGCCGCAGTGCCTTCATCCGCGGTGCAGTCGAACGTGAACTGGCGGGCCGGGAAAGCGGCGTCGATGCGGCGGAGCAAAGGGTCGCTGCGAGTCTGGATCGTATGGCCCGAGAAATCCGCAATCTGCGGATAGGACTGCAGGCGTTGTTCGCGTTCGTGGACGTACTGGCGAAGACGTTCTTGACCTGTGTGCCAGAGCCGCCGAGGGATGTGCACGACCAAGCCATCGCCCGCGGCAAAGCCCGCTATGACCGATTTCTCAAGAGCGTAGGCATGGCCATGGCGGGTGATTCCCAAGCCGCCATGGCAGAGTTGTTAGGCCGTAGCCACGAATGACCGTTACAAAAAGCGTGGGTGATACTGTTGCTGACGATGACGAATTCCCTTAGGCCTGAAACAGGTGCAAAGCGGCAGCCTGATCACATGATGCCAACCAGCGGGTGTGTGGAAGTTGGGAATGGCGGCTATTACGCCGTCGGCACGCGCATTGGGCTTGGTTGCGGCTATCTATGGCCCTTCGCGATGTGCGGTCCTCGGAGGCGGATTGCGAGTCCTATCAAGCGACGGGTTCGCTGGGTCCAAGACCGCTGGAAAAAACTCTTGACAAACAATTCCAATCTGAAATGTCTCGGCGCACCCTCGGGGCATGGCTCGTCCTGCCCTGCATATTGAGGTGTCCGCCAAGGATCGGAAGATTCTGCAAGAGTTGGTGAGCGGTGGAGTGCATAGAGTCCGTGTCGTTCTCCGGGCTCTGGCGCTTTGCAGTTGGCGTAAGGCGTGAGCGTCCCGCGCGTTTGGCGGCATGATTCCGCTGACGCCGCAAGCGATTCGCAAGGTCAGCGTCGCTATCGATCCGGCAGCCTCGAACGCGCCCTGTATGAGAAGCCGCGACCCGGAGCGGCACAAGTGCCGTATGAATAACCAGAAACAACGTTGATTGCCCGCCCTCGGTGCCTCAAGGAAGGGTCAACGGCGCACACCGAATGGTAGCCTCTGCGCTCACAGAACTTTATATTACCCAAATGACGCGTTGCGGACAGGCTCCGCACGACCGTTCGGCCCCGCCACGCAGGACACTGTTATACCGCCCTGTGGTTGTCACCTTTTTGCGGCTCACGCTCGCAAAATTCGAACAGCCAGAATCTGGTCAACGATACATCATAGGCGGTCTACCAAGCGGTACGCGCATACGCGCCCCGCTACGCCAGGCTGGCCGCCGCCCCCAGCGAATGGGCCCCAGCCTGTGTTGTCATCGCGGAGAACCAGAGCCATGTTGGCTTCGAGAAGAGTTCGTTTCCTCTTCCTTTTGGAATGGCCAACTTATTGTACCGAGTGCTTCAAATCAACTTCGATGAGGGCAGGACGGTTCGAAATTGCACTGACGCCGTAACCCTCAATTTGAATACCCTTTGACGTGGGATCCGCAATCAGCGTATCGGCGTTCCGACTCCATTCCAATAACTGCATTCCGAGGGCGGAGGAGAGACCATTATCAGATCGCGCGTCCCGAGCACCCATAGGCAATATGCGACCAGTCTCCATGTCAAAATAGCGCTTCATCTCAATGGGTTCAGGGGAGAGAACCAGATAGAGTTTCTCAATGCCGGGCTCTCTGTCCATCGTGAAACGCGCCCCGTTGGCAGGAATGCTATGAACCGCACCGGCCGTTAGTCTGTTCTGTAGGCCACTTTTCGGCAAAGGAAAAAGCAGGCGGTAGGCAGCGGGAGGTCGCGCCGGCTTGGCGTCCTCGCTCAGCAGGATCTCGATGCCTCGCGAACCGGCGAACCGCGAGGTCGCTGTCGCGTCGCCCGGAATCGTCCGGGTCAGGACATAGACGTACGCGTCGCGATTGAGGGAGAACTGGAATAGCATGTGGTCGCCGCTTTGGAACTCAAATGAGGTAGGCACCGGCAGGCGCTCGTCCCCCCGCAGCAAGATCACGTTGAACCTGACGCCAGCCGAGCTCTTGTCCAGAAAGATGCCCTTCGCGCCCTGGCTCTCGGCCATCACGGTGCCCAGCGAGACCAACGCCACAACGGCGACCGGGAGAAAGCGATTCAATTGGCAAACCATACAAATATTCCCAACCTTCCGGGGCAGCCATCTGGCCGCCCCGATTAGAGATGGCCCGACCATAGCCGAAATTTCAAACTTTTTTGGAATTTCGGGAATCTGGCGTCACTTGATAACGTATCGCAATCACAGTCACCGGTGTGTGCGGCGGCAATCCAGTCCCAGTCGATGGGCTTCACCGAGCCGATCACTATAGATCCTCACGTCCGGTCTTCACGACTTTCAGATCGCCCAGAAATCGTACGTTGCCAGCGGAGTCGGGGCCTCCGTGGAGAACTTCAAGGTATAGTGCCCGCCGGCATTGCGTTGGTAAAGCTGGCAGTAGCGCGGGGCTGAGGGGGTAATCGATCAAGGCCCCCGGTGTCCTGCTGGATAGTCGCCCGGGCGGAAGCCGAGCCTCAATTCCAATCCGCCAGTCGGGAGTTTCCCAGCCTCCTCACTCAGGTAATCGAGGAGAGAGTCGGTGGGGTTGACACTCACCGCGTTGGCGTTAATTTCGCCATTGTTTTGGGGCGCGCCACGAGCCCTGACGCTCGCCAGCAGCCGGTCACACAGACGATCCGGACCGAGGCTAGGATCGATCTGCTGGAGCAGCACGACGAATCCCGCGGAGGACCTGGATGATCGCCGGTTGGAGGAATTGTTGTTCCCGGCGGCAGTGGGCCGGCCGGCCCAACTCACCCGCCCGCTGCCGGACTTTGCCGACATCCGGCGGCAGTTGCAAACTCACAAACATCTGACCCTGCAACTGATCTGGGAAGAATACCGGCAAGGGCAAAATAATGCTTACGGATATAGTCGTTTCTGTGAGATGTATGAACGGTGGGGCCGCCAGCAGGGTGTGGTGCTCCGCCAGGAATATCGGGCCGGCGAGAAGATGTTCGTGGACTGGATCGGTGCCACCATCCCCACCTATGACAGACACGGTGCGAAAGTCACGTTGGCATCGTTGTTCGTCGCCGTTCTGGGTGCCAGTACCCACACTTTTGCCGCGCCCGTCTTAGATTGGCCCTAGAGAGGAAGAGATGGTAACGAGCGATCTGACCGAGCAAGCCGCTCGCGAGCAGGCGATGCGGCGCGATCAGACAGAATTGGAGCGTTCTGGCTTGGTTCCGGCTGGCGGTCTGTCTTACAGTTTATTTCTTCGCCGCCTCGATCCCCGGCGCGCTCCCGAAACTATTCAGGTCGATCTTCACATCAGGTCGTGTTGCTGCCGTGCATCAGCAGGAAGAACGGAGCCGAGACCATCGGCATCTCGACCATCATTGCCACCATCTGGCCTGTCGTGTTTTCCCCCCCGCTGCGGTTGAAGGCCCGCACGGCCACTTTGCTACCGTTGGAGAGCGGAATGTCGCGGATCACGAAACTTAGTCGTCCTGCACGGCCCAGGGTCTTGCTGGCCGCAGCGTCAGTTACCATACCGACGACTGACGCGCCACGCTTCAATACCGTGACGCCGCCCGTGACCACGTTGTTCACGACCTCGAACTGGATCTCGTCACCGGTCTTTGCTGTCCGCGAGTCGAGCTGGTCGCGAAGGCGGAGTTTCAGCGGTGTTCCATCCCGAAGAAGGCTCGACCCGGGCAGTTCCACGGGGCCCGGCGCAGCGGCCGTAGCGTTAGTCCCAGGCACCCCGGCCGCTGGTGGAGACTCCTGCGCGATCAGTGTCATAGCCAGTAGCGGCGCGATTCCAATGCTCAATACACGAGAACCCACGAATACCCCCTTTTTTGCTTGGCTCATCTCCGGTTGTCTCCAAGCGCGACCTAGCAGGCTGCGGAAAAACTCCTTTCGGCTGCTCGCCGACAATTCGACTTCGCGATTAGAGGCCCTACACACCATCGCCGACCGTCGGGTATACATTTCGCAACCTCCAATTTCGGGCTTCGCAGGGGCCCAGAGGAGTTTTTCCGCGGCCTGCTAGGCGTAGGAGCACGCCTATTTCACCGGCAGCGCACCGAAACGCTGAAGTTGCGGAGCGGAGGCCATTTTCTCGACCGACTGCTCGGTTAAGTTCTGCACCGCGTCCTCAATGATGTGCTTCAGGTTCGAGCCATGGGTAAACGTATTGCCGATGTGGCGCTTGGCGCTTCCCTCTACCGTTTCCAGCCAGAGCACCTTGCCACTCTTGTCACGCACCGTCCATTCCAACACCAGCACCAACTCACGATTCGAGAACGCAAACGCCTTTTGCGTAGCGCCAACGTCGTCGAATTTCGGTTCGAGAACGACTTGTGCGTCGCCCGTATTGGCCGAGTCCAACACCCGCGTCACGCTCGTGAAGACCGTGGCCAGCGCGGGCTCCAATTGCTTGCAGGCCTCTTTGCCGACGGCGAATTTCTCCTGATTGATCATCTTCTTGCCGACCTTGTTGACTGTCGCGCAGAACTCCGGCGTCAGCACCAAAGCGGCCGTCAGCGGGATTTTCTTCGGCGCCGCCGGTGCGGGCTCCTGGGCATGATTCACGGCAGAAGAAAGCAGCACACCGGCTGCGGCAACCAGCGCGTATCCGCAGTGACGATACAACATGCGATCCACTTCCTTTCTAGAAGCTTATGTTAAAGACTTCGATCTCTCCGCTCTTAGCGTTCGTGAGCGGCACTTGCAGGTGAATTTCAGCGCGTGCACCCTCGGTCGCAACAGGGATGTACACGAATCCGTGAACAACCGCGCCTGGGCCAAGCGTCGAGCTGCGGATATGTTTCTTTATAAGGTTCTCGCGTACCGCGACGTCATGAATTGACCCGTCGGCCTTGAGTAATGTCAAATCGATGATACCACCCGAGGTCTTCGCATTCGCGGTCTTACGGGCCCCTTTGCCCTCAACCTCAAAACCCTCGGCAAGCCCGACGGCGGAACTGTCGAACATGTACTCTTCACTCCCGGAGGCGTTCTCGATGACGAGGAGAACCGGAAGATAGCCTCTGGCGCGCAGGTCGGCGCGGAAGTACTCCTTCTGGGCCTGGGTCTCGTCCACCGGCTCCGCAGCGATGATCACACCATGCTCCTCAACTTTGAACTTGTACTCCCTCACTGGTTGCACGGGGTAGTCAGGAAAATGAGTGGACGCAACGCCAAGCCCCGCCAACCAGAGTGCGCAGAGAAGCTTCGTAGTCTTCA
This sequence comes from Bryobacteraceae bacterium, assembly GCA_049516155.1. Lineage (GTDB taxonomy): Bacteria > Acidobacteriota > Terriglobia > Bryobacterales > Bryobacteraceae > Bog-159. Next base: position 6,338 of record JBEKTJ010000071.1, read on the forward strand.
ATACAACAATCTTACGTATAGGGCAACTCATCGGGATTTGCATCATAAGCGCCTAAGCCGGGAGACTCCGCGGCGCGGCACCATCAAGGCAGCAGGCAAACAGCCAGCGGGCCACAGGTTGTGTAATCCGGGGTTTCTATTTTGCCTGTCCAGTTCGGTCCAGTATACATTCATTCGGAAACACTTTCAATCCGCCGAGACCTCAATTTTTCTCACCTTGTCGCCGCTGCGGAATTCGTAAGAGCTGGGAACCGTCAGCCGCCCGTCCCTACGTAACAACGTCACACTGAACCTGACGCCAGCCGAACTCTTGTCCAGAAAGATGCCCTTGGCATCCTCGCCATCGGCCACCACGGCGCCCATCGAAACCAACGCCACCACAGCCGCAAGGAGAAAGCGATTTAATTGGCAAACCATGCGAACATTCCCATCTTTCCGGGCAGCCATCGAGCCGCCTCGATTAAAGATGGCGCGGCCCTACCCGAAATTTCAATCTTTTTTGTGATTTCGGGGATTTGACGTCACTTGATAACGTACCGCAATCACCGTCACCGGTGGAACGTGTGTGGCGACAATCCGGCCCCAGTCTATGGGCCTCAGCGACCCAATAGCGAGAAGTTCCTCACGTCCGGTTGGCTCCAGGATCTTCAGATCGCCCAGCTCGTATGGCCCTGCGGGAATCGGTGCTGCCGCTGAGAACTCCAAGGAATAGCGCCCCATGGCGTCGCGGTGGTACAGCTGGCAGTAGCATGGAGCCGACGGGGTAATCGATAACGGTTCCCGGTAGCCTACCGGATAGTCGCCCGGGCGCAGGCTGAGGCTCAATTCCAATCCGTCGGCCTGGAGTTTCCCGGCCTCTTCGCTCAAGTAATCAAGGAGCGCGTCGCTGGGGTTGGCACGCACCGCGCCGGCGTTAATTTCGCCATAGCCGAAATTGTTGTTGGGTTGTGGGGTGCCACGAGCCCTGACGCTAGCCATCAGCCGGCCGCGCAGACGATCCTCACCGAAGCCAGGATCGATCTGCCGCAGCAGCGCGGCGAATCCCGCCACGTGAGGGCAGGCGGCGGACGTGCCCCCAAAGCGCCCACCCGAGGCCGCTTCGGAGGAAATCATGTCGGGCGCGGTGAGATCCGGCTTCACCCTGCCGTCATCGGTAGGCCCCCGCGAACTGAACAGCTCCAGTTCCTCGGATTCCGGATTGACCGCGCCAACGGCCAGCGCAGATGACGAAGTCGCCGGCGCGATGACGCTCCCCGCCGGCGAACGCGGCTCCATTTCTGCGGAAGTCAGACTGTAGACATGAATACGCACGGCGCGAGTTATGTGTTTTGCCTGCAGGCCCAAAACGAAGGTCTCGCCGGCATTTACTTTCTTGGGACCGATCTTCTCGATCGGAAACGCCCGTCCGTTCTGTGGATTGACGGATTTGGCGACTGGCATTGGTCTGCCTGCGCGAACGTCGTCGTAGCGAAAGAGATAGGCGTCCACATCTTGAAATGACTCCGGCAATTGCGGATTCTGGCCCCAATCGTCCCAGGTAACCAACAGCGATATGGTGTCGGTCCGCGGCCTGAGCAATAAATAAGGGCTAACGGGTCCGATATCGATCCAGCCATCGGCGTTCTTGTCGATGGTCAAGCCGGACCAATGCGAAGAACCCTCGTTTCCGGCGGCATTGATCCACAGGATGTGGTATCGCTTTACGATTCGTTCAACGATACGGTCCATCAGCCCCTGGCCGTTGTGGGGGCCCTCGTGCGTGCCACCGGAAAAACTGATGATCTCGACACCTTGATCGGCCAGCCACTGGGCCGCCATCGCGAACTGATCCAGGCTGGCCTGCCCACCTCCCATCGCGGCGAGGTACAGTCCCGCATCCGGAGCCATGGCATGTAGGATTTCGGCGCACTCAGTTCCATGGGTGGTATCGGCCTCAAAGTTGTTACTCGGATTCCAGGCCTTTGCCGCCGCGGGCGGAGGCAGGCGCCGGGCGCGGACCAGTTTGCCGTAGTTCTGAAAGCCGAAATCCAGCACGCCGACCTTCACGTTCTTGCCTGTAATCCCTTGCCGGTGCAGCACGCCCACGCCCGTCCTTCGTACACTCTCAGCGAAGCCGTGAGACGCCTCCTGAAGTGGGTAAATCTGCGGCTGGGGAGCGGTATAGTAGACCGTATCCAGCGCCGCCACCGGTGCGACCCCCTGCGCGGGCATGCGCGCCAAAATCGTGTTGCCAAAGCTCTGGGTGACGCTACCTCCGGAACTGACAATCCGGCGTTCGACGTCCGGAACGCTGGATTCCGAAGTCGCTATGAGCGTCAAGGGGATTAATCCGTCCCCACCGATCCCTAAATCGAGAGCCAAGCTGGTTGCACCTGTGACACCCTTCGTACCAGGTCTGCCAATCAGCGGAAGCAACGCCGGGTGGATCTTGTCATTCAGGTTTCCGGCGCCACCCTCGGCCGGCACAGCAGCGGGCACAGGGAGCGCCGCGGGCAGGCGCTGGGCCAAGTCACGGAGATCCTGCGCGAGAGAGGCCCCCAGCGCCACACCCGTCAACAGCAGAAGGAGCTTCAAACCACTAGAGAGTAAACGTCGCAAGGCAAACCCCTACCGATCTGTCGCGGGCACGACGCGGTATTCCCTTTCGATAATCGTAGCCTGGTCGGCCCAGGCGGCGGGCGCCGTCAAGTCCAATGTGACATCCCCCGGAACAACGATCAGCCGCACCTGATGAAGCCCGGCAGGGCCGGCTACACTGAGGTTTCCCTGGCCGGCCGGCGGGATAAAGACTGTTTGGCCCGCCGGTACCGACATTGTCGAATTAAACCGATTGGGGAACAACTGGGCGGGCAATTGACCCTCCTGGCGGTCGAGCAGGAGACAATTACCGCCGTTCTGCACCGATAAGCCAATCCGAAGCTCCTCGCCAATGCGGTAGACAGGAGTGCCACCCGATTTATTGATGCCTAAGCGAGCGGCCACGTGTTGCTTCAGGCGCAGCCGGAACAATTGGGACCAATCGGCCGGAAGCGTCTGCTGCGTGCCCGGCGTCTCCACGCTCAGCATGGAAATTGACGGTCCGCGGGCCGGATCCAGGGTAACAGTCAACCCGTTGTTCGAGGGAAGGACCAACACGAGAATGGCGATTGCCAGCGCGGCGGCCGCCCCGGAAAAGACTAAGAACTTGGGTCGCCGGAACCACGCAGCAATCTCCTCGGTCCACGGCGGAGCCGTCTCACGCAGGGCACTCAGGATGTGCGCGCGATTCTCGGGCCGTTGGAACCCGAGCCGAGCTTTTTCCTCCTCCGCCAACCGGTCAAACAATTCCTGGTCGGTCAGGGCCGCCGCAAAGAGTCGCTCCTTCTCCTCGTCGGACAAGCCGCCCAGGGTGTAGGATGCCAGCAGGTGTTCCGGATTCTCGTCGCTCATAGTCGTACCTCCCCGGGCTCACCCATTAGTCTCCGCAGCCGTTCGTAACATCGATGTCTTTTTCGGTGCAGGTCCGCAGCCTTATTGTATCTGAGCCGCTTTAGAGCGTCATCAGTCGCCACCCCGAGAAACTGGAGCCGGACGATCTCCCGGCATTCCTGGCCTAGCTGCCGGATTGCGGCTACCATTCGCGCGGTCCGCTCCTTCGCCTCCAGTAACTCGTCCGGACGCAATCCGATATCCGTTAAATCCGAGTCGTCCACGGAGACGCCCGTGCGCTCGGCCCGCCTCTCTTTTCGGCCGGCAAGGTCCTTAGCCTTCAACTGGCTGATGCGGATGCCCAGGCGGACAAGCTCCTCCAGCGCCGTAACGTGCGCATATTTGCGCTCCAGCACGACAATTGATTCTTGAGCCAAGTCCTCAATGTCCTCAGAGCGGATCAAGCCGCCCCTAACAAGAGATCGTCCGTACCCGACGATTCTTTCGCGCAGAAGCGCAAAAATTTCGTTCTTCTCCACCTTCCTCCGTTAAGAACCGATTATATACTCATTGCCCCCGGGACCCGGAGATTTCAATTCATGAAAGATTCGCGCCCCAAATCCCATATCTCATTGTGCCTGTGCCGAGCGGCTGATTTGCGCGCCGCAACGCGGGCGGGAGGCTGAACTGCTATGGACAAGACGATCATGATCGGGTTGGGTGGTACGGGCCTGGAGGCCATCCGTTTTCTGCGGCGCCGGGTGGTGGAAGCCCACGGCCGGCTGGCGAAACTGCCGCAACTTGGGTTCCTATATATCGACACCGACGGCGGCGGTGTCGCCATCACGGAAGACAACCGCAAGCGCTGGGAGATCCTAGGGGTGCCGGTCGCGCTGGACGAGAGCGAATACCAGATCCTGGACACGCCCGAGGTTGGCGGCATCGTCAACAATCTCGACCAGTTCCCTCACATTTCCAACTGGTTCCCTGCCGCCCAACTCCGGACGATCGACCAATCGGCCAAGGACACGCCGGGAGCCCGCCAGATCCGGCCATTGGGGCGGCTGGCGTTCACGCTCAAGACCGCTGAGGTGGAGAAGAAATTCAAGAACTTGCTGAACCGGCTGCCGCAAGCATCCGGGGGAGGGAAAACCCAGGTGTACCTGGTATGCTCGCTCAGCGGAGGCACGGGTAGCGGCATCTTCCTCGACTTGGCATACCGCATCAGGGAATGGACCGCCGGCAACTGCGAGACCTCCGCCTTCCTGGTCTTCCCCGAGGTGACCACCACCCGTGGCGACCGCTATCTGGTGAATGCCTATTCGGCTCTTCTGGAATTGAACTATTACAGCGTCTCGGCGGCTGGCGCGCGCACCGACGGGCGATCCCTGGGTTTCAAAATACCGCTCAAGGACCGTCCCATCCAGGATAAGCCGTTCGAGAACTGCTACGTCGTAGGCGTGCGCAACGAGGCGGACGTGGAGCTGGCGTTGGAAGCCGTGCCGGAGAGGGTTGCGCACCGCATCTTCCTGAACTTCGACAGTTCTTTCGCCAACGACGCCAAGGCGCTCATGAATAATGGAAGCATGGAACGCACGCTGGTGCTTGAGGACCCCTTTAACGGCAACCTGCATTCCCAAAACTTCTTCACTCTAGGTCTCTCCTCCATCCAGTTTCCGGTCGAGCCGATCACCGAAATGGTCGCTTTTCAGTTCTGCCAGGAACTGCTGGAAGGCTGGCTGCGGGAACGTGAGATCCCCGGCAATGTCAATGAGCGCGTGCAGGCCATGCTGCCCGAGCTACGGCTCACCGATGATTATCTGTTGGGTGATCGCGACCTGTTCGGATCGCGCAGCGACTTCCATCCGGCAGAGCGCGAGATCGAAGATTTCGTGAACGAAGTGCGCCGCTCCATCCCGCAGAAGAATATCCTCAACTTCATCAATGAACGGCAAAAGCGCTTCATGGACGAGTACCGTTCGGCGGGAATCATCAAGTTCTTCCAGGATAAGCGCGACAACAGTCGGGGCGCGATCCAGGAGATCACGCGGTTGGTGCGCCGCAAAGTGTCCGGTATGCTCACGGATTCGAACCTGGGATGCGAATTCGCCTGCCGCGCCGTAGACGAACTGATCCGTCTGCTGGATTTGCGTCACCAAACCTTCCTGGGCGTTCTACAGGCGCTGCCGGCCCGCGAGAATGGGTCGCGAAAGTCCCTGAACATTTTCGGCCGGGAGCTCACGATGGTGGAGTCCCGTCTCACCTTTCGCGAACGTGCACTGAAGGAAGCCTTGCAAAAAGTCTCGGAAGCGCTCAAACAGAACCTGGCGGCAGCCGTAGCTAGCCGTTCGCACGAATATGGCCGCGTTGTTCTGGAAGGCGTGCTCGCCGACCTGCGAATCCTCAGACAGACTCTGCGGGAGTGGAAGAATGCGGTCACCCGTCTACGTAACGATGCTGAGAACGAAGTGCGGCGGAACCGCAGCCATCTGAGCGGCAAAACGGCGAACCTCAAGGAGTTCAACGGGACCCTCCTTTTCGACGAAGAAAGGCACCGTTCCTTCTACAACTCGTTCGACGGGCCGGGGGCGATGCGATTCATTCAGGAACAATTGCTCAATTCCGAACCTGAAGCCGACGCTTTGGCCCTGCCGTTCCGCCCGGAACCCTTTGCCAAGACGGCGCATCGTGCCGCGCTCGACTGGCTGTATACCGTCAGCGTGGTTCGCGTGGCGGACCGCAATGTCGCCGACAAGTTGTTGGAAGAATATCCCGATGCGGCGGAGCGGCGGCGGCTGCTTTCCGAGAACTACCGCAAGTCGATGCCATTTCTGGTCATGGACCAGGTGCAGAAGCAGATTGGCGGCGGCCAGGGCGTGAGCTCATACAAATTCTCCTCCACAACGACGGCCAGTGTCATCGGCATGCTCGACGACGAATCCGGGCGGCTGCCGGGTGTCAGCGAGATCCAGAAAGATCTCCAGGCGGCCACCGGATTGCCGCGCGGCGAAATCCGCAAGATCGCGGACCGCCACCAGATCCTCTTCCTCCAGGAGGTTACCGCCTTCCCCCTGCGGCTGATCGCGGACGTGGCGACGCTTCGAGAACAGTACCGCAACTATACAAGCGACCCGCGTGCGATTCCTTTGCACCTGCAGAACCACTTCGATCCGCCACTTATGGATCTTTTCCTGGCCAGCGCCGAGGAGATCCGTGAATTCGAGCAGGCGGAGGAGCATTTTCTGCTCGGAAGGGTGGCTGGCGACATCCGTCTGGTAATGAATCGCCGCGAGATGCGTGAGGAAGTTCGCTACACTTATCCGGAAGCTGGTAGCGAGACCGTCGAGCGGCTGGGCTCGAACTGGGATGAGGCTCTTACATTCTGGCTCGCCGTCTCGAGAGAATCCCTGGCATTGCGCGAGCGCTTAGGCGCCACTATGAAAGGCCGGCAGAGAGCGCTATCCACCTTCTCCCGCAAACAGGAATTGGCGGCCCGGCTTACCGAGTATATGGCGTCCATGAAAAGCGGGTTGGAACTCGGCGCGGACGATCCCGTCTACCAGCGTTATGATCGTATCCGGAAGCGCATCGTGAAACGCTGGAACCTGCCTACCGATGCGCCGGCGGCAGAGACGGTGCGAAGCGAGGCGGAGACCCGGTTCCTGCAATTTGCGCGCGCGGCGTACTCCGGCCCTGGTCCGCTCTCGCCGCAGATGCGCGAAATGCTCGAACGGCAACGGGAGAGCCTGAAACTGACTGCCGAACAAGCCAGCCCCCTGCTTGCGGAGGCAGCCGGCGCGTCCGCGGAGTCGCGCGAGGAGTCCGAATACCGCCAGATGTTCGAAGCATTCTATCAGGGCGAAATGCCGCCGGATATCAGGGTTTTGCTGATTGAACGGCAGGTTGCTCTGGGGCTGCAACCGGAGCAGGTTCGCCGAATTGAGGCCGGCGTAAAGGAACGCCTGGGCCGGTCTCAAAGCGCGGGTAAGTAAAAGATAGGTGAGATCATGTTCAGACAAATTATCGGCAAGGAATGCAAGACTCCAGGATGCGATCAGGAAGGGCTCCTGGTGGCGTCCGGCGAGATATGCGAAAAATGCGCACTGCCCTTAAAGCCGATCAAGAAGTGGAACCGCGGGATGATCGCCGCGGGTTTCTCAGTGCTTGTGGCCGGGGCGGCGGCGCTGTATTTCAGCCGCAGCCAGCCCCAGGTAATACCGCCTTTGCCCTCGCCGCCGCCAGATTTGCACGAAATCACCATTGCCTTCACGCTTGAGATGCTCGGTGAGCATGACAGCGTGTCGCTGGTTGCGCCCGATCGGGCCTTTCGCAGCGGGGAGCGGTTTCGCGTTGTATTGAAGCCAGACTTCAACGCCTACGTGTACCTTTTCAACCAGAATCCGGACGACGCGCGGGTCCAGATTCTGTATCCCGTGGCGCCGAAGACGGCAGTGGTTCAGCCGGGTTCGGAAACCAGGGCGCCGGGTGAGGAGAGCTGGTTTCGCATGGATCGCAAGTCCGGCTCCGAGGTCCTGATTCTAGTGGCGTCTCCCAATCCGCTGCCCGAGCTGAAACCGGTGAATGGGACTTTGGACCGGCGGGCGTTCGAATCCTGGTTGGCGAAGACCGAAGAGGAAGCCAAGCCGAAGAGCCAGCGAATCTATCAGACCGCCACTTGGAGCAACCTGATGGCGGACGCCAGCCAGACCCCGCTGGTCTTCGTGCATCGGATTCCTCTCAAGCATGAGTGAGGCGGACCGCGTTAGCGCTTGTTTTCGGTGTCCAGTACCGCCGCGGGCAGCACGCACCGAAACCCGGTGCTGCTCGATCCGGGCGCATCGGCGTTCATATGTCTCCGCTCGGACAGGCGGCGCGGACTGGCATCGCCCCACGACCCGCCCCGGATCACCTTCTCGTTCCCGGATTCCGGCCCAGTGGGGTTTACCGCCAGACTGCGCCGGTAATACTGGGGGTCATACCAATCTGCCGTCCATTCGTCGACGTTCTCAGTCGCGCCGCGCAAACCGAAGTCGTTGGCGGTGGACTCCATGACCGGCCGCGTATACTGCCACGCGGATTCCGACGTCGCTCCACTAACCTCACCAGATAGCCCTCCCCGGGCCGCATACTCCCATTCCGCTTCCGTGGGCAATCTGCCGCCGGCCCACCGGCAAAAGGCATCCGCATCGTGCCAGGAAACCTTCACGATGGGATGTTCTCTCTCGCGCCATCCTTCGTTCACCGCGGTTATGGGCGCTGGCATGACACGCCGCCCTTCCGCGGACGGCTCCTGAACGAAGGCTTGGTAAGCGCGGACCGTCACCTCAGTCAGGCCGATCCAAAAATCCTCCGGGATAGTCACTTCGTGTTGCGGGATCTCGTCCGTCGCGCAACGCCTATCGGTGGGAACGCATCCCATGGCAAACTTACCTTTGGGTATGAAAAGGTAATTGAGGCTGCCCTTAATAGATAGCCGCACTAGGGGCGGGTGGAAGTAGAAGTCTTGCGAAAGGTCTTCCTCAAAAAATGGATTCTGCTCTTCCGTTGGCCGCCGGCCGGCCCGGCCATCCTCGTCGGCCATGCTCTTGGTTTCCGCCGCCACATCCAGTTTCACCCGTTTGAAAGCCTCCCGGATCTCGATGTCCTTGGTACCGATGGCGCGCCCGAGCGCTCTGGCATAAGGTCCGTTTGTATCGCCGGGCCGGCCATCGGAGGCGGTATGCCCGTACTCGGTGGCGTAGGCGATGAGGCTGTTGGGCGAAGGCGGTATAATGGCCAGTTGCATGAACCACTCCGGCCTGTCACCCATGAGTCCGGTCCGGCAAGCGTCCAGAATCAGGATATTGAGACTGGATCGGGAGTCGAACATGCGCTTATGGAGTCTGGCCAGGCTATAGGCATCACGCTTGGCCTGCGACTCGTCTTCCAATCTGAAATCGACCGGAAGCATATAGTTCTCACTTTGCATTTGGACGCCGTGGCCGGAGTAATAGAAGAGGGCGGTGGTGCCTGGTCCCAGTTCCGCGATGAACCGGTCGACGTCGGTTTCCGTCTCCCGGATTGTCGCGTTCTCGACCAGCGTCACCTGGAAGCCCGCCTGCGTCAATGCCTCGCCGATATCCCGCGCATCCTTTACGGCATGCGAAAGCGCGGGAATCCGCCGGTCCGCGTGGTATTCCTGGTTCCCGATGACCAGCGCCTTCCGGTTGCGGGAGGCCGGATCGGGCAGCCGGGCCGCTGCGTTAACTCCCGGACTCTCGACCACGATGCCACGAGCCTTGCCCGCCACGACAGCGTTGAACAGCGACAGGTCGTCGGATAGATTCTGCACGGTTGCAGACGCACTGCCATCGAGCGCGGCCAGTAAATCGCCGGCGCGCCGTAGGTAGTCCTTCGCCAGGCTCTGATGGCCTGCATGCTCGGCGAAGAAACTGGCCCTGAACAGATCTGCGACGGTTCTCCAGTCCCGCTCCCCAAACTGCTGCATGGCCGCCTGCGCGGCCGAGTCCGCGTTGGCGAGTGCGACGTCGGGGTGCCCGCTTAAATAGGCCTGAATCGCGTCCGTCCGCAGGGCCTCGCGCGAGTCCGTGCCTGATTGTCCGAAGCCCGCTGCCAGCCCGCCCCAACACAGCCAACAGAAAGACCACCAGCCGAGGCGAGGGAGCGGGGGCCGGCGCCCGTCGCGGGCCGGCCAACTACCCGGCGTAATTCCATTCAAGTTTGACGCTCCTAACCAAGTCATTCTCCCAAATCCGCTGACGGCCCGCTCTGAGCCAAGGCCAGGCCGACAGAATCCTCAGGGGACCGCGAAGGTCTCAATACGCGGTCCCGCCAGCCTCCGGGGATGTCTTATGGAATAATCCCAAGGATTTTCTTCGTTTTTGGGTGGCCGTATGACACCTTGAAAGTTTCCGTTTGATTCTTGGACCGGGCACTCGACGCCACGACGCGGATCCGCGCCGAACCGCCTCCGTTAATTGGCGAGACCGTCAAGGGAACATCCAGCGACTCCCCGGGCGCCAACGCGTGCGGAAATGAGGGTAGACTCCCCAGCGCAAAGGCGTGCGAGGTATCCTCGATGCTGACCGCGACAATATTCACCGGCTCGCTCATACTGTTCCTGATCGGAACCGTTTTGTTGGCGGGCTGGCCCGTGGGCAAGTCGACGAACGTGGCCGCGTCGTGATCGACGTGTAGCTTAACGGTTTGTTTGTGGTGAATCTTGTAGTAGATCAGGAGTCCGATCAGGGCGGCCGCAGCCGCGCCTGCTGCAATGACTGCCCCTGTCGGAACGGTACCCGGCAATGACTGCTGCTGATATTTGGCTGACGCGCGCGGAGGCATAGCTGTAGCAAGTAGTACCACAACTAAGACCGAGGAAACCGGACGTGAGAGCCAGCCGAGGAAGGGCCGCTGCGCTTGATTCGTTTTTTCTGCATGTCTCATTTTTCATCTCCTATTGAATCTTGTAATTGAATTTCACAACCTCAACAACATCGATCTCGGTCTTCAGCGTGGAAGCCACGATTCGCAAGCGAGCTGTGCCCGACCCAGTCTTTGCATATATGGTCACGGGGATATCATATATCTCCGCCGGGGCCATCACGAATGGAGCGGCGAGCGCCTCCGGCATTGCCAACGCCCTCGAGCCACCCTTCATGGCCACGAACTTCACCGTAACTTTCTCGCCCATCATGTTCGTGAGGGGAATCGCCCCTTGCCGCGCATGGCCAGGGGCTGCGGCTTGGAACTTGACCGGGCCGACATAGAAGAATATTCGCGGACGGGCATCCCAACCCAACGACGCGCTGAACGCGGCGCATCCCAAAACCGTCAGCATGGCGAGACGCATCGGTTGCCCGGCCCAAATACCCGGCTGAAGCATCGAAACCTGGGGCAACAACGGACGGTTTCTCATTTCGTCGCGCCTGGCGGCGCCTGCTTGGCTTCATAGATTGTCCGCGGCTTGCCGGCGAGTATGAACACAGCTATCCCGCCCGCCGCAACAATGGCGCCGGCTACCTCCAGCTTTGTGCCAGAACTTCCGCCGTTCAGGTTGCCGTTATTGAGTTCGTTTATCTGTTTGATCGAGCCGGCAAGACCGCCCCCGGTCGCCAGCAAAACGCCACCCACTCCAATATACAGGCCAGGATTGGCTATGGTCGGCTTGTACGTCATGATCGTCTTAATATCCCGCCGTGGAATGGCCATGGGTCCGTCCTTCGTCTTAAGCGGTAGAGTGTCCGCTTTGATGAGACCGTCGACTTTGCCCCGATAGCTTTGATTGTTAAAGAGAGTCACTGCGAGAGGGGCTCCGTCGTGGAGCAACATAACGTTCCCCCAATCGAGAGGCCTCTTCTCACTCCCGAAGGCCACGCCCGGCGCCAGGGACATAACCACGGCACACAGGCTGAACATGGCGACATACCGTCGAAACTTGGCATAACTCGTCATTTACCGGTTCTCCTTATTTGTGAAATCGGGGCTGCGCCCGACCCTCTCATGCAACACAAGCGGTTAACTCTACTTGCCGGGCTTCGGGCGATTCGGTATGCGGGCCAGCAGACTAACCACGGCGGCATCGAGCGCTTGGCCCTTCATCATTCCCTTCAAGGGCATCCCGATCAATCCGCCCTGTCCCGCCTGACCTACGCCCTTGCCCCTCCAGAGTAGTCTGCCACCGTCCTTGTCGAACAAGTAGGCGCTTAACTCGGCATTTCCGGTGCTCCCAAGAGTTAGCTTGGAAGTGATGTCGTTCAGGAAGACGACCAGCACCGAACGTTCGTCCGCGGGGCCCAGTTTCTTGATGAACGCCGCATCCGCGCTATCCATATCTTCGATTGCGATTTCTCCCGATTGCCCCGAAGTGCCAGCCGCGCTGGCGGGATAGCGTTTCTGCTGTAAGGCTTTTACCACGTGTCCTTGTAGCTTCTCCAGGTTAACGCCAGCCTTCTTGCCCGCTCGGGCGTCCACGACCGGTAGCACCGAGACGCCTTGGATCGCCAAGAACTTGGGGTCCGAAGGAGTCCGGGCTCGCTTATTCGCGGAGCACTCCACGGCGCAAATCCCGACAATCAGCAAAGGAGCAACACAGTATCTCAGTATTCGTCTCACGTTTCAACCTCCTCATTGCACATCGAAGTCCTGGTACACGTCTCTGATGGCCTTATTCAAGGCGGCGTCCGCCGGCCGCAACGCCTTATTGCGAATGAGCCGTTCGTTCTTCCAAATTACCCTTCCGGTTTTGGCTGACACTAGGGCAGCCTGCACGAGTGTGCTGCTCGTGGAAGATCCGATCGCGCCCGTATTCGGATCCCAGGAGCGGCCCGGCCCCTTTTCCAATCGAAGAAACTGCGCCAGAATCGCATAGTGCTCATCGGACGCCGCCAGACGCGCAAGCTTCCCGAGCGCATCTTCATTAATGTTCCCGCGGGCGATCCGCGAACCCAGGGACGCCAGACCTTGGCACGTCTCTGCAATAGACGGCTCAAGTGTGCCGGAGTCGAGAATCGTCGCTTTCGATCCCGCCGCATTCTTGGCGGCATCGATTAGGAGACGTTGGTAATCTTCCTCATTACCGGGAGCCTCGTTCTTACCGCGGTTGACCGTGGGCATTTTGACGCCGAAATCGCTCCGGGAGCCTGCCGTGATCTCTTCAAAGCGAATCGCCGGCTTAAGGAGGATGACCATTAATTTCGAAGGCGCTGGGGTCACCTCTCGATCGCGCGGAGCCGCGGCGGGCGCGGCTGTGGGCTCCTGCTGCGCCGGTTCGGCGCGGGGCGTCGCCCCCGCCAGCGCCAGAACTAGAATGGCGGCAACTGCATTAGCTCTTTTTCTCATACCGGCAACCTCACTCGTTAGCTCTAATCGACAATTATTCCTTCCGGCGATCGAGGATCATCGGTCGCCGAACTGATAGAAGAGCCCGACGGTATAAAGTGCACTGTTCGTTCCTTGGGCCACGGAACTCAGGTACCGCTGATAGCGAACCTCCGGCTTGACGCCCCAGTGCTCGCCGACATACACCCGAACACCGCCCCCGAAGCCCGAGTACACAGAGTTCCCGATACTGACGCTGACGCCCTCCGCACCCGCGGAGAAGTGCCCGGCGCCAAGCGCGGCCATCACGTACGGGCGCAATCTGGTGGTGGACGATCCGAAACTATAGTCGACCCCGCCGCCGAAATTCGTCAGTCCGGCCGTTCCGGTTACTCCGCTGATGGACTCACTAAGTATTGTGGAATGGTTGATATCGCCGAACACGTGAATGTGATCGCCAATCCGGACTGCGCCAGAGCCCCCAAAAACGCCGTGCGTACCGAGCCCGCCGCCGACCGTGATGCCACCCCCGAAACCGGAAACTTCGGCACCGCCCGCCCATGTGAGTGCCGAAAAAAAGGACGCACCCGCCAACAGAGCCAGGCCCCGGAAAACGAGGCTCCGTTTGAGCAAGATCCCCTTGAGAACGGTCCGCCGCGAGACGGCCGCAAAAATGCGTGTTGTTGTCATACTTCTCACCCCTCCTTTGTGTTGTCAATGATGCTTAATGATGCTTAATCAGTCCTAAGATCGCAATGGGTACTCCGGTACATGCCAGAAGCAAACCCGCAATGTGCCGGTCACTAGCTCCCCAAGTTGACGCCGTAGTGCACTCGGTCTGGCCATAAGGGCCGGCATTGAGACATCCGGTGAATTGTCCTGGACCGCCGGTGGCCATCAACGCGGCACCGCCTCCAGTCATGGCCAAACCCGCAAGCAACACCGCGTGCCGCCGAACCCAGTTGCCCTCTTTAGGTGGAGTTTGTGCCGCAGATCGGCCTGAACTCTGCTGCGGCTCGGGTGCAAATGCAAGCGGCATGCCGGACACCACAGGCGCGCCACCCAAGGAAGCTGGCCTCGAAAACGGAAGCGCCAGACGCGCCGAATCCCAGACTCCTGAACTCGGGATTGCGCCTTGAGATTTGAAATCCCGAAGGCCGGGCATGCTTGCATCCGGCGCCCGGTATACGCCAAGCGGCGACACGCCCCCTCCGGACGCGGGTGCGTGCGAATCTGCCGCCGCGGCGGCGCCAGGCAAGCTGTCCTGCGCGCTCAGCAAGGACGAAACCAAAACGAACAACAACGACCGATATGCGAATCTCATATGTTCTCCTGAACCGGGATTACCCCCCGCATAGAACGAATGGGAGGACCACTCCGAATGTTTCAAATTGGCTCGCAATTTCTCTCTGAAGCGCCAAGTTCTGGTACTTCAGGTACCCGCACGCCACGCGAACCTTAGTGGCTAACGGTGTCTGAGCCGAATCGGCTCCAAGACAACGAACGGACGGCAATCGCCGGCCTTGTGCCGCATCCGGACCAACGCCCCCCCGGCCACGCGCTCGCTGGTGACGCCGGTCTGGTAAAGAGATCTAATCTTGAGTAGGGCGGACTCGGAAAACCGGCATGCCGCCTGCAATCTCTCCACTTCCGGGACAGGCTGCGATGTGACAATCAAGTACAGCATTTCGACACCCGGCCATCGATCGAAACGGAGCCAGCCATCGTCCGGCAATTCGATCCAATCGGCCGTCGCGATCACCGGCCCCGGAGCCAGTTCGAAATAGCCGTCTGGGCGGCCGACCGCGAGATAACAGTAGCTATCCTGGCTCGCCAGCAGCCGGACTGTTAACCGGTCGCCCGCCTCAAAGCCGGAAAGCGGGCTGACCGGAATGGCATCGCCGCCCCTGGCGAGTTCGAGGACATAGCGGAACTCGAAGCTCCGGCAATATGCGTCCTGGGTGGCCGCAAAGAGGAATAGGGTGAGAATCGTCAGGCGTCGCACGTCGTCTCCTTTTTTACTGATGATCGAATTCAGCCTGGCTGGCCGGCCAACTCGCGTAGTTCCCGTTGACCACCTTGTGCAGCGTGATCAGAACGGCCGTGTATGTGTCGGCATGGCTCTCCACCGAGAACTTTTCACCCTTGCTGTAGCTGTAATGGCCCGCCGAACCATACCGGACCAGGATGTAGTAGCTGCCGGGTTCGACTTGTACGCTCGCGCGCGAGCGATTCGGCACGGGCACGGCGCCACGTGTGCGCCCCACCATTTTCACCATGGCGTCGGTGCCGGATTGGTTGTCGAAGGTGATGGTATTCGGGGCGGCGGATTGAGCCAGTCCGCTCAAGAAGAGAGTTGCCAGAACCCGCGCGTATCCCACGATGCGTCTCATTTTCGTTGCCTCCTTTGTTCGACGAGACCGTCATACGCATATGGCGGCCGTCGGTCGAATCTTCCACGCCGCACGGCAAAAAAATGCTAGACCGGCATGGCACCCGCGCTACCACTCTTGGTAGAGGAACTCGCCTCTTGAGTTTCTGCATTCTCCAGTGGAACGGCACTGCGGTAGGGCGGCGTTGAAGCAAGCCCTCCCAATGTCGCTACGGCAGATGTACATACTCAAGGGGCAAGTGGTCGCCTAAAACGGGTCCGGGGACCGGCCGCGGCCTGGACCCTTGCCCACACTGCCTTCATTGTGATTGCCGGTTAATCACCGGCGGCTGCTGCCCTTGCCAGATGCTGCCCTAAACACCTAATCTTTCAACCTGATATAATCCTTTAGCCCCCAACATGCGATTTGGTGTGTACGCGATAGTGGCGGGTGCCGCCGTCCTGCTGCTGATGGCCCAGCCGCCTTCCGGTGCAAAATCGTTCCAGCTCGGCGCGGGCGACGTGCTGCGCGGTTCCGCGATACAGCAGACAGCGGACCTGATCGTAGTGCTACGAAGGCCCGGCGGAACGAAAGTCACCGAGTTTGACAGCTTCGAAGAGGGCGGGGAGCCGGTATGCTTTGTTGCCGACCAGAGCGGCGAGTACGAGTTGGAGGTACGCTTGGCAGAGTCGGACAAACCCACGGTCACGGATGTGCTCTCCATCGAACCTCCACATCCAAGTTCGGAAGCGGATCGGTTGTTTTGCCGCGCCGTGGAGCAATCGACGGCTGCCAAGAAGCTGCAGGAGAAGGGAGGCGCGAATTCTCTGCAAGAGGCTGCCGGCCGGAATTCCACCGCCCTTGAATTGTGGAGAGAACTGGGCGATCGTGCGTCCGAATTGCGCACCCTGAACAAACTCGGCACCGTGCAACATTCCTTGAGCCAGTACGCCGCTGCGCGCGAGACCTTTTCCGAAGCCCTTTCCTTGAGCAACTCGCTGGGCGACCGCCGCAGCGAGGGCGAAGCGCTCAACGGAGCGGGCATGGCCAGTTTTCGCCTCGGCGAGGTTCAACCATCGATCAACTATTTGAAGCAGGCTTTGGCGCTCTGGGATGAGCTGCACTCCACGTATGGGCAAGCCAGCGCCCTAAACAATCTAGGCGTTATCTTCTACCCCATGGGCGAATGGCAGACAGCCATCGACTACCACTTACGCTCGCTGGATTTGATTCGATCGCTCGGCGACCGGCTTGGCGAGGCCTACACGCTGAACAATCTGGGAGTGGCCTACGATGCCTTGGGACAGCCGGAAACCGCGGCGCGCTATTTGCGGGACGCTCTGCGCCTCTTTAGGGCAACGGGCGCCCGAGCCGCCGCCGGGCGCACGTTGGGAGTCATGGGACGAATCGCGCTCGCGGAAGACGATTTGAAGACGGCCCTCAGCGACGAGGAGGAGGCCCTTTCTCTGGCGCGGGGTGAAGGTGACCGCCGATCCGAAGCGGAGGAGTTAGAACACTTGGGAGAGATTTGGGACAAGCGGCAGGACGGGAACCGCGCAACGCAGTTTTACCGCGATTCGCTGGCGAAATTTCAAGCTGTTTCCAATCGCCCGGGAGAAGCGTTGGCGCTCCATCAATTAGGCTTGGCCGAGATCCGCCAGGGAGCGGCCAGTTCCGGGATGGAACTGCTCAATCAGGCACTCAAGATTCGCACCGATACCGGTCTACGCGACCGCGTGGCCGTCTCGCTTTTGGACATGGCCCGGGTGGAGCGCGAGCGGGGCAACCTGGGCGCGGCCCGCGAGCGGGTTGAGGCTGCGCTCGATTGTATCGAGGCCCTTCGCACGCGCGTTGCCGAACCTTCGCTGAGAACATCCTATTTTGCCTCCAAAGGCGATTGGTACTCTTTTTACATTGACCTGCTAATGCAACTGCACCGCCAGAGCCCCGAGCGGGGTTTTGACAGATCGGCTTTCAACGCCGCCGAACGCTTCCGCGCGCGGAGCTTTCTGGATATCCTGGCGGAGATGCAGGGGCAAATCAGGAAGGGCGGCGACCCGGTACTGCTCGAGCGGGAACGGGGCTTGCAGCGCGAACTGAATCTGGAGTCGAATCAACTGCTCGCGCTCGCGGCAGCCTCTCCGACCCCGCGCGAGGTGGTATTGCGCCGCCAGTTAGACGCGACTCTCACGCGCTTACAGCAGGTCGAGATGCACATACGCACCGAAAATCCGCGATATGCCTCGCTTACCCAGCCTCGGCCTGTCTCGATCAACGAGATCCAGCGGACCCTTCTCGACACCGACACACTTTTGCTTGAATACTCGCTGGCCGCTGACACCAGCTATCTGTGGGTAGTGGCGACCGATTCAGTGCATTCCTACGCTCTTCCTGGGCGAGCGGCGATCGAGACGGAAGCGTTGCGCTACCTGGAGGCGGCCAGCCAGCGCGACTCTGGCGCGGACGCCAATCGCGCCGGCAAAACCCTCAGTGGGATTCTGCTGGCTCCGGCCCAGGGCCTATTGGGCCGTAAGCGGCTGTTGATATTGGCGGATGGCGGCCTGCTGGCAATACCTTTCGCCGCACTGCCCGCCCCTGGGGGAGACACGCCTCTGGTGGTTAAGCATGAGATCGTGACGGCGCCATCCCTATCGGCGTTGGCGCTTTGGCGCCAGGAAAAGCCCTCGCCCCGGCCGGCGGCGAGTACCGCTCTGGTGATTGCCGATCCGGTGTTTGATCGCCAGGATCCCCGCGTGACCGGCGACGCGGCCGCAATGGAAACATGGCCAGTGCCGGCTCCGTTAGCTCGGTTACCTTTCACCAGCGATGAGGCGCGAGTTGTGGCGGCTGTCCTGCCGCCTACGCACACCAAATTGGCTCTCGGATTCGACGCCCGGAAATCTCTGCTCACCGGTCCCGATGCAGCCCGATTCGGCATCCTGCATATCGCTACTCACGGCCTGTTTGACGCCCGCTCTCCCGAATTGTCGGGGCTGGTTTTTTCCCGCGTCGATGCAACGGGCCGGGAACAGGATGGCTTCCTGCGGCTCTATGAGATTTTCAACCTCGGTTTGCACGCCGACCTGGTTGTATTGAGCGCATGCCGCTCCGGATTAGGCAGATATGTCCGCGGCGAGGGCGTGCTGGGACTGACTCGCGCATTCATGTATGCCGGAGCGCCTCGTATCGTGGTGGCTCAGTGGAACGTGGATGACGAAGCGACCGCGGAGTTGATGCGGCATTTTTACAAATTCCAATTCGGCCCGTCGCGCATGCGTCCAGCGGCTGCTCTGCGCGCCGCGCAGGTGGCTATGTGGGAACAACCCCACTGGCGATCGCCTTATTTTTGGGGAGCCTTCGTTTTTCATGGGGAGTGGCGATAGGTCGGAAACAGGCATGACCGAAACCGAGTTTAAAGGGCTGGACGGCAAGCTCCGTCGCTTCTTCGAATGGAACCGGTGCGAGTCGCCGGAGGACCTGGCGCAAGACGCCATTCTGCGCGGGCTTAAGCGGCTGTCGGAAGGCCAGACTAACTACGCGGAAAATCCGCATAGCTATTTCCTCGGAATCGCGCGCAATATCTTGCGCGAGGAGCGCAAGAAGCCCAGGCCTGAATCGGCGCTCGACGAGAACTACACCGGCGGTCCCAGCCAGTTTAGTTCGGTGCAGTGGAGAATCCTGTTAAGAGAGTGTCTCGACCAACTCGACCCCAGAGACCGGGACTTGATCGTTCGGTACATCCTCGAAGGGTCCGAGCGGGCGGCGAATCGGAGCGGATTGACGCAGAACGCGCTGCGCATTCGCGTCTCAAGAATCCGGGGCAAGATCGCCACATATCTGCGCGGCCCGGCCGATCCGGGTTGATGACAAAAAACGAAACAAAAGCGGGCGGAGTCTCATCAATGGCATTAGGGAGTGAACCAATTGGCACCTGACGGGCGCGATGAGCCGTCGATGATAGCGTATCTGCTTGGCCTATTGCCGCAGGATGCCGCCGCGGCTCTTGAGGCGTCGTTCTTTACGGACGAGCGTCTGTTCGACGACCTGTGTTTGGCGGAGACGGAGTTGATTCACGCTTATCTCAGGGGCGAATTTACTGGCCCTCGTTTGAAACGTTTCGAAGAGGTTTATTCGAGCACTACTGCGCGCGCGCGAAGACTCGCCGCCGAGCGCGAATGGTTCGAGGCCGCAAAACTCGTGGCCAAAAATGGTGCGGCAACTCACAATTGGCTGTTTCGTAAGCTTTTTCGGACTGGCCGCTTGCTGAACTTCGCCGTCGTATTCGCTTTCCTGATCTTGGTGCTCGATACTTTATGGCTCGTCCACCGCATCACGGGAATCGAGCTGGCGGTTCGGACCGTTCGCTCTGATTTGGCCATGCGGTTTGCGGAGCGGCAGCCGCTCGCTTCATTCGTTCTAACGCCGGGACTGACTCGCGGTGCCTCCGCACCGAAACGGTTACAGCTACCGGCCGGCGCCGCACAGGTCCGCTTCGAGCTCCAGGTAGACGGCCCTGCCAAACAGGACGCCGCCAGCGCCATTCTACAGGTGGTCGATGGTTACGAGGTTTGGAGTGGTAGAGTACTTCGCACGGAGGGCGGGCTTAGTGTGGTTGTACCGACAAGTGTACTAACCCGCAACGACTATAAGCTAACGCTGGGGACATTAGGGCAGGACGGCAAAGCCGAGACCGCGCCAAGCTATCTATTCAGCGTAACGGGTCGATAATCGATCGTCGCGGCCCGGGTTCCGCGACGCTCGGCGATCCGGACTAAGTGGATTGCTCCCAGATTATTTGGAGCAACACTGTTATCAACTGGTCCAAAGGGCTCACCTCCTTTCGCACTTCTCGACCTGCCATCGAGAAATGGGGCGAAGATGTGAGTCTTTCAGAGCGCCATTGAGATTTTCACGAAGGGGCTTTTGTGGGTCTTTGAGTGAAAGATCTCCGGTTCAGGCGCCATATCTTGGTTTGTGCGTCTGCGGTCAGGCTTGTCGCTGCGGGCCCGGTGTCAGCGCCGGTGCAAAAAAGCACCCGCGGTGCCCGTTGAGACTTCCCCCACCACTTGATGGTCGACCCTAAAACAGGGGAAGCCCAAAAATGTTTAGTTAGGGCGAAAGGGCGTGCTCTTGGGGCCGATGGAGGGCCGTTCCCTGCTTGGGTACACGGGCAGCCCGGCAACCCGATGATTCAGCCCTTCTTGATCGCACTATTACTCTGCGTGGGCTTCTTTTTGATTGTCGGGACTTGTGCATAATCCCCGACGTTATGTAAAATCGAGTAGTGCCTGTTGTAGAACCCATCGCCAAAATCACGGAGCTCGCTAAAGCCGCCGGCGTTCTCCGTCCGCGCGATCTCGCGGCTCACGGAATCGCCCGCCAATATCTCCGTCTTGCGGAGCAGCAGGGTGTCGTCGTCCGATCAGGGCGCGGGATCTACACGGCAACCGATGCCGCAATCACGGAGTTCCACACCTTCGCTGAGGCGGCGAAACGAGCGCCGCGAGCCGTTATCTGCCTGCTCTCCGCCCTCCGGTTTCACGACATTGGAACCGAGAGCCCATTTGAGATCTGGATGGCAATCGGCGAAAAGGATCGCCGCCCGCGCTCGGACAACCCACGGATGCGTATCGTTCGCTTCTCAAAACAGTCGCTGGAGTTCGGCCAGAAGACACACTACGTTGAGGGAGTGCCAGTTCGCATTTTTTCCGTTGCCAAGACCGTTGCGGATTGTTTCAAGTATCGAAACAAGATCGGGCTCGATGTCGCTTTGGAGACTCTGCGCGAATCGATCAGGACCCGAAAAGCTACCACGGCCGATCTCTGGCAAGCCGCCAGAGTCTGCCGGGTCACAAACGTGATGAGGCCGTACATGGAGGCTCTCACTTGAAGCCGGTCAAATCCCGGAACATCGCTGCATCCGTCCGCCAGAAGCTCTTGAATATCGCCATCAGCACCGGCGAGGACTTCGGTCTTGTTCTCACGCGTTACGCACTGGAGCGGCTCCTCTACCGACTCAGCCAATCGAAATACCGAGACCAATTCATTCTGAAAGGGGCAATGCTTTTTCAGGTGTGGAGCCGCACACCGCATCGACCAACCAGAGATCTCGATCTGCTGGGCCGCGGCGATCCTTCGATTGAGCACTGTCAGGAGGTCTTCGGTGAACTGTGCCGAATTCCAGTTGAGGACGATGGCCTTCTTTTTTCCGCAGAGACCGTGAAGGCCGAGAAGATCAAGGAGGAGCAAGACTACGAAGGTGTCCGTGTCAAATTCCTCACGCGGCTTGACAACGCCCGCATACCCCTTCAGGTTGATGTCGGATTTGGCGATGCCGTGAATTCGGGGTTGCTTGACTATCCGACACTGCTGGCCATGCCGGCGCCGCGGGTCCTGGCTTACCCCATGAATGCGGTCGTGGCCGAGAAACTGGAGGCTATTGTCAGCCTCGGCATGGTCAACAGCCGCATGAAAGACTTCTATGATATTTGGTTCCTCGCACGAACATTCCCGTTCCAGGCGGAGGCTCTTGGCGCGGCGCTAAGAGCCACGTTCGACCGGCGCAAAACGAGGCTGGACCCTGACGGCTTGACACTCCTACTCGCCGAATTATCCGGAGACGTCACGAAGCGAACCCAATGGCGGGCATTCCTAAGGAAGAGCCGCCTCACAGCGCCCGACGATTTTGCCCTCGTCAACGACGCGATTCGAGAGTTCGTCTTGTCCCCGGCCGGCGCGCCCATCGACGAGAGTCACGTATCAAGTTCCTGGCCACCAAGCGGACCGTGGCAAAATCGGGACGAACCGAGCCTACAATCGAAACCGAAGGCGAATTGAACGTCGCCAGTTTCTTTGCACAGCCGCCATGAAAGGGCGCAGATTGTCGATGATCCAACCTGAGCGGACCGTGGCACCGTGACAAAACCCCTGGCGTTGAGGTGACTTGGGTTGCCTTTGAGCGAAAAGCAGATTCCCCAAGTTGTTGAAAACCTGAAAGTGGAGGTAAATCTAAAGTGGAGGTAAATCTAAAGAGGCTTTGGAGCCAGTTTGGCTGCGTGTGAAGCAGGCGCTCTAACCAACTGAGCTACGCGCCCGAGGCAACCTTCCCATTCATTCTACACCACATCCGGGATTCGTTGGCTTACGGCCAAATACCGGGTTCTGATACAGGGCCACCTGCTTTTGGGTAAATCTTTGCAGGACTGCATCAAAAGTCTAGATAATAAAATCAGTAGTTTACAGCCCTTCACCTCGGCTCAAGTTCGAGCCGCCTCGCCGCCATGGGAGGCATCCCGAGGGGCCGAATATGACCGAAGCAGGGAATGTCGGCCACGCTTCCACGCCCCGGTTCTGTCCGGATTCGCCGTCACTCGGGCAGAGCTGTAATCGCGTCGCCTGTGCTTGGCGAACATTGTTTTTCCTGAGAAGCCAAACTAGGCAGGTGAGCTTTGCATTAGGTCGGAGATGTCGGAGATATAGCGTATGTTGTCAAGTGGAGCTGGAAGTCGACGAGACCATCAGCGTAAACGCCTATCGCCCGCATGCCGCTTCGACGGGCAATGAACGCGGCGCTCTGGACGGGAGATTGTGGCTCAAGCCCGCGAGATCGGCTCGCGCGCCCAAGATGTGACCGAGGAAGATATTGACGCTCTTATCGACGAAGCATTCGCCGCGACCCGCGGTGGACGCGGTTGAGATTCACGCTCGACTCTAGCCTCCTCGTCCGAGCGATGGCCAGTCCCGACGGACCGGCGTTGCGTTTGCTGGGTATCATCCTCGACGCTCACACTCTCGTCCTGTCGCGGTTATTCTTGCCGAAGTCGAACGCGTAATCCTCTATCCGCGATTGCAGACGCGCTATCGTATCACGGCGGGCGATGCGGCACGCTTCACGGGGAATCTGGCGAGTGTGGCGGAGATGGTTGAGCCCGTGATTACGCGGCCGCTGGTCTTGTCCGATCCAGCCCACGATCCCGTCCTATACACTGCCGCGGAAGGAAAAGCCGACGCCCTATGCACCCGGAACACCCGATCTCTTGAAATAACGAGCGCCTCCCATTTGAAGCGGCGATGGCCGTCAGGCTGCCACGAGCTGTTCCGGAGACTGGCGCAGGCTGCGCGCCGTTCCAACACCCATCGGCGCGATCCATTCGCCGATTTCATGAGCATCTCCAGCTACCGCCCAACATTCGGTTTGCCCTGACCCGCCATTCGCCCTTCTCAGGTGTGAACCAGGTGCGGCATACCGTAAACACACAGGTTTTACGTGTTTTTTACAATCTTCCGACAACTCAGTCAGCGCGCCGGGGTACAAAAGCTTCAAGCCCTGTAGCGGCAGCTTGGGGCGGGGAGGCTCACATGAAAAATCGGGTGTCGTTCGCGCTTTTTTTTGGGTTGTCTCTTGGACCGGCGGTTCACGCGGCAATTCCAAAACCAGACCCGGTATACACCTTTATCTGCAAGGGGAACCTTACGTCCGGGGGGTCTTGCCCGAACGGCGGCAGGCCCAACGCGATCTTGCAAGGCTCGGATGGAAATTTTTATGGGGCTGCCTGGGATTCTCAAGAAGGAGATTCGCAGCCAAATGGTGGAACGATATTCTCGCTCACGCCGAGCGGCACGCTCACCGTATTGCATCGATTTCTGCCTGGGCCGAACAACGACTACCCCACCGGCAACAATCCGTTCGCTCTCACCGAAGGGTCCGACGGCCTGCTATACGGCGCGACGGCGGGTGGCGGTTCTTCGGGCGGCGGGGTTTTGTTCCGCTTTGGCAAAGCCTCGGGCTTCCAGGTCCTGCATAATTTCTGTTCCGCTCCAAACTGCGGGGATGGCGGTCCCGGCGCGATGGCTTTGGGCACGGATGGGAACCTTTACGGAGCATCCTACACTGGGGGCGGAGAGGGTTATGGCGCCATCTTCCGCGTGGTCCCGTCTACGGGCGTATATGCGGTTCTGTTCTCGTTTAGCGATGCGCTTTGCGACTGCGGTCCCAGCGGGGCGACCGTAGGTCCCGACGGAACTCTGTACGGCATGCAGGGCGCGGCTTTGTTCCATTTCAATCCATCAAACGGAGCCTTCCAGGCCACCCTGCTGCCGTTTCCCATCGAGAACCAATTCCCCAGCGACCCGGCCACTGGATTGATCGTGGGGCCGAATGGAAATCTCTACGGTCTATACACCGTTTATCCGCAGCTTGGAACCGGTGTTTTCGAAGTCGCGCCGGATGGGGGCGATTTCCAGGTCTTTCCGGAGTACAACACGGGCGTGGCCAGTCTCAGTGTTCTGCTATTAGCCACGGATGGCAACTTCTGGGTAGCCTCATTCAACGGCACGGAAGGCTACGGAAATATCGTGACTGTTTCGCCCTCGGATGGAGCGCTGGTGAGGACGGCCGCGCAATTCAGCAGGACTGACGCGGCGGGGTCGTATCCGCAAGTCCTGATACAGGCCAAGGACGGCGTGCTTTGGGGAATGACCGAAACGAACGGGCAAGCTTCCAAAGGCTTCTTCGCCGACGGCGTGGTATTCAGCCTGAATGCGGGTTTGCCGCCACGCTAGGCGAGCCTGCCCCACTCCTCACGGGTTGTCCAGGATGCAGATGTCGCGCAGGTTGCGGTAGCGCTCCGCATAATCCAGACCGTATCCCACCACGAATTCGTCCGGGATACGGAAACCTACATAGGAGACCTGCACGGGCCGAAGGCGGCGATCGGGCTTGTCCAGTAAGGCCGCTATGCGAATCGAACGGGGCTTGCGCTGTTCCAGCAGATGAATCAGGTAGGTGAGGGTGACACCGCTATCCACGATGTCTTCGACGATCAGCAGATCGGCGCCCTCGACGGAGAAGTCGAGATCCTTGGTGACTTTAACTTCGCCCGAAGTGGACTTGCCTTTGCCATAGCTGGAAATGCCCATGAAATCGACGAAGGTGTCGCGCTGCAAGGTGCGCGCGAGGTCGGTCATGAAGAAACAAGCGCCCTTCAGAATGCAGACCAGGTGCAGATTGCCGTTGGGGTAATCGCGATCGATTTCGGCGCCCATTTCGCGCACACGGGTACGGATCCGTTCTTCGGAGATAAGGACGCGGAGGGAACTCAAAATGGGCCTCTAGTCGGCGGCCGCGGTGAGGCGGGTGCTCTCCGGCCCGATATGAATGTGCGCTCCGGTGGCTTTGCCGGGCGCCGCTTGCCAGAACGCAAAATATGGGATATGCCGGTTTTCAAGGTACTGGCGCAACCAGACGCCTTCGGGCCGATCGGGATTCACTGCCACGTCGACGCGGCCGCGATGATCGAAACCCAGGGCGCGGTGGACGGCGGTTTCGCCCATGGCGCTGACAGGCAGGGGCTTCAAGAACTGGTGCTCGAAGGCGGCGGATATCTGCTGAAATTGGGCGGGCGTAAAGATGCCGGCGCCATCGTAGCGAACGGAGGAATGCAGACCTTCGGCGGCTTGGTTGGGGCGCACCAAGCGGTTTTGCTCGGCGCGGGCCATCTCGACCAGCTCATGATTCAAGTTGGCGCGCGATACGGCTAAGTCGTACTCCTTGCGGGCGTAATCGACCTGTTCTACGAGGGGATCCAAATCGTTCTTCGCCGCGATGCCGGAATCGATGAGGCCGCGTACCCGGTCCAGCTTTTCTTGGCGGCGGTCGAGGCGGCGTTGGGCGGCATCCACCATGGCGCTGGCTTGCTCCTCGGTGATGTCCTGGCCATACATGGTGCGGCGCAGCACGGAAAGATCCCGGGCGTCGCCCAAGGCATCCTCAGCCTGCTCGAGTTGCACGCGCGGGATCGCGCCGGCTTCGACCATGACGCGCAGGCGCTCGATGTTCAGGCGGGCGCGGAGCACGTCGGCGTCTTCGGCTTGGGAATCGGCCGACGGAACGGGCTGCGCCGCCAACAGTACTGCACCGAACGTTATCAAGAGGAGAAAACGCATGAGTGGATGTCTATATTGTAGTACGATACGGTCAGGGAGCGTGTTCTGACAAAGGTCGATCTAAAACACCCCGACGCAACCGAAACCCAATCGTGGCTGGTGGCCGTCCGCGCCGCCGAATCCAAGAAAGCAACCGACATCCGCGTGCTGGATCTGACCGGCATCACCGCATTCGCGGATTATTTTGTGATCTGCACGGGCGCCAACGCACGCAATGTGCAAGCCATCGCGGACGAGGTGGGGATGCGGCTGAAGCAAACGGGCGAGCTTCCATCGAGTCTGGAAGGCTATAACCAGGCGGAGTGGATTCTGGCCGACTACGGCGACTTCCTGGTGCACATATTTTCCCCGAAATCGCGCGAGTATTACGATCTGGAACGGCTTTGGCGGAGTGCCAAGACCGTTGAAATTCCGCCGGCGTGAAGATTTTCCTGTACTACATCGGAAAGCCGCGCGATGCGCACGCCAACGCGATAGCCGCCGATTTTATGAATCGCGCCGGCAAGTATGCGGCGTGCGAGATGCGCGAGATCCGGCCGGAGCGCACGGATTTGTGGGCCAAACATCCGGCCGCGCGGCGCATCCTGCTGGATCCGGCGGGTAAGCCGTTGGACACGGCGGCCTTCGTGGCGCTGTTCTCGCAGGCCGAGATGGAGGGCCGCGATTTGGTCTTCCTGGTGGGCGGCGCCGAGGGATTGCCCGCGGATTGGCGCGGCCGCGCGGACCTGTTGCTTTCGGTATCGCGCATGACGTTTCCGCACGAACTGGCGCGCGCCATGCTCGCCGAACAGATTTACAGGGCCTTCGCCACGTTGCGGGGCCATCCGTACCCACGCTGAAACAGCCGACAGGCCGGGAGGCCTGTCCTACTTTTTGCTAAGGTAGTTCCATTAACATGTCGTGGTTCAAAAAGGAAAACGCGGCGCCGCCAAAGGTGGCGCAGATCAACGACCCGTCGCGGAAACTGCGCACGGAGGGGCTGTGGCTGAAGTGCGAAGGCTGCCGGCAGATCATCTGGAAGAAGGACCTGGAGTCGAACTGGAACGTGTGCCCCAAGTGCGGCGCGCACATGCGGATGGACGCGGCCGCCCGGTTGAAGCTGCTATTCGACAGCGAGTACGAGAGGTTCGATACGGAGCTGCGCTCGTCTGACCCGCTGGATTTCTTCGACTCGAAACCTTACCGCGAGCGCCTGGACGGGATGCGGCTGGCCACTTCGCTTTCCGACGCGCTGATCTCGGCGACGGGCACGGTGGCCGGACGGCCGGTGAACATTTGCGCGATGGAGGCGCGCTTCATCGGGGGCAGTATGGGATGCGTGGTGGGCGAGATGATTACGCGGGCCATCGAGCGCTCGATGTCGCGGCGGATGCCGCTAGTGGTGGTGTCGGCCTCGGGCGGGGCGCGCATGCAGGAAGGCGCGGTGAGCCTGATGCAGATGGCCAAGATCTCGGCCGCGCTGATGCGCCTGGACGAAGCCGGCGTGCCATATATCAGCGTGCTCACGGACCCGACGACGGGCGGCGTGACGGCCAGTTTCGCCATGCTGGGCGATTTGAACATCGCCGAGCCGGGCGCGCTGATCGGGTTTGCGGGGCCGCGGGTGATTGAGCAGACCATCCGGCAGAAGCTTCCGGATGGATTTCAGCGGTCGGAATTTCTGTTGAAGCATGGGATGCTGGATGCCGTGGTCCCGCGGCTGGAGATGAAAAGCTACATTGCCACGGCGCTGCGGTTTTTCATGGATTAGAGCCCCGAAGACAGGCCCCCGGAAGACAGGCCAGGAGGCCTGTCCTACGCGATGAATTATCCCGATTCCGTCCGGTTCCTCTACGCGCTGGGCAACGAGATCAAGACGGCCAAGCTGGGGCTGGAGCGGATCGGCATT
>JBEKTJ010000072.1:0-29996 GCA_049516155.1 Bryobacteraceae bacterium
CTTGAAAATAGCGGTGGAACAACACCTCCGGGGGGAGCGTCATAATTCAGAACTCTGCGCGCCGCGGCAACTCCGATAGAAATTGGCGCCCAACAGGAAGCCCGTCATAGATCGACGGCGCGAGGGTAATCCCTTGACCTTTGAATGTCGAGCTCCGACCCGGCGAAAGGGGTCGAGGTCAGAACATCGATTAGCCGCTGGTGCGATCGCTCCGCAGGACTGGCAGCGACGCGACGCGCCTGCCAGGCCAGGATCTCCCGGAGGTAGTCGTCAAGGGAAATACCGCGTTCGCGCGCCTGGGCCAGCAGCCCTTTTTCAATTTCCGGGTTCAGAGCGAGTGTGACCGTCATGCCTGTCCTCTCTCAGATAACTCTACTCCGCGATGGCGAACAAATGCTTCGCCCCCCGCACCAGCAGCAAATCCCCCGCCAGCGCCGGAGTCGCCAGGATCGGTTCGCCGATGGGATTCTTCGACAATAATTCGTACTGCGCGCCGGCCTTCACCACATACACATCGCCATCCTCGCTGCTGATGTAGAGCTTGCCGCCCGCCAGCACTGGCGAGGCCACGAAGGAGCCGCCATCGCCGACGCGCTGCTGATAGATGCGCGTCCCGGATTTCGCATCATAGACGCTCAGGATGCCGTTGTTACTCACCGTATAAAGATGCCCGTCATAGACCAGCGGCGAGGGCAGATACACGCCGCCGCGCTGCTTGCTCCAGGCGATGGCGTCGCTCGATTCCTTGCCATCTTTCAGCGTCAGGTCGCCGCTCGATCCCACCTTGATGGCGTAAATCGGCTGCACCGGCGGATAGCCCGCGGTCACATAAATCAAGCCCTGCGCGGAGACCGGCGTGGTGCAAACCACCTCGGAGTTCGGCCCCATGGACCACAGTTGTTTGCCTGTATCGGCGTCGTAACCGCGAATGGCTTTGGGTCCGTTGGTGGCCACTTCTGTGTGATCGCTGGCCGATACGACGGTGGGCGTGCCCCACGACGGAATCTCGGCGCGCGCCGTACGCCATAATTCGCGGCCGTCTTTCAGATCGAATGCGGCGATGAAGGAGT
Organism: Bryobacteraceae bacterium; assembly: GCA_049516155.1. Classification (GTDB taxonomy): domain Bacteria; phylum Acidobacteriota; class Terriglobia; order Bryobacterales; family Bryobacteraceae; genus Bog-159. Next base: position 1,071 of record JBEKTJ010000072.1, read on the forward strand.
CCTTTTGCCGGTCGCACTGCAAGATCACCATGTTCTTATAAATGACCGGGGAACTCGCCGCTCCCCATTCCGAATCCGGATCGAAAAACCAGCCGGCGTTTTGCAAGCCAAGGTCTTTCTTCCACAGCAACTCGCCGGCGGTGGAATAGGCGTAGAGACCCTCCGAGCCGAAGTAAGCTACAACTACCTTTCCGTTAGTCACCGGCGAGGGCGAGGCTTGCGACGATTTAGGGTGCCGCTTGGTCTTCGGCACGCCTTCGTGGGCGGTCTGTTGCCACAAAATCCTGCCGGTCTTCTTGTCGATAGCAAAGACCTGCCACTTATGCGGCGAACTATCATTGACCGGGTCGGTGTCGCCGTAGAGTCCCGTGCGGAACGTTTGTTTGGGATCGCTGGAGACGGCCGTAGTGACGTAAACCGTGTCGCCCCAGACGATCGGCGACGAGTCGGCAAGACCGGGGATTTCGACGCTCCACACAATGTTGGTGCCCTTGGTTGCATCCCATTTCACCGGCGGTTTGGCGCCATCGCCTACGCCGGAAGCCGACGGACCACGGAACTGCGGCCAGTCGCCCGCGAATGCCGCGCCCGCAGCAGCGGCCATCACGCACAGCCAAATGCCGGTCCGTCTCATTGCGTCACCGCCTTCTTGAATTTGAATGTCTGACCGCCCTGCTTCAGCGTGAAGGTGTTTGCCGAGTCAAACTCGACCTCCAGATTGTAGGCGGCCATCACGAATTGAGTGGGGCTTTTGGGCTTGGGTGCGAACTCGGACTGACCGGTGGCCTGCAAATACAACTTGCCCTCTTTGACAAATACCTTGATATCCAGCGGAATTGCATCCGTCTTGAAAGTGCCCACGTAGGATTCGAGCACCTTCGCATCCACCACAATGGGAGGCGCCGGTTCGTGCGCGCCCGCCTTCTTCAGCAGGTCGGCGACATCCTTCTTATTGTCCGCCAGTGCGCCTTCGTAGACGCTGTCCAATGCTGCCTGGCTGGGCTTGCCCTTTTCCAAAACCAGTTGCACCAAATCGGCCTGGTCCGCTACCTCTTTCAATAGCTTGTCGGGACTGCCGTTTCCCTTGGCAATGATCATCTTGGCCACGGCGTAATGCTTCCGTTCAAGGACGAAGTCGAGCATCGAGGCCTTATAAAACGTATCGGTCACATCGGTGTTGGCGCCCTTATCGAGCAGGAACTGGACTACGGCTTCATGGCCGCTCATGGCCGCCAGATACAGGGGCGTCTGGCCGTATGGCGTTTTGGCCTCGATGGGCGCGCCTTTTTCGATCAGCGCTTTGACCGTGTCGAGGTTCCCTTGGCGCGCCGCGTTCAGCAGGTCTTCGTTGACGTCCCAAGCGAACAGCGCCGCGGCCGTCGCGAAAAGCAGGCAGGCTAGTCTATGCATAAAAGATCCTTGGTTTAGTGTACGACAGACGCCGGAATTGGTTAGGGCGATTTCTTGGGCAAGGTCTGCTCGCCGGAAGGATCCCGTTCCTTAAGTCCGGTCACGCGGCCGTTTTCCATAACGAACTCAATCACCAGGTCGGAGAACTGGGGCGTGCTGAACTTGAGCCCCTGAGTCAGATTCAGCTTGAACGGCGGCGCGCCGGGCGCCACCAGCGACAGACCGGTGGCCTCGTTGAACACCACTTGCAGTTTGATCCCGTCGGGCGTTTCGTAGGTGCCGGCCATTTGCGCCAGCAGCTTGGGATCCGCGGTTTCGGGCTTGCGCGTGAAGACCGCTTCGGCTTCATCGAGCGACATCACGGCTTGATCCACATCGCCCTGCGGATTGGTGCGGAAGTTGACCGACCATTTGCCGTAGCGTTCGTCGTCGGGCGTGTCGAAGCGGTCGTAGTGGAATTGCATCAACGGAAATTGCATTTGATGAAAGTTAAAGCGTAGTTGGTTGTCGTTCAGCCCGATTTGTAGAATGCCATAGGCCGGATTTTCGTACGCTCCCGCGTAATCGGCAAGCGCGTGCGACGGCTTCGTGCCTTTCACTTGGTCTGCGCCAGCCTTGCTGCGGGACTCCTTGGCGGCCGCCTTATCCTTCAGACGCATTTCGAGGCGGCGCTCGCTCCACGGTGTGAGTTCGATGCCCAGCAGACGCTCATACACGTTGTAACTGACGATGTTATATAGCGGCGCGCAATGGTCCCCGATGACGAAGACGATTACGCCAATGTGGTCGTTGGGAAGGAACGACACCTGCGAGTGAAAGCCGTCGATATCGCCACCGTGGAAAGCGATCAGATGCCCGCGATAAGCGGCGGTTTCGCGCGCCATGCCATAGGCGGCGTTCAGAATTTCCCAATAACCCTTCGATTCGCCCAGCGTGTTGGGCAGGGAGATGGACGGCTCCAAAGTAGCCTTGAGAACGGCCGCCGGCAGCACTTGGCGGCCCTTATACTTCCCGTCGTTCATTAAGGCGGTCAGCCAGTGCGACATCTCTTCGATATTCGAAATAATGGCGCCGGCCGGACCGATTCCCTGTTGCTCTTCATAATAAGGAATGCGGTAGATCTCGAATGAGTCGCGCTTCTCGGTGAAGGGTACGCCATGGTCGGGACCCTTAACCATGTCCGGGATGGAGTACACCGTGGAATTCATATCCAGGGGCGTCAAGATGCGTTCGCGCACGAACTGTTCCCACGGCTTGCCGGACTGCAGCTCGATGACATATCCGGCGGCCATGTACATCATATTGTTGTAGAGGAACATCTGCCGGATGGGCTGCTGCGGTTCCAGGTACTTGAGGCGGTCGAACAATTCCTTGCGGGTGAATTCGGACTTATACCAGATGGTGTCGTGCCGGGTGATGCCGGTACGGTGGGAAAGCATGTCGTGCAGCGTGACGGTGTTGTTCAGTTCGTCGTTATAGAACTGAATGGAGGGAACTAACTGGCGGATCGGCTTATCCCAAGTGAGCTTGCCTTCCTCGACCAGCATGCCGGCGGAAACGGCGGTGAAGAGCTTCGTATTGGAGGCGATGGGGCAGAGGGTGGTGGGCGTGAAGGGCAGCTTCTTCTCATAATCCCGGTAGCCGTAGCCTTTGGCGAAGACAAGCTGGTCGTTGGCCACGATGCCCACGCCGATGCCGGGCGCGTTCCAATCCTTCAGCGTCTTCTCCATGTAGGCGTCGAAGCCGGTCAGCTTTTGGGCGATTTCGGGGTTTTGAGCGGGAAGGCGGTGGGCCAAGGCCACGGCGAATAGAGCGATTGCGGCAATCCTGCGCATGCGGCGTCCTCCTGGGACTGAACCAGTATACTGCCAGGCTCCTGTCCCGAGTTTATGGGTTGACGATGCGGTGCAAATCGAGCGACGGCGGCGGTATTGGGGTTTGACTCAACATCACATGGACCTGGCCGCGATGGTGAGTCTGGTGATTGAAAAAATGGCCGACCGCGACCACCGCTTGCTCAACGTAATCCAGCCCGCGATTATTCCGGTAGGAGAATGTTCCGGAACAGAAGTCTTCGCGCAGGTTTCCGAAAAAACCTTCGATCCGCGCATCCAGCGCCTGCCGTTCGCTCCTGAACTCGGAAAAGCCGTCCGCCTGAATCGTATCGAGCGGCGGTGTCTCGTGTCCGCACCCCTGGAACCGCGCCAGCCATATCCGATCGCCCAACAGGATGTGGTTCAAAAGGCCGTGGATACTTCCGAACGAGCCTTTCCGCGGCTTTCGGTACTCTGTTTCGTCCAACGTGGCGCAGGTTGCAAAGAGCCGCTCGTTCGCGATGCGGTTATAGCGGGCGAGCATTTGGAAGTAGTTCGCCAGATCCATGATTTCGGTATTAAATCTTAATTCGCCGGCAGCGGTCGCATCATCAGATTCCGGAACTCCACCACACTGCCTTTGTTGTGTTGCTGCAGCGCCAGAAGACCCTTCCGATAAGTATTCTTCTGGTCCACGTAATCCACGACCACTTTGTCGTTGACTTTGATAATGATGTGATTGCCGTTGGCGATGACGTCCTGCGTCCACCAGGTATCGTCCGGAATTAGCTGCTCCTTGATGTCCGCGAAGCGGTACAGGCTGCCGGTGCGGCGCCAGTCGGAATGCGTATTGTTGACCTGAGCTTCATAGCCGGCCGGCCACTCGGGCCCAAACGCCGCGCGGAAATACATGCCGGAGTTGCCGCCGTGATTGATCTTAACCTCGGCCTTGAACTCGCAGTTTTCGCAGTCGTGCAGCATGTAGAACAGGTGGCTGCGCTCGCCATCGCCTACGATCTTGCCGTCCTTCGCGGACCAGCTCTCGGGATTGTCGCCCGCTTTCCAGCCGTCCAGCGTCTTGCCGTCGAACATGGCGATCCAGCCGCCATCGTCCGCCGCCGATAAACAAACCGCCGTCAGCAGGCCGGCCGCCGCCAGGCAGATTGGGAATCTCGGCAACTTCATGGATGGCACCTCGCTTTAGCGGCTATTTTACTACAACCTGTTATCCTGAAGTCTCATGTACCTGAAAATCCTGGCGCACCCGGTTTTCGTCAACCTGAACTTCCATATGCCGATGATCGTGGATCTTTCGCATCCGCTGGTCATGCTGCAAGGCGAGAACGGTTCGGGAAAATCCACGCTGCTGCATTCGATTTACTACGCGTTGCGCGGCCAGCAGGTGGATGGCTACATCTACCGCTTGGACACTGGCCAGGTGAAGGTTGGCGAGATCTATCTGTTCGACGCCGAGGCGCACAATCCGCGCACGAATCCGGAATTTTTCAAAGACGATCCGCGGATGCAGGAGTTTCTGAGCATGGCCAGCCACGGGCAGGTGATGCTGAGCATGTTCCGCGAGAACTTTCCCGGTTTGCCGGACGGCACCGTGTTGTTGCTGGACGAGCCGGAGATGGCGCTCTCGGTTTCGAATCAGCGGCGCATTTTGAAGATGCTGCTCGAGCTGGTGGACCAAAAGAAATTCCGCGTGATTTGCGCCACGCACTCGCCGGTGCTGATCGAAGCGCCGGAGACCTACACCATCAACCTCGACAACCACATCAATAAGAACGTTCTGGCGACGGATTTGGGCGTGCAGGGCGCCAGTACGATTCAGTAGGCCGAGGGGCCTCGCCGTGTCGATTCCGGCGACGCCCATTCGTCATAATGACGCATTCGTGTCGAATAGACGCTGGAGGACGTCCCCATGGGGCCGGCCGGCGCCTACACGATGATCAAAGTCGGGAAAGGAACTGGCGGGGGGATGGTGCAGTACTCGGTTCCTGGTGCGCCGTCCGCATGGCTCGCGTACGCGGAAGTCTTTGGCAGACTAAGAAGTAGCTGAAGCGATCCTCAGGCCGCAACCATCGGGCCGTGTCGCACCTTCAACCTCGCGGATAGCAGCCTAGAACCTTCAGGATGTCGGTGAGTTCGCGCAGATGGCCGAGAGCGTTCTGGGCGGCGGGCGCATCCACCCGGCCAAGGAAATCCAGATAAAAGAGATATTCCCAGGGTTTGCCGCGCAGGGGCCGCGATTCGATCTTGGTAAGATTCAGATCCCGGAGTGCGAAAGCACTGAGGCAACGGAACAAAGCGCCGGGGATGTTGCGTGTGGAGAACACAATTGAGGTTTTCCACTGCGCATTTGGGGGTATCTCCGGGGTATATTTGCGGGTATAGTCCGGCGTTCGGAGGAGGAAGAAGCGGGTAAAGTTCCGGCGGTCGTCTTCAATAGAACGCCGCAGAATGCGCGCGCCGTAGATCTCGGCGGCTACCGCGGAGGCGATGGCGCCGGCATCGCTAAGTCCTTCTTCCATAATCATTTTGGCGCTGCCGGCCGTGTCGTAATGGGTCACCCGTTCGATGCGCGGGTGGCGTGCGAAGAAATCCAGGCACTGGTTCAGAGCGACCGGGTGTGAATACACGCGCCGGAGCCGCGAAAAGGGCACGCCAGGGGGCGCCATCAGGTTATGGACGATGCGCACGCTGGTTTCCGCAACGATGGCAAACTCGTAGCGCTGCAAATGATCGTAGTTCTCGTGTACCGAGCCGGCCAGGGTATTTTCAATAGGAATCACCGCGCCCGTGGCGGCGCCCACCTGTAGGCTACGGAAAACATCTTCGAAGCGCGGGCAGGGGAGCACGTCGATGGCGGCGCCCACCAATTTGCGTGCGGCCTCCTCGCTGAAAGCGCCGCGTTCGCCCTGGAAAGCTATGAGCGGATTAGGAGCCCGGCGGGTCATTACGCGGGCCCGTCCCACCGGCGCACCTGCGCATCGGAAGCACCGATTAAGTCCAGCACGCGGTCCACAGTGTGGTCCACCAGATCGAGAACGGTCTGCGGACGATTGTAAAATCCCGGAATGGGCGGCGCAATAATGGCCCCCATCTCGGTGAGCGCGACCATGGTGCGCAGGTGGCCCAAGTGGAAGGGCGTTTCGCGTACCATCAGCACCAGTCTGCGGCGTTCCTTGAGGGCCACGTCGGCGGCGCGCAGAAGCACATTGGAAGTGATGCCGGCGGCGATGGCGGACATGGTCTGGATGGAGCAAGGCGCCACCACCATGGCGTCCACCGGAAACGATCCGCTGGCGAGGCGGCAAGAGATATCCTCCAGGGAATAAGAATGTTGCGCCAGCTTCTTAAGGTCTGCGGCGCGGCTCCCGGTTTCCAGGAATAGGGTTTTTTCGCCAGCGCGGGTAAGCACCAAGTGTATCTCCACGGCGGGATTGCGGTGGAGGCGCTCCAGCAACCGCACGCCATAGATAGCGCCGCTGGCGCCCGCGATTCCCACTACAATTTTCAAGATTGGCCTCTCGTCCCGGTACGTGTTCTGAATTCAGAACAAAATCGACCACATTTGCCTTGTGTAGAACCCTGCTCCCGGATATAATCGAAAGCGGTATGCCGGGGCTATGCTCAGAGCGAATATTATAGCCGGGTTCAGCAGATGAATGACGCCGGCCAGAAGCTGAAACGCGCGCGCGAGCGGCTAAACCTGCGCTATCGCGACGTGGAACAGGCTAGCATCCGGATCGCCGAACTGCGCCAGAACGACGACTTTGCCATCGCGCTCAGCCGGCTCTCCGATATCGAGAACAAAGGGACCGTCCCCACGATCTACCGCTTGTACTCGCTGTGCGCCATCTACAGGCTGGATATCGCGGAGGTTCTAGAATGGTATGGAGTCGACCTGGCGGTGCTGCCGGCAGACGCGGCGGCGCTCCCCCTGGAGTCTACGCACCTACTCGGTTTTGGGCCAGGCATACACGGCCAGGTTCAGGTGCCTCTGGCAATCGACCCCGGTGTGGATCTAAGCAAAACCACTTATTTGAGCCGCGCCATCCGCCGCTGGGGCAAGCTCCCGCTCTCCTTATTGAATGCGGTGGATCTCAAGCAACATCGCTACGCGTTTATCGGCTCGGAGGATTGGTCCATGTACCCGCTGCTGCAACCGGGCGCCCTGGTGCTGATCGATGAAAGCCGCCGCAAAATCGTCAACACCGGTTGGAACAGCGAGTTCGAGCGACCCATCTACTTTCTGGAGCATCGCGGCGGGTGCGTCATCGGCTGGTGCACGTTAAACGGCAGCCAGTTGGTGTTGCAGCCGCATCCGGCCTCGCAGTGTTTCCCGGTGGTCTACGCGTATCCCACTGAAATCGACGTGATCGGGCAAGTGTCGGGAGTGGCTATGATGCTGGATCAGGAGAAACGCCGCCGTACTCGCGTTTGAGCACGGCGAGCAGTATTTCCAGATCCGCTGCAAATAGCCGCCGCTCAACGTCCTGCGCGTTGGAGGGCGCCCAGTTTCGGCAGGCGCCAGGGGCCGTCCAATCGGCCAACATAGCGGCCGGATTCGGTATTTCCGCAAGATACTCCTGCAGGTCGGCCTTCTGCTGCTCGAGGTTCAGGCACAGCCAGTCCTGGAATGCCCGTGCGTGGCTCCGGCGCAGAATCTCGGCAGCTTCCTCGGCGCCGATCATTTGCGCCAAGCCCGGATGTTCGTATTCGCCGGTCTTGTTACACAACGAGGACAGAAATAGCACGCGGCCGAATAGAGTGGGGATGCGCGCCAGGGTGTGGCGCCAAAGGTCCCCCCCCGGCTCCTGGCCCGGCCGCCGTTCGGGGCCGAAATTCAAGGTACTCATAAAGCTTCACGCGCCGCCGCAGCAGCAATCCGTAGGACTAGGAGTCCTGGAACGATTATACATCATGGATCTTTTTGGTTATCTATGGTTAACGACTGTTCCGGATTCGGAAAACTTTCAAATTGTGCCACCGCAGCTAAGGCCCACCGTATAACTTTAGGCATAGTCACTTTAGTTAGCAAGGAGAAAAAACCTTATGTTGAAGAAAGTTTTGTTGACGGTCATTCTGGCGCTTTCGTTCTTCTCGGCCATCGGCCTGGAAGGCAGCGCACCGCCGCCGCAGTGCGATCCGTGCCCTTGGGTTAACTAGGGCCGCATTGCTTGCGTGATGTGTCGCTGAGCGCCGTGCGCCAATTTAGAGGCTGGCACTATTTCGTCCGGCGTCTTGATAGAATCGGGATTCGAAGCATCGCTCCGGAGTCCTAATGGCGCGCGCACTTGATTTGCTTATCGTGGCGGGCACCGCGATATTGAGCGCTCGCCTGTTGGCTACCGGTCTCCATCGGCGATACCGGGTTTTCTTTTTTTACCTCGTCTTCGCCACGTTGCACCTTGGCGCTCTGGACCTTCTTGGGCTGAAATCGGGTGCGTACGAGAAGGTGTGGGTGCTAACCGAGCCCATAGAATGGCTCTTCTTTGTCCTGGTAGTACTTGAGATATATGCTTTAGTCTTAGAGGAATACCGGGGTTTGTCGACGGTGGGCCGCTGGGCTCTGATCACGGCGGTATTAGCGGCCCTGATCGCTTCCGGTATCAGTCTGGCGGTGCCGTCCCAATTGACCACGCAGGGCCCATTGATGCGCTACTACTATGTGGCCGAGCGGGCGGTTTACTTTAGTTTAGTGGTCTTCCTGCTTTCGATCATCGGTTTCCTCATGCAGTACCCGATCACGCTGAGCCGCAACGTCATCGTCCACAGTATGGTGTTTTCCGTTTATTTTCTTGGCAATACGGTTCTCTACCTGTTGCTCAGCGTGCGCGGAAAGGGGTCCCTGGATGTAGTCGCGTATGCCGGCTCTGCTACCACTTTGGCGGCAGTGGGCGCTTGGCTGGTGCTGATGAACCGGGCCGGAGAACTGCGCAAGGTAAGCCTGCGGCCCCAGTGGATGCCCGGCCGGGAAGAGGAACTCGTCAGCCAATTGAACCACCTGAACGCCGCGCTCCTCCGTGCAACGGGAAATAGGCCAAAGTAACTATTGCTTTTCTGCGCTGGACGGGGTATTCTCACTTGAGAGTGAAAAAGAGCGCATGGACCTAATCCTTGGCTTAGCCGCTTTTGTCTGCTTGGTAGTCGGAGCGGCTTTGGCATTTCTATTTCGGAGGCTGATCGCGGGGCCCAAATCGCTCCCGGTATCCGTGGATTGGATAAACGATCTTTCTATCGCGCGATATCGCCCGATGGAGAGATTGCTGAGCGAAGAGGATTACAGTTTTCTGGCGAGCCAGCCCGGCTTCGATAAGAAGAGGCTGCGGCGCATCCGTTCCGAGCGCCGGAGGGTGTTCCGCGGGTACTTGGCTTGTTTAAGCCGCGATTTCAGTCTGGTTGGAGCCGCGTTGCGCCTGATGATGATGTATTCCACCCAGGACCGCCCGGATCTTGCGGGCATTCTTTACAAGCAGCAGGCTCTGTTTGCTTTTGGGATGCTGGCCGTACAATGGCGCTTGGTTCTGCACACATGCGGTTTGGGAACCGTCGATATTCGCGGCCTAGTGAGCGCTATGGAGTCGATGCGCTTGGAGCTGCGCCAGATGATTCCCGCCGACGGCGCCGCCGTGGCTTGAGGCGCGACCGTCGCCTCAGTGACGTTCCTGCGCAACTCCTCCCACGTATCACTTTGTGTAGCGCTCTCGTGCGCGCGCCGCCAGGAAGTGAGCGCTTCGCTAATTCCAATGCGCTACCCGAGTAACTCGCGCACTGTCCCTAGCAACGTGTGCAGTTCGAATGGCTTACTTAACGCAGCCGCTCGGACGCGATCGGAATGGCCATTCAAGGCCAAATCCCGCACGTCCAAATCAGGTTCACCGATAATCAAATCCGGCGGCGCGCCGGTTTTGGCCATCACCGCCGCGTCCGCTACGGCGCATGCCGCCAGCACGCGATAGCCGCGCTTCCTCAGGATATTCGTCACGACCGTCCGCAAGCCTTCGTTCCGCTCGATCAGCAGGATCGTTGCCGCGCCGTGGCCGTTGGTAGGCGCGGCCTGCCGTGCAACCGGTTCCACCTGGGCCAGGGGTAGATAGATATGGAATGAGGCCCCCTCCCCAGGATCGCTTTGCGCCCACAAGCGGCCGCGCATCTGGCGCACGATTCCATGCACCGCGGCCAGACCCAAGCCGAGCCCCTTCGGCGTCTTGGTGGTAAAGAACGGCTCGTAAAGATGTTCCCAACTCTGGTCGTCCAGCCCAGGACCCTGGTCGCCGACTTCCAACACCGCGTAAGGGCCGGCCTCACCGTTGCGCTCCAACGTTGGATCGTCCGCTGGCGCGTTGCGTGTAGCGATGCGGAACTTCCCGCCGTGCTCCATCGCCTCGCGCGAATTGGCCGCCAGCTTCAGAACGATCTGGCGAACCTGCGCGGGATCCGCCAACACTGGCGCCACATCCGGGGCCAGGTCGGGGACGAACTGGATGTCCCGCCCGAGCAGGCGATGGAGTGACGGCCGCATATCTTCAATCAGCTCGTTGAGCCGCACGCTTCGCGTTTCCAGAACCAATTGTCCGCTGTAGGCTAACAACTCGCGAGCCAGCGCGCCAGCGCGATCGGCTGCTTGGCGGGCCTCGTCCGCCTCCAGAAATGTGGATTGGGAGCGGCGGGCGCAGTTTGCCAGTTTTTCGCCGGCGGCATGCAATGCGCGGTCCATTTCGCTAAACTCGGCGGCCACGCGCGCGGCCAGTGATCGTTGCGCGTCCATGCGCTCGGCCACGCGTGCGCCGGCGCGCGCCGTAGCATCGTGCACTTCCAACTGGATCATACCGCCGGCCAACTCCGCGCCGCTTATTTCCAACGACAGACAGTTCCCATCGCCCGTCTGTAGAGGTAGCTCGACGCCCTCGACCCGTCCGCCGGTGCGCAGATGCGCGCAGATTTCGGCGCCCGCCTCGGCATCGTCAATCAACGGCGGGGCCCAGAAATTGCGCCCCACTACGGCAGCGCGCGAGCGCGCACACATCCGCAAGAAAGCGCGATTCGCTTCCGTCACGCGGCCCGACGACTTTTCCAGCAGCAATACGCCCGTCCGCAGATTCTCGAATGCCGCTGCGAAGATGTCGTTTGTTCCAATGCGATCCATGGAAGCCTCTTCCAGTGTTTCACAACGGCTGGAGTAAAGCAGTAACTCAAGTACAGGCGAGAGTTTGCAGGGGATCGCTAGTACCGCCGGGAAGCTTAGTTCGGACCGCCGCCCCGCTCGTTCGTCATGCGGGCCAACTCTCTTCGGAATAGGGGATTGGCAGGATAGTCGTGCGCCAGGCTCTCCAGCAGCTTTCCGGTTTCACGGGGGTGCTTCTCGCGCAGATCGATGATACCTAACAGGATCTTGGCGAACGGTTTGAAGTAGTGTCCGTCACGCACAACCAGTTCCAGGTTCTTAACGCCCTGCTCCTTGCTGCCCTGCACATTGTCGAATCGGACGAACCAGCGAATGAAGAACGGCAAGCTGCCTACCATGTATTCCGAGATTCCCGCGGTGATGTACGCGTCCACGCAAGGAGGATTCAGCTTCAAGAGCTGCTGGGCATAATTATTGGACCGCTTGGCGGGCGACAGGCTGGCAATCTGATGTTTCTCCACGAACGCCATGTAGTCGGTGGTGACGCCCTCCACGATGGACATGGCAAAGAGCGCCTGGCGGTCGTTCGCGTTGGCCGCCAGAGCTATGTCCGCACGGGACTGCGCATCTTCCAGCGCTTTCAGAAACTTCGCGCGCACGTCCGGATCCGGCCGTAAACCCTTCTTTTCCGCGATGTGCTTGTCGCTGGTCAGAAACTCGGACTCCAGGATGCCCAGGCGGTCGAGCTCATAGAAGAGGTACGCGGCGGCACGAATCGCGTATCCCAACGGTTCCTTCGGGTGCGCAGCGATATACCGGTTGATATCGGCGTGGGCCGCCGGGAAATTGAAATTGTAGAGATGATCGAAGGCCTCCGTCAGCTCCGGGGAGTCGGCGCCACAAGCGCCGCCGGCATCCGCCGCCATACCCGCCATCATGGACGTACATACAAGCAATCCCAGAACCCAGAACCGGACCATTCAACCTTATCCTAGCAGAGCATCCGCGCGGCGGTCGCTGTGGTCATCCCTTAAGCCCGCGAATAAACAGTAACGGCCTAAGATGCTGTACAATTCAGTCCATATGAAATCGGTTTTGACACCCTTGGATTTTCTGGCGCGTAGCGCTTGGGTGTATCGGGATCGCATCGCTGTGGTCGATGGCGACCGGCGATTCACCTACGGGGAGTTGAACGAGCGGGTACACCGGCAGGCCAGCGCTCTGCGGGCTCTGGGCGTTCAGCCTGGCGATCGCGTGGCTGTGCTGGCGGCCAATTCGATTGCCGCGCTCGAGGCGCACTTCGGCGTGTTGTTGGCGGGCGCAGTGCTGGTGATGCTGAATACCCGGCTACAGACGGCAGAGTTAGCGTGGATACTGAACCACTGTGAGGCAAGCGTCGCGATTGCCGATCCGGAGCTACCCGCTGGGCTGCCGCCGAATGTGCTCGCTATAGCCGATTACGAAAGATGGCTGGCGCAAGGCGAGTTTCCCGCGGCGGGCGCGCCGGCGACTGAGGAGGACGGCTTGATAGCCATCAACTACACGAGTGGGACCACGGGGTTTCCAAAGGGTGTGATGTACACAAATCGCGGTGCATATCTGAACGCGTTGGGCGAGGTGATCGAACACGGGCTGAGCAGCAGTTCAGTGTACCTGTGGACGCTGCCGATGTTCCATTGCAACGGCTGGTGCTTTCCCTGGGCGGTGACGGCTGCCGGCGCGAGGCATGTGTGCCTGCGGCAGGTGGATGCGCGCAGGATGGTCGAGTTGATCCGGCAGGAGGGAGTGACACACATGTGCGGCGCTCCGGTGGTAGTGAGCACGCTGACACAATACTGCGCGGCACATGGCATCCGGTTCGAGGGCGGCCTGAAGATCGTGACGGCGGGCGCGCCGCCCACGCCCGCAGTCATACGGGCGGCCGAGGAGATAGGCGCCAGTCTGGCACACGCTTACGGCCTGACCGAGACGTACGGGCCGCATACGATTTGCGCGTGGCGGCCGGAGTGGGATGCGCAGCCTGCGGCGGAACGCGCGCTGCTCCGTGCGCGGCAGGGTGTGCCGTATACGGTCGTGGGAACAGACCTGCGCGTAGTGGACGGGGAGATGCGCGATGTTCCGGCGGACGGCGTGAGTATGGGCGAAGTGCTGATGCGGGGCAACAATGTGATGCTGGGGTATTACAAGAACCAGCAAGCCACCGAAGAAGCGGTGCGCGGCGGATGGTTCCACTCGGGAGACCTGGCGGTAATGCATCCGAACGGATATATCGAGGTACGCGACCGCCGGAAGGACATCGTGATTTCGGGCGGCGAGAACATTTCGTCGATTGAAGTGGAGAAGATATTGGCCGAGCATCCGGCGGTGCTGGAAGCGGCAGTAGTGGCAGCGCCCGACGAGAAATGGGGCGAGGTGCCAAAGGCGTATATCGGACTGAAGCCGGGGCAAACCGCGACGGCCGATGAACTGATCGAGTTCTGCCGGGCCCGTCTGGCGCACTTCAAGTGTCCCAAACAAGTGGAGTTTGGCGTGTTGCCGCGGACGGTAACGGGGAAGGTGAGGAAGAACGAGCTGCGGGCGCGGCTGCATTGATTTCCCGGAGGTGGCGTCTATACCCGTCACGATCCCAATGGCAGGCGATAGCGCCGGTTACAATGAAAGGACCGATGCGGGCGTGGAACCGGGCCAAACTCTTGTGGGGCTATCTGTCGCGGCGTGCGAAGCTGGCCGGGCTGCCTGTGGAGTACATTGTGGAGACCACGGCGAAGTGCAATCTGTATTGCCCCATGTGTCCGCGCGAAACGCACAAGCAGCCCAAGCAGGACATGTCCGGCGACGTGTTCGAGCGCGTGGTGCGGGAGTCCGGAAACACCGCCGAGCACATGATGCTGATCGGGCTGGGCGAGCCGTTCATGGACCCGGCGATATTCGAGCGGATCGAGTTCTGCCACCGGCATAGCATCTCGACGCTGCTTTCGACGAATGGGACGTTTCTGGACGAGCGCGTGTCGGAGCGCGTGCTGGCGTCACCCCTGGAACAGATTACTCTGAGCTTCGACGGGGCCAGCAAAGAGAGTTTCGAGTTTTATCGCAAGGGCGCGAAGTTCGAGAAAGTGCGCGACAACTTTGTGCGCTTCGCAAGGATGAAGGCCGCGCGCGGGTCGAAGCTGCAGGTTGTGGTGCAGATGGTGCGCATGGAGCGCAACGCGGGCGAGGTGGAGGAGTTCGTGCGATTTTGGCGCGGCCTGCCGGGCGTGGATCAAGTGCGCGTGAAGGAAGACGAGACCAATATGATGCGCCCGGACGCGGGGCACGCCGCCGAAGACTGGAAGCATCCCTGCCATTACCTGTGGCGCGGACCGATGTACGTGAAGCAGAACGGCGACATTTACCCGTGCTGCCAAAGCTACATGCTGGATGGCGTGTCGCTGGGCAACATCGCGGAAGAGGCGCTGGAGAGCATCTGGAATGGGGCGGAAATGCAGCGCATGCGCCGCGCGCACATCGCCGGGCGGGCGGGCGAGATCGACGTTTGCGCGCGCTGCTGCACCACGATTCCGCATCCCGCGCTGGTGGCGGGCAGCCTGCTATTCCATGGCAAGACGGTGCGCAGGATGCTGCCGGCGATCGAGCGTCTGATCTACTTCTCGAAGCTGCCGGCGAAGCTGTTGCGTCCGCCCGCGGCGGCCGCAAGTCCGGATCTTGTGCAGATCCAGGCGCAGCCGCGCGAAAGGCCGCGGGCCTGACGTGGCCCGGAGGCCGCCGCAGCGCTACTCCAACAGGTACTTCTTGATGAACATCACCGTCGCCGCAAACTGATAATCCCGATTGCCCTTCTTCGCAAACCCGTGCCCTTCATCGGCCGCCAGCAGATACCACACGGGCACATCATGGGCGCGCATTGCCGCCGTCATCTGCTGCCCTTCCGTATACGGCACGCGCGGATCGTTGCGCCCCGCCACGATGAACATCGGCTTGGTGATATTGCCCACGTGCGCCATCGGAGAAATCGATTCCAGGAATTTGCGCATCTCGGGATCCCGCTCATCGCCATATTCCACGCGACGCAAATCGCGCCGGTAGGCTTCGGTATGCTCCAGAAATGTGATCCAGTTCGAGATCCCCACCACGTCCACGGCGCATCGGAAGCGATCGTTGAAGTGCGTCATGCTGGCCAGCGTCATGTACCCGCCGTAACTGCCGCCGGTCACCATCACGCGCTTGGCATCCAGATCGGGCCGCGTCTGAATCCAGTCCAACAGCGCGCCGATATCCTTCACCGAATCCTCGCGCTTGCGCCCGTTGTCCAGATTCAGAAACGCTTTTCCGTAGCCGGTGGACCCGCGCACGTTCGGGAAAACCATAACCGTTCCGAGCTCGTTCAGCAAGTAGTTGAGCGACCCCAGATAGCCAGGCTGAAACTGCCCCTCGGGCCCGCCGTGTATGTTCACGATCACCGGCCGCGGCCCCGCAAACCGATTGGGCGGGCGATACAGAAATCCCGAGATCGTCAACCCGTCGAAGGACTTCCACTGGATCAGCTCCGGCTCGGAGAATTGCGAGGCGTCGAGGCCCCCGGTTTCGCTATAAGTCCAACGTTCCAGCTTGCCGGTTGCGACATCGATCGAGTACACGTCCGAAGGCGTGCGCGCCGACGCGATGGTGAAACCGAGATCATGCCCGTTCGCATGCCAACGCACATCGCCGATACTGCCGTATGGAAGCGTCGGCAAGGCCACTTCCTGGCGCGTCCCGGTCTCCATTACGTGCAACTTGTCCGACCCGTTCTCGTTGACTATATAGGCCATGCGCCGGCCGTCGCGCGTGAGGTCGAATGAAGTCACGTCCCACTTGAGTCCGGGCCGCAGGATCGTGACGCGGTGTGTGGCCATATCGAGCGCGGCAAGCTGTTCAAAGTCGGAATCCTGGTTCGTGATCACGTAAAGTGTCTGGCCGTCCGGCGAAAATCGCGCGTGGCGATAGGAAACTCCCGGCTGCCTCGAGGTCAGGGTCGTCTGTCGATCCGACGTGGTATCGACCAGCAACAGGGCCGCCTCGTACGCCGAAACCGCACGCACTACAACCAGCGATTTGGCGTCCGGCGAGAAGTCTTCCGCCTCCCAGCCGCCGCTATCGGCCTCCACTACGCGGCGCGCCTCTTCGGGATGCTCCGGTACGCCGATATAGATGTCCATATCGCGGCCGTTGCGACGCGTGGAGGCGAAGGCGAAATGCGCGCCATCCCGCGACCACAGCGCGCCCAGGTTGCGCGACTTGCCGTCGGTCAGCAAAGCTGCGTGCCCAGTGCGCGTGTCGTAATCGTAGATCTGAAACCACTCGCCGCCGCCGATGTCTTTCGAGAACAAGAACGAACCGCCATCGGGCCGGTAGCGCAGGCCTTGCACCCGGTCGGCATAAAAGGTGAGCTGCGTGCGCGCGCCGCCAGGTTGCGTGACGCGATGGATCTGGGGCGACTGCCCGAAGCGCGTCGAAATGAGCATTTCGCGCCGCGTGGGATGCCAGTCGATCAGCGAGGCGGTGCGGTATTCGGTGTATGGCGCAAGGTCTTCCATCAGGCTCGCGGGAATGGCGGGGATCTGTTCCGCCGTCAGGTTGGCCGGGACGGGCAGGGTCGGCTCCGCGCCCTGAAGCAGGCAGGCGCAGGCAAATGGGAGAATCGGGGCGAGGCGTCGAGGCATAGGGACGATTCTAGCGCCAATCCTGGCCGGCAAATAACGTTCGGTACTCGTCCGCCTTAGGATCTCTCTCCGTGCAGCCCGCCCATGGACGATCATTGATGTCCACAAGTGTGAAGCGGTAGGGAGGCTGCCAACGAACCAGGAAGTATCTGAGTGGCGTGTCAAAAGGGACGACATCGTAACCGCTCATGATTTGCCAGAGGTCGGGTGACTGTCGACAGTGCATCGCCGTATTGCTGAAATCGATGGAATTGTCCATCCGGTGCCAGCGGGCCAGCGCGGCTCTCTTGTAGGGTTCCGTCCAGCGAGCGCTCTGCTCCCATGGACGGGTAAGCCATTCATCAACGAAGTCGCGCGGACCGCGAGCGATCGGATCTATGCGTTCGACTTTCTCTCGATCCATAACGTAATGCCGGACCTGCCGGCGGCCAGGCCCAACGCCGCTGATGGCGACGTCGTATTCTACGAGTACGTCGTTGGGGCTAACGGTCCCTAGGATCGGCGCCGCCACGAACGCCACTCGCTTTCGTTGAGTAGGAGCATAGGTTCTACAAGGCCGGTCTTGGTGCGCCAAACCCGAATATAAACGTCGTGCCAATTTGACTCGCACCAGGGTTCAACGCCCAGAGTAAGCACCAAGTGCGTGCTCTTATCCCATCGGGCCGGTAGTCCGTTGCTGAAATCTGAACGTCCTGAAGCCTTTGCGGAAAGTACCTCTTCTCCGTATAATCGTCTTGCTCGCTCCGCCAGAACCGCCGCCACCGATCGCCGCTCCATTCATATGCGTAAGCCGATTCGTCGAAGCCGCATTCGATCCCCACGCCAGTCTGCAATACCGGAAATTCCCCGCGCGAAGATCTGTATAGCTTGATTTCGTTAAGGAAGCCGAGCAGCGACCAATCGGGACACGCACCGCGTTGCGGAGCGTTGCTAAAGGCGCAGAGAAGACCTGCTTGCGTCAGTTCGTCGTTAAGTTGCCGGGCCAGCGCCGCCAGATCCCCATCCCGCGCGAGAGACTATAGCCGCGATTCGACCCAGACCTTAAGCTGGTGGTTGACCACCGCGAGTTCCGGCGTAGCGCCACGCACTTGAAGGTGCGCCGCAGGCGTTTTCCGCAACGGAACAAGCCTTTCCCGCAGTTCGGTCAGCCGGGCGTCTTCGGCCCCGGCCACGAGCGGCAGCGCAGCCAGCAGGAACCCAAGCCATCGCATGCCTATATGCTACCGCCGGACGCGCGTTAGTTCGGAAAACGGTCACGGATGCGCGCAATAGTCGAAAAGAAGCTGCCATTCGATGCGCTGGATGTTCCGCGCGCGGGCCTCCAACTCCGATCCCGGCTGGCGCCGCGCCTGCTCGCAGAGATCGATAAATGCAAATGGATCCCAAGGCGCTTCCTGGCCGGCCGCGCGCGCCAGCGCGGGAAAGATCAGGTGCGCGCCCACCTGCCGGAACCAATACGCCGCATTGCCGGCATCGGGTTCCTGACGATGCACGATGGCGTGCCAGTAACTGCCCTCCGCCGTCGCGATGTCCTGGGCGATGGCGTGGGCTTCATCGAAACAAGAAAAATATACATACAGCCCGCTCAATGCGGCTTCCGGCGCCCGCGCTCCTGGGAACAAGAGATCCGCGGAAGTTGCCCGCAGCAGTTCGAGAGCCGCGGGCGACGAACACCGCTCCATGGCCAGCGGCATCAGCCGTTCGCCATCGCCATCCAATGCCAGAATCGCTACTACCTCAGCGCCATAATCCAATTTCATACTCGCTAATGTAACTGCCGATTCGTGACATCCTATGTCATATTTCGCCGGCTAGTTTCATGCAAGCAACTCCTGCACGGCCCGATAACCCTGATCGATGGCTTGGTCGGTGTAAGCGGCAGCAGCGGCGTCCGAATTTGCAATCGCGATACGGCCGAAACGCTTTCTTCCGATCTCGCAAGGCCGCTGGCCCGCGGGCCAATCCGGATCCCACAGAGCGTTGTATTCATAGGCGTAGCCGTGCGGCCAACGGTTGACCGTGATGGCCGTGATGTCGCGCGCGGGATCGAATCCGCCCGGTCCCAGAATGCGCGCCAGTTGATCGCGGATTTTCAATTCAAACGTGGCGAATGGCGTAGTCAACAATTCCACCCGGCCGAATCGGTGCTGCTCCCGCTCCGGCAAGCCGGGCTTGCAAGGCGTGCGGGTCATGCGCAGCAGCATAGGCTCCTCCGGCGATTGCGGACACCGGTAGCCGCCCACGCTCACCGGCTGATCCAGATGGACTCCCAGATGGTACATGCCGGGTGAAGACACGCCGCGCACGCCCAACTTCCGGAACGCCGTCCAGTTTCGCGCAGCCACCACGGTGTAGACTAGCGGCACTTTGGCGCCATATTGCAGCGCCTGTTTCTGCGGTTCGGGCAACTCGGGACACACATACGGGACGACCATATTCCAACAGGCCATGATGGCGGCCTTCCCGCGCACAGTATAAACCTGCTTGTCGCGCACATAAGCGACTTCCACTTCCTTCGCGGAAGCGGGATCGCCGAGGTTACGTGCGCGGACCGCCGTACTGTTCAGGCGAATGCGAACCGGCAAGTCCTTTTGGTCCAGGCGGGTGTAATCGAACTTGGCAGTGACCACATCCTCCGCCGTGTTTCCCGGCGCCACGCCCGGAATCAGCGCGCGCACCAACAGGCGCGCAATCGAGGCGTTGCCGTCGGGAAAATGGAAGTAGTAAGGCTCGGCTTCCTCCACAAGGTCGCCGCCAGGGGTGAAATCGACGCGCTGTGTGGGCACACGATCGAGAGCCATTCCCTGGAACCCGGGATAGTGCATGGCCCAGCAGTCCAGCGCCGAGACCGCATCAATGCCCACGCCAAAGAGATCGTGCGGACGTGTTTGATAGAACCGGACAACCTGCGCATCCACCTTGACCAGGTTCAACAGAAAGTCTTTGTAACTCATCCGCGAGAGCCTGGCCTTCTTGTCCGACTGCGAGAGACCCGGCATGTAATCGACGCTGGCATTTTGCAGGCGGGTCATGTCGCTCTGCGCAGCGGCCGAAAGCGGCGTCTGTGCAAGGAATTCGGCCAGCTTGGCGCCACTGCCCGACCCGGTAGCCAACCGATCCACACCGAACGTCTCCTTGTCGAAGAAGGTAGCTTGCCCTAATCCGCGATAAACATTTTGATCGACGCACTTGGCTTCAAGCGCGGCGGGGTCGATGCCCAGATCCGTCATCAAGCCGTGCGCCTGCGGGCTGTAGGGATACGGCGATTCGATCGCCCAGGTGCCACCGTTAGCCAGCAGCATGCGCCCGCCCGCGCTCAACTCGTTTCTCTTGGCGTGCCCACCAAAATCGTCGTGATTGTCCAGGATGAGGATGCGCGCCGACCGCCCAGTGCGTGCGCGGAAAAAATACGCCGCAGCCAGGCCGCTGATTCCACCGCCGACCACGATCAGATCGTATGTCTCGCGCGTATCGATGGGCTGCCCCGCCGTTTTCCAGAAGGTACCGTCACGCAGGGCGTGGGCCGCTTCAAACGATCCGTCCGGACTGCCGCGCATGCCAGTGAGTGCCGGTGGATAGTAGCCGGGCGCATCTTGTTGCGCCGCCTTGCCGGCCTGCTCCATCCCGAGCAGCCAGGCGGCCGCACCGGCTGCCATTGCGGCGCCATTGAGGAAATCCCGGCGGGCGATGGGACGTTGCATGCCCAAGTCCTTTTCCGGCTGTCGATCGCTCATCTCCGCACCCCGTTGGCGCGTTCACGCCTTCCACTTATAGAAATAGAACAGTAGGGGCCTCTGGCCCGTGTTGACGATACCGTGCAGCTTGCCGCCCGCGCAATACATCATGCTGCCCGGCGCGACTTTAGTGACTTTACCTTCAACCGATATCTCGCCGGCGCCCTCGGTCACTACCATGAACTCTTCTTCAGGGTGCTGGTGCGGGGGATGCGGCGACATTCCCGGCTTCAAGCACAGGCTACCGGCGGTCATCGATTTTAGCTGCCCGGTGGGGCCGTCGAAATAGATCCGCTGGTCTCCGAATGTTTCGTGAGTCAGCGTCGCGCTCCGCGGGTCGACGACCGCATTCGGCAGCGTCCGCGCGGTATCGGCCAGCAGCGCTAGCGCATTCGCGCCGGCGGTCCATTTGAGCATTTCGCGGCGACTGGGCATCGTTCCCGCTATTTTACATCAAGATTGTCCGAATACGGTTACAGCTTTACGGCGCGAAGGAGAATACCGTGCCGGATCTTGACGCACCGCCTCCAACCGTGGCGCCGTAGAGTATGCCGTCTGCGCCAGCGGCAAGAATTCCAGCCGGATTGCAGCCGTCGTCGCCGCAGGAGAAGCTGTACAGGAGCCTTTCGGTCCAGGCGCCCCCCGGAGACGCGGGTGGGGTCAGCGATACGATACTGCCGGCACCGTTAGCTCCGCCATCGTTCGTGGTTCCGTATAGCACGCCATGGCGGCCGATCGTCACTCCATTCCAATATCGATCGCTTACGCCGTTAAAGTCATGGAGTATAGTCTCTGTCCAGGTTCCGCCTGCGGTCGCGGGGGGCGCCAGCGAGAATATAATGCCGCAGCCCAATTCGTTGTACGAGGAGCAGCGGCCCGTTCCGCCGAAGCCGGTGATGCCGTACAGCACGCCATCGCTGCCGATAGTAACCGGCCCCGGCTCGACGCCGTCGGGAGAGCCGGCGAACGAGTGGACTACTGCCTCGGTCCAGGATCCGCCCGGCGATTCCGGTGGATTCACCGAGAAAACCGTACCGCCATCGCCGCCTCCACCATCCGGGGTCGTGCCATACAGCACGCCGTTGCCGCCAATCGCAAGACCCGTAGTCGGGTAGGCGCCGTCGTTGCCATTTGCGAAGCTGTAAAGTACGGTCTGGATCCAATCGCCGGGCCCGGAGGATCCCGCCGGCGGCGGGGCCAACGCGTAGACCGTACCGTAGTCTTGTTCATATCCCTGCGTCGTGCCGTAGAGCGCGCCGCCGTTGCCAATCACCGGGGCGCTCTGGCCAACCAACAGCACTTCGCTGCAGAACGTAAAAACCAATTTCTGGGCCCAATCGGCTCCAGGAGAGGGGGGCGGCTTCAATCCGAACACGGTGCCCGCAGGGATCCCCCGCTCGCACCGCAGTCCCCGCCATAGAATGTGGTGCCGTAAACCACTCCGTCGCCACCGACCGTCACGCCTGCCTCCAGGTCATTGCCGGCCTTCGGGAACGGGAAGGAATAGAAGGATTCTGTCCAAGGGCCGCCGGAAACCGCAGGGGGCGTCAACGAAAAGACTGTGCCGCAACCACTCGTGCAGGCGCCGCTTCCCCCGGAGGTTGTGGTTCCATAGAGCACGCCGCCGGGGCTGATGGTGAGGCCGGCGTACGGGCCAGCGCCGTCGGCCGGCGCGCCGGCGAAGCTGTGGAGCGTGGTTAGAATCGCCGCTGGAGCGGTGAAACAGGCCGCGAGAATGAGCAGCGCGATCAAGCGAGTCATCGTGTTTGTCCTCCGATCGGGATTAAGGGTATCTGGCTCGGGGAGGAGTGTCAAGGGATTGATTGCATAATTAAAAACTCTTAATTATGGGATGGACCACGAGGTTCGCTGTATAATCCGCTGTATATATATAACAGGTGAAAGCCGGAGGCTGCCGCAAAGATCTCAGCCCTGCCCTCCGGATGCATTTGAGCCACGACCGCTCCGACACTAAATCTGTGCCGCAACGTTTGCGAGCAAGGCAGGCGCAACCGCCTGCCCCACCAACTGCAATCGCATTCAACTGGTTTACAAGGAGTCGCTCATGATTCAACGAATTATCGCTGTTTTGTTTCTGATTGCATTTCCCACTGCGGCCCCGCTCTTCGCGCAGACCTTCCGCGGCGGCATTACGGGTACCGTAACCGACAGCACCGGCGCACCGGTGGCCAGCGCGCCCGTCAAGCTGTTGAGTCCGGATACGGGCCTGACGCGGGAAAGCCCCGCTTCCTCTACAGGCGAGTTTGTTTTTCAGGATCTCCCGCTCGGCAGGTACGACATTACCGTCACGGTGCCGGGCTTTGACACCGTGCATGTCTCCGGCGTGGTGGTTGATGCCGGCAGGATTGCCACCGTCGCATTGAAGCTGGAAGTGGCAAAACAAGCGACTGTGGTCGAGGTGGCTGCCTCTACCGTTGCGATTGAGACTGCCTCGTCGTCGGAAACCAGCGAAATCGATACAAAGGAGATACTGGACATTCCCTTGAACGGCCGGGATTTCTCGCAGTTGCTGAAGTTCAACCCTGGCGCGAACGCGAACGGATCCATGGACGGGTCCCGGTTCAACGGGATCGATTGGAAGATCGACGGAGCCGACAACAACGATCTTTGGCACAACATAAACGCCGTCAATCAAAGCGGCGTGTCGGGCATCGCCGGCACCTTGCTTCCGCTCGACGCGATCGCTGAATTTTCGCTGCAGAGCAGCAGCAGCGCCGAAGAGAACCGCAACTCGGGGGGCGTGCTGAACGTGGTGGTCAAGTCCGGAACCAACAGCTTTCATGGCTCTGTATACTACTTCAACCGGAACGAGGCGCTGGCTTCGAGCGACTGGTTCACGCCGCCTGGTTCGCCCACATCGGAGCTTCGAAACAACCAGGAAGGTTTTTCACTCGGCGGCCCCATCGTGAAGAACAACACCTTCTTCTTCATGAACTATGAGCAGCAGAATTACAAGCAGGCTTTGACTGCGCCGGGAACCACTCCTTCAGCCGCATGGGTTTCGGCTGCCGAAGCGGTGATGGCCAAGGATGGCGTAGGGGTGAACCCGCTCATGACGAACGTGATCAACTACCTCTGGCCGGCCAACAGCCTGACCGGGCCCGCTACCGAGTACAACTATGCCGGCGCCGGCATCAACCTTTCCAACAGTTACAACGGCGTGATCAAGCTGGATCACTACTTTAATTCGAGGAACAACATCGCGATCCGCTACTTCGGGGGCACGGGAAATCAGACGGAATACGTCGGCTCCGCGCTGCCCGACTACTTCCAGATCTGTCCCAGCCGCATGCATAACTTCTCGCTGGTGTACAACACGGTAATTTCGCCCCGTTTGGTTGCGCAAACGCTGGTCGGTGTGAACTATTTCAAACAGGTGTTTGACGACGCCAACCACGGCTTTAATATGGCCTCGATCGGATTTAACGACGGCGTAACGGATCCGACCGATTTTGGCTCCCCGAATATCAACATTTCAGGGTTCGATTCAACCGGCTTGACGCCGCCGCTGGGACGTATCGACACCACCGGCCACATCGATCAGACCTTCACTTACACGGTGGGTTCCCACCAGTTCCGTTTTGGCGGCGATTACCGCTATTCGCGCCTGGATGTATTTTACGATTCGGATGCGCCCGGTACGTTCACGTTCGATGGGACGCAGGGGCCGCTTGCGGCTTCGAATCCGACCGACACCTGGGGCGTAGGCAACTCTCCCATAGCCGGGTCGCTCGACGCACTGGCGGATTTCCTTTCCGGCCGGATCGCAGCGGGCAACGCCAGAATCGCGTACGGCAGCCAGCAGCGCATTTACAACCTCGACGGATTCTCCGTTTTTGGCGAGGACAGTTGGAAAATAACTCCGAATCTGACGCTTAACTATGGCCTGAACTGGGTGTATCAGAGCCCGATCATGAATCCGAAGGACCTGATTTCGACGTTCATCCCCGCCGATGGCGGCATCACCTACGTCGGCACACACGGCCTAAGCACCCTGTGGCCCCGCGATCTGCACGATTTTGCGCCCCGCTTCGGATTCGCTTACCAACCGAAGGTCGGCGGCAGGCTGGTAATCCGGGGCGGCTGGGGTATGTTCTATCAGGTCCCCAACGTCGCCTACTTCGGCGACAGCGGCGCGTCCAATAGCGCCGGGACCGGAATCAACGGGAACATCGGCGGACCGGCGCCGGTTGAAACGATCTCGAATCCATCGCCGATCATGCTTGCATCGGGCGTTCCTATCTTTGCGGGGAGTTCATCGACCGGCCCATACGGCGGCTTCTCCGTGAGCCAGCAATTCGTCACCGGCTATAGCATGAACACGAATCTCAACGTTCAGTATCAAGTTGCCAGGGATGCGGTGGTTGAGGTGGGCTATGCGGGCAGCTTGAGCCACCACTTGCCGGACATGTTGGACATCAATCAGATTCCGCAGGGCGCCCCGGAGGTGAACAGTTCGCGGCCATACTCCGGCGAGTTTCCGGAACTGGCCGCGATCAATGAGGTGTCGTCCGTTGCCAATGCCCACTATAACGGCCTCCTGGCTTCCGTTAAGACCAACGATTTCCACGGCTTCACCACCAAGCTTGCCTATACGTTGGGACACTCGATGGATGATTTGTCCTACGCCCGCCACATCATTCCCCAGGACAGCTATTGTCTGAAGTGCGATTATGGCAATTCGGATTTCGACATTCGCAATTCGTTCTCCATGTTCCTGGCTTATACGCTCCCTGAGCCGTCTCGCCACCGGGCTCTTTTGGGGGGGTGGCAGTTGAATACCTTATTCTCTTTCTTCACTGGAACGCCATTTACCGTTTTGTCCGGATACGATTCCAGCGGCACGCTCGAATTCGCCGACCGGGCGGAGGTGGTGGGCAATCCGTTCGCGAACGTGCCTGCTTCCGATCGGACCACCAGCACCTATTACTGGTTCAATCCCGCAGCGTTCGCGGCGCCCACTCAAGGCACGTATTCCAATGAGGGGCGTAACGAATTTTACGGCCCTCCCACGCACCAGATCGATTTCTCGGTGTTCAAGAACTTCGGGATCACCGAGCACATCAAAGCGCAGCTTCGGGTGGAAATCTTCAACATTTTCAATTTTGTGAACTATTCCGAGCCGGCCAACAACCTTCAAGGCAGTAATTTAGGACAAGTCGGCTCGACATACGATGTAGCGTTTGGAGCGCCGGGCATCGGGCCGGGGGCGCCGCGCAACACGCAGTTGGCATTGAAGATACTTTTCTAAGAGGAGACAGGAGTCGGGAGACAGGAGTCAGGAGACAGGAGTTACTCGTACCTGAGAGATGTCATCGGATCGACGGCGGCGGCGCGGCGGGCGGGACCCCATGCGGCGGCTAAGCCGGTGAGGGCCAGTAGCGCGGCTACCGCTACGAAGGTTACCGGATCGTCCGGGCGTAGCCCGGGGACCAGGAACATCGCCAACGGCTTCACCAGGAAGAAGGCGCAGAGCAGGCCGGCGGCCGAGCCGATCAGGCTCAGCTTCGCGGCGCTGGCCAGAACCATGCGGGCGATGTCGCCGCGGTCCGCGCCGAGCGCCAGGCGCACGCCAATCTCGCGCGTGCGGCGGCTGACGGAATAAACCATCACGCCGTACAATCCTATGGTGGCGAGCATCAAGCCCAGCACGCCGATGCCTCCCAGCAACGCGGCGCCCGCCTGGCTGGGAAGAAATGCCAGCCCAATGCTGGAATAAAGCGTGGCCACCTCCAGGCCGGCATTCGGCTCGACCCGCCGCAACGCCGCGCGCACGGCCTGCAACTGCGTTCCCGGCGGCGGGACACTGCTGACGACGAACTCGATACGCGTGCGGTCGTTATCTATGCGCGCGAAGTCTTCGTAAAGTTGCGGCTGATCTTCTTCGCCAATCGAGATGTTCTTGGTGCCGTCGACGATCCCTGCGACCACATAAGGCGTTTTGCCTTCTCCGAAACGAAACATGCGGCCCAAGGGATCGCGATCCGCCAGGTAGTGCTGTGCGAATGCCCGGTTGACGATCACGGGAAGCGTGGCGGTGTCGCCGGGGGTTTGGAACGTTTGTCCGCGCTCGATGGGGATGCCCATGACGCGGAAATATTCGGGAGTGACGGCGTTCCAATAGAAGAACGCACGCACGGTCTTGCCGGTGTCCTGCAGCTTGAGTCCGGTCATAAAACGCGTGGCTGCGTTGAATGGAATAACGCGCGCACCGGCCACCGCTGCAATGCCGGGCAACGCCGTCAACTCGCGCAGCGCCTGCGCGACGTAGAGCCTTTTGCGCGCGAGGTCCTTGTATTCCTGTGGCGGCAGGTTCACATCGGCGTAAATCGTATGCCGGATATCGAAACCAGGACTGATGGCGTTAGATCGCAATAGGTTCCGCAGGAACAGGAAGCCCGCCGTCAGTACAATCATCGAAAGCGCCAACTGCGCCACTACCAGCCCGCGTTGCAGCCGCATACGGCCCTCGCGGTGCAAGCTCGGCGCGATGGAGTGCCGCACGGATCGCCAGGCGGGCAGCAGGCCGCAAGCCACGGTGGCGAAACTGGCGAGCAGAACCGCGTAGAGCGTGACGCGCCAATCGAGCGTCAGGTGCAGGCGAATGGGAATCGGCACGGGCAATTGGAGTTGTTCGACGGCCGAGGCCATCGCCGCGCGCAGCACGAGTCCGAAGGCAACGCCCGCGAGCGAAAGCAATGCGGTTTCGACCAGCAGTTGCTGGACCAGGCGGCCGCGACTGGCGCCCAGCGAAAGCCTAATGGCCAGCTCCTGCCGCCGGGCCGAACCGCGCGCCAGCAGCAGGCTGGCGACATTCACGCAGGCAATCATCAGCACCAGCCCGACCACTATCAGCAGCATCGCGAAAAACAGGCCCACGGTCTGCATCTCGGACTCGCTCTTGATTCGGTCAAAGCCGCCGGCGGCCGACACCTGGATGCCATCCTCGTAACGCGACGCGTCGGGCGAGTCGCGGGGAATCCGCTTATCGAGGCGCTGCGCCACGGCGACGAGGCCGGCACGCGCCTGGCCGATCGTCATGCCGGGTTTCAGGCGTGCATACAGCGCCAGAATGGTGTCGTCCAGATAGCTTGGAACAAAGACGTCCGGCGCATAGCCGAAGCCGATGAGGGAACGAAAGTTACGCGGTAGAATTCCGACCACGGTGTAGGGCCGGCCGTCCAGACGGATTGCGCGGCCAACCACCGCGGGATCGCCGCGCAGGCGGGTGCGCCAAAAGTGGTCGCCCAGTACCGCCACCTCGTTGGGGTCTTGGGGCAGGATGCCGCGTCCCATGGCGACGGGCACGCCGAGCGCGGTGAAGTAATTCTTGGTGAGCAGCACGGCGGAAATTTGGCGAGTTTCGGCGCCATCGTTCCAGTTGATGTCAGCTTCTTCGTTCTCTCCCACCACGTCCTGAAACAGGCCGCTAGAGCGCACGAACTCGACGACTTCCTTCTTGGAATGGCTGCTGCCGCCCATACGCACGGACACCACGGAGCGGGCGTCGGCGATGGAAGGCTCGCTAAGCAAAAACTCCACGGCCATGGAGAAGATGCCGGTATTGATGCCGATACCCAGGCCCAGCGAGAGCAGCGCGGTGATGACCAGGGCGGGGCTGCGGCGCAGGCTGCGTACGCCGTAGACGACATCGCGCCACAGGTTTTCGATCCAGGCGAAGCGCCACAGATCGCGGGCCTGCTCCTGCACGATGGTGGCATTGCCCATCGGGATGGGGTTGCCTTGCGCAGCGGCCATGTCGCGATGGAAGGCCAGTTCGGCTGCGACGTCGCGCTCCATGGAGCGGCGGCGGAAGAGTTTCAGAAAGAGACGGCGCATGGGTTCTCCTTGCTAGGGTTACGGCTGGCGCGTGAGCACCCGCTGGACGCCCAGCGACAGGCGGCTCCAGGTTTCCTGCTCGACGGCTAATAATTTCCGGCCGCGTTTGGTGATTTCGTAATATTTGGCTTTTCGGTTGTTCTCGGAGACTCCCCAGTTGGCGGCGATGGCGCCGTCGAGCTCGAGCCGATAAAGGGCGGGGTAGAGCGAGCCTTCCTCAACTTTGAGCGCCTGGTCCGACAGCAGGTGGATGGTTTGCGCGATGGAATAGC
>JBEKTJ010000073.1:0-29873 GCA_049516155.1 Bryobacteraceae bacterium
CATCCAACAGGAACAGCACCGGCAGCGGACCGGCGGTCAGTTCCATGATCTGATGCAGGCGGGTGATTTCGGCATAGAAGCGCGAAGTACCATCCTGCAGCGAGTCCATGGTGCGGATGGACGCGCCCAGCGCCAGCGGCGAGAGCCGCAGCCGGCGCGCGCACACGGGGGCTCCGGCCTGGGCCAGCACCGCGTTGATCCCCACGGTACGCAGCAGCGTACTCTTGCCGGACATGTTGGATCCGCTGACAATCATGACGCGCAAATCGCCGCCCAGCCGCACGCTGTTGCGCACCACGCGCGCCTGCCCGAGCAGCGGATGAGCCATCTCCTCGCCATCGAAGCAGGCGGCGTCCGATTCTAACTCGGGGAACACGTCCGCCGGATGCTCGAACGCATAGGCCGCCAAACAGCATAGCGCTTCGATCTCGCCGACCGCAGCTAGCCAGCGCCGGAGCGCGGGCCCCGATACCTGCCGCCAGGCTTCGATGGCGAAGGCCAGTTGCTCGGTCCACAGCATCAGCGGCCCTACCACTTTCATGAACGGGTTGTCGCGCGAATCCAGCATTTCGATGAGCCGGTTTAGTTTCGCGATCCGCGCCGAGGGCGGCTGGCCGGCGACATCCAGCGCGGCGCGCAGTTCCGCCAACCGCGCCGAGGTGAAGCGTTCCCGCTCCAGCCGCGCGAGCGCTTTGGCCAGCAACGCCAGATCGTGCGCCGGTTGCTCCACCGCATCCACCACGCGCGCGACCACCCGGCGATAGCGCGCGATGAAGATCGCCACCAGGGCGAGCATGGCAAAGAACGGATCGCGCCAACCCTGTACGGCCCAGAGCACGGCAGAGACTGCCACCAGGCAGGGGATGGCGAAACCAATCGCGCGGGCGCGGCGCGATTCGAGCAGCACCTCACGGGGCGCTTGGCCCCAGGCTGCCAGTTCCGCCGGATGCACGCCTGTCCGCACATCCTCGCCCAGGGAAGACAAGTCTTCCCGCAGATCCAGCATGGGCTGCAACTCGGCTACGGCTTCGTGCCGGGCATGCAACGCGGCCGGCGGGGCGGGTTTGAGCAGCCATTGCGCCAGGGTTTCTTCGCCCATGCGGGTACGCGCCGTGGACAGCAACTCGAACAGCGACGCCGGCCCGAACAGGTCCAGATCCGCCGCGTAGGGGTGCGCCCCGTCCAGGAACCGCTCGCCCGTTTCACCGTGCCCTGCCCACTGCCCGTCGATCCGCGCCAACGCTCTTTCGTAATGGGTTACGGCCCGCAGGGCGGCACGGCGTGCACGCAGCACGCGCTCGTGCGCGACGATCAGGCCCATGAACACCGCCGCGGGCAGTGCCAGCCAGATCGCGCCGATCAGCCCTCGACCCCAGATCAGCCATGCCAGCACGCCCGCGCCGGCAAAGACCAACAAGCGCAGGTTGCCGATGGTGCGATGCCGCTGATCGTGTTGCGCGACGGCGCGGCGGCGGGCCTCCAATCGCTCCGTATATGCGCTACGTGGGTCGTGGGGCATGGCTTTAATCATGATATATTTATGGCCATGCCGAGCGGTTACATACCGATCTTCATCTTCCTGGCGATCGCCATCGCGTTTCCGGTGGTGACGATCATCGCCGCCAAGCTGATCCGGCCATCCTCTCCGTTCACCACGAAGCTGGAAGCCTATGAATGCGGGATCAAGGCCGCCTCGGATTCGCGCGGGCGCTACACGGTGCGCTTCTACATCATCGCCATCCTGTTCGTGATCTTCGATGTGGAAACCATATTCCTGTTCCCCTGGGCCGTCAGATATAAGACGCTGGGATGGTTCGGCGTGGCCGAGGTGGTGGTATTCCTTTTGATCCTGGTGGTGGGCTACATCTGGGCCTATAAAAAGGGCGCGTTGGAGTGGGTGTAGGCCGGGAAACGCTTGAATGAAAATTGCAGAGGCATTGGCCCTACGTTCCGATCTCCAGAGGCGTCTGGAGCAATTGAAACAGCGGCTGGTCAAGAACGCGCGCATTCAGGAAGGCGACGCACCGGAGGAGGATCCGGCGGAACTGCAATCCGAGTTTGAGAAATCGGCGCGAGAATTGACTTTGCTGATTCAGCGCATCAACCGGACCAACGCCGTGTCCAGTTTCGGACCCGGAACCCTTGCGGACTCGCTGGCAGTACGGGACGTTTTGAAAATACGATACAACGTATACCGGGAATTGGCTAACGCCGCCTCAACGGCGCAGGGCCGCACCACACGCTCCGAGGTGAAGTTCATCAGTACGGTGAGCGTTGCGGCGATCCAGCGAAAGGCCGACGATCTTGCGAGGGAGTATCGGGAGCTTGACACGCGCATACAGGAAGCGGATTGGCTGACGATATTGTTGGAATAGGACGAGCAGGTAGTTGGCGTAAGCGCGAGGCGAGCACGACCCTCCGGCGGGGAAATGCCGATCTGGCGATGCGAGGGCAGCATTATACGGTTCGACTCCGATCCGCACAGCGTATGCTCCGTATTGCGTACAAATGCACGGGGTAATCCTACCGTGTACTACCATGTGCTGATCCCGTAAGCGCCGGCGAGGGTGGGCAAGGGGCACTCGTCTTAATATGGCCTGGGATGGCCTTTGGGCATATTGGAGTGGATCGAAAAATACCCGCGCCTTACAACATTTTCCCCGCCTCGCGCGTCTAATCAATATCGCCATGGGCACTCTGGTGCACTTCCCCAAACTCGCGGAGTTGCGCGCCCGCACGGACCGCGACTTGGTGCGCATTCTGAATGCGGATCTGGAGCGGGCCCTGGCCCTGGCAAGCGTGGCGGCGACCAAACACTCCGTCTTTCGATCCCAGGCCGAAGCCATGTATACGCGCGCCAAGACGCTGGTGCCCGAGCTTTCCGGAGCGTCCGCAGACGAACAGGCGCAACTCGAATCGAAGCTAAAGGAACTGGGCATGGCGCTCGACCTGGTACCGGGTACAATGGATCAGGAAGAGGAATCCGCTGCCGTCTGCGGCGGAAAAACGCATGCCAACTAGACGTCACTTTCTGCAAGCATCCACAGCCGCAGGCTTGGCCGCCTCGGCTTTAAGCGCGCAAGACGAGCAACAGAATCAAGAGAAGAAAGTCTCCGCTAACGACCGTATCCGGGTAGCGCTGATCGGCGCGGGCGGCATGGGCACGGGCGATGCCGAGTCCTCTCAAAAAGTGCCGGGCGTCGAACTGGTGGCGGTGGCGGACATCTACGACGGGCGGCTGACGCGCGCCAAAGAGCGCTGGGGAAAGCAGCTTTTCACCACGCGCGATTACCGCGAGGTGCTGGCGCGGCCGGATATCGACGCGGTGCTGATCGGCACGCCCGACCACTGGCACGCCAAGATCTCCATTGACGCCATGAACGCAGGCAAGGACGTTTACTGCGAGAAGCCCATGGTGCAGCAGGTCGGCGACGGCCGCGATGTGGTGGAGACGCAGAAGAAGACCGGCCGCATCATGCAGGTGGGCAGCCAGCGGGTCAGCTCCATCGTCTATAAGAAGGCGCAAGAGCTGCTGAACGCGGGCGCGATCGGCGAGCTGAACATGGTGGAAGCGTGGTGGGACCGCAACGACGCCATCGGCGCCTGGCAGTATTCCATTCCGCCGGACGCCACACCCGAGAACATCGATTGGAATACCTTCCTGGGGCGCGCTCCGAAGGTGCCGTTCGAGCCTGTGCGGCTGTTCCGCTGGCGCAATTATCGCGATTACGGCACGGGCGTGGCGGGCGACCTTTTCGTACACCTGTTCAGCGGCATGCATTTCGTGACCGGCGCCATCGGCCCCACCCGCGTGTACGCCACCGGCGGCCTGCGCTACTGGAAAGACGGGCGGGACGTGCCCGATGTGTTTCTGGGTCTCTACGATTACCCGGCCACGGATCGGCGCGCCGCGTTCAACCTGGCGCTGCGCGTGAATTTCGTTTCCGGCGCGGGCGAAAGTTCCGGCTTCCGCTTTGTGGGTTCGGAAGGCATCCTGACGATCGGCAATGGCGTCAGCGTTTCCAAGGCGCCGCGGGATGCCGAGCCCGGCTACACCATCGACACTTTTCCGAAGGCCGTGCAGGAAGAGTTTCTTAAGGAATACCACGCGAAGTATCCGCCGCAAACGCCGAATGCCGATAGTATGCGCCCCAATGTTGAGGATAAGTACCAGCCGCCGCGCGGATACAGCGACCACCTGGACCATCATCGCAACTTCATCGCGGCGGTGCGCAGCCGCAAGCCGGTGGTGGAAGATCCGGTGTTCGGATTCCGCGCGGCGGGTCCGGCGCTACTATCGAACGTCAGCTACTTCGAGCAGCGCGTTTGCATGTGGGACCCGCAGAGCATGACTTTGAAATCGTAGGCTGGCGCTTATGGGCCGGCATCGCTTCCTCGCATTCACGGCATTCACGGCATTCGTTTGGCTGGCCGCTTCCGGGATGACGGATGGGTCCACCGCGCCGCGCCCTCCGATATTCGCCGATCTAGCTGATAGCGCGCGGGCGCTGCCGCCGGAATTCGCCGCGGATGTACTGTTCCGGATCGTCGACGCGCCCAAGGTGGCCGATGCGGCTTGGAAACGCGAGGTACTGGAAGACGCGTTCCAACTGGCGGGCAGCGCGCAGCAGCCCTTTGCCCGCCGCAACTGGACAGGGTGGCCCGTCAGTCCGCTGGACAAAGCTTACGCGCAGGGGCTGGACGCCTGCACACTGCAATGCAAAGCGGTGCACGGCATGCTGGCCATCGATTACAAGAGGGCGCGCGAGATGTTCGGCGAGATGCCGCCGCCTCAAATTCCGCGGCTGACTTGCGAAGACTCATTGGTTTACGACGTCTCCATCTTCTACGCGACGGCGGGCGACGTGGCGGCGCGGGCTTTCAATATGAAGGAGACGGACGACGAGAAGCCGTTCCATTTTCTGCAGCGTTACGCCGCCGAGGTGAGTTCCGCGGCGCAAGTCGCGCCGATCGCGCACATGCTGGCGGGGGCATCGGTGAAGCCGGCGCAGTTTGAGGCGCTGGTGGATTCTTTCGCCGGCGGGCTGCAACTGCTCGCGGGCGACGACCGTTCGTTTTCCGCCATCGTCTTGGGGGATGCAGATGGCGCCATCGCGGATTTGCAAGCGGCCTGCGCGCGCAAGAAGGTCAATGCCCAGCCGTTGCTGGAGGCTTGGCGCGCCTATACGGCACGGCAATTCAGCGGCGCGCGGTGCGCGGATGCAGCGGCGCGAGTGACCGGCGGCGATATTAAAGCGGCCAGCGTGGACGGTAAAGCGCGCCCGGCCGCCCCGTGCGATTCGCCGCAATGCCGGCAGCTTGCCGCGCAGTCCACCAGCCTGGTAATGGCGCCGAACGGTTACGGCTTCACCCCCGAACAGAAGGCCACCGCCGATTGGGCCGCCAAGTTGCGTCAATACCTGGCAGCCTTGGGCGATTGGAAGGATGACGACAACCCGGTCGATTACTTCCAGAACAAGAGCCGCTTCTACGGCGACCTGTTCTACGTGGCGCCGGA
Organism: Bryobacteraceae bacterium; assembly: GCA_049516155.1. Lineage (GTDB taxonomy): Bacteria > Acidobacteriota > Terriglobia > Bryobacterales > Bryobacteraceae > Bog-159. The sequence continues at coordinate 5,519 of JBEKTJ010000073.1, forward strand.
CGGTCCGGACCGCGACCTGCTGCTGAGCACGATGCTCACTTGGCTGCAGCAGAACGGCTATCGGCGCGAGCATCCGGCGGAGTGGTTCTATCCGGTGAACATGCTGCTGATCCATGCGTTCGCCGATACGGCGGGAATGAAGACCACCATACGGGAGTTGCGGCGCGCGCCGGATCCGGTGATTGCGCTGTATGCGCAGTTGGAGGAGTTGCTGCCGCGCGCGCCGGAGAACACCATTGGGCTGTTGTAGGACGGGCATCCGGCCTGTCCAAACCCTTGTGCTACCTGGCGGATTCGATCTGCTTCAGCATGGCAGCTTCCCACTCGGCGTCGGGCACATTCGGCGCGCCGGTCCAGAGCCACTCGCCTTTCGTATCCAGTATCCAGTTCTGCGGTATTCCCACCAGATCAAGCAGCCCGGTGACGAAACTATACGCCGGCAATACCGGGAAGGTGTAGCCGTTCCCCTTCATGAAAGGCGCCACAGCGCCGAGATCCTCGTCGATCGTGAGGGTCAGGATCTGCAGATCGGAACGGTCCTTCACCTTTTCATACAGCTTTTCAAGTTTGGGCAATTCCGCTTTGCAAGGACCGCACCAAGTGGCCCAGACGTTGATCAAGACCGCGCGGCCCTCAAGATTCTTGAGGCGCCAGGTCTTGCCCGAAAGATCCGCCAACTCGAATGCGGGCATCGCCTTTGCGGGCTTCTTCCAGCCGCTCTCGGTTAACTCCTGGACCTTGGCGGCGGGTGGCGTGCTCCAGAAGTTCCAGGCGGTTTCGGTGCCGCCCAGTTGCTTCCACAGCGCGCGCGCTTCGTCCATGAGGGTGTCGTGGGCGTGCCCTTGGTACGGGTCCGGAGGATGCTTGCGCGCCTGGAGCGCCTTCTGGTAGTAGGTCAAGGCATCGGCCTTGCTGCCTTCGAGCGCCGCCAGGCGGGCGCGGTTCTGCCAATACCGCCACTGGACGGTGGCCCAACTCTTTGCAGGGAGATCGCGCTCGACGAACGGCTTGAGCGGCTCGGCTGCTTGCGGCCATTCCGCAAGCCGGGCGGCGACCAGCAGATCGCCAGCGACTACCTGCCGCATGATCACTTCGTTATCCGCCCATATGTCCTCTGCCTCGGCCGAGAGATTGTCGCCCAGCATGCGCACGTGCCACTCGTCCCTCAGTTTGTCCGCATCCCGCAATAAATCGAAAACACGTTGCGGCTGCCATTTGTGTTCGACCAAGAACTCGGCCGCCCGTTCATTGCCGATAGCCGGCTGCTGGTACGGAGCGGCTTCTGCGAGGTAATCGTCCATCGCGCGCAGGCCCTCGTCCACTGAGACGTCGGGATCGTCGTAGATGGCGTCGAACCACTCCTCGTGCTGCAGTTCGCGCGATTCCGTGAACTGCGGAATCCAGCCTTTAAGCGCCGCCCGGTACTCGCTGTTGTATTTGGTCCAGGCCGCCGTATCCTTCGGGTCTTCCGGTTCTTTATGCGATTTTTCCCAGCGGGCGCTCACGATATGGTAAGCCTCGGTGGAATGCGGGAACGCCTGGATCACGCGTTCTTCCATGGCCGCGACGGTTTCGGGCGAAGCGCCGCTTTGTTTGTAGCCGTCCTTCAAGAAGACCAGCCATCCGGCATCGGGTTGGGGATTGAGCGATTCGAGGCGCTGGAGATCGGCGGCTTCCTGCTTGCGCAGGGCGTCGTGGTCCTGGGGCGGGTGCGTACGGAATTCGAGCCCCCACAGAGTCGCATAATCCCGCAACCGCTTCGGATCCGTTTCCGTGACAAGCCGCATACGCACAGCCACCGCGACGTGCGCCTGCAGTTCGCTCGAGCCCGCGCGGGGCAATCGCCACTGTGCGTTCGCGTCTGTCGACGACGGGCAGGCGGCAAAGAACGCGGCAATCTCTTCGCCCGCCTTGTTCTTATCCACCCGCTTAGTGCCCGGCGAATAGATATGCGCCAGTTCCAGCGCCGGCCACGCAAAATTCGGCGCCAGCGAGCGGGCCTGCTCCAGGAACCGGATGCTCAGCGGAGTGTCCATGCCCGAGAGCGCCAATCCCGCAGCGTAGAGCGCCAGGGGATCGTCGGGATGCTGTGCGGCCTGCTTGCGATAGCGATCCACCAGCGCCGGATAGTTGCCAGTGTCTTCCTCTTTGGTGGCTTTAATCAGCCGGCGGTATAGCTCGACTTCCCGCGGGTACTGCGCGATCAGGTCTTCAAGGGCCTGGCGGCGGTAGACCACGCGATCCGCGAACTTCATCTCCTGAAGCGTCTCTTCGGAGAGCTTCGCTTCCAGGATCTGGCGGACTTCGGGCCGCGGCTCGCAGCCGGGTAAATCCGGCGGCGATTGCGCGCACAGCATTAAAGCGGGCATCCCGAGAAGCCGGGACGCGGCACGCAAGAGCGCGTGCGCCACGTTATTCCACCTTCACGGATTGCAGTTTGCCGATCATGGTGTCGGCCCACTGCGCATCGGAAGCGTCATAGCCCAACTGGGTCAAGCGCCACGCGCCCTTTGGATCCAGAATCCAGTTCTGCGGAATGCCTACGGAATCGAGCAACGACAGCACGAAACTGTAGGCCGGCAGCACCGGGAAGGTGAAGCCCTTCTCCTTGACGAACGGGGCCACCAAGCCCAGATCTTCATCGATATTGAGTGTCACAATCTGGATGTCGGATCGATCCTTCACCTTCTCATACAGCTTTTGCAGATGGGGCAGTTCCGCATTGCAGGGACCACACCACGTGGCCCAAACGTTGATCAATACGGATTTCCCTTCGAGGTTCTTCACCCGCCACGTTTTGCCGGCGAGATCGGCCAGTTCGAAGGCGGGCATGGTCTTGGTGGCCTTTTCCCAGCGGCCCTCGGCCAGTTCCTGGGGTTTGCCGGCGGGCGGCGTCTTCCAGACGTTCCACGCGGCTTCGGTGCCGCCGTTGTCTTTCCACACGGCGCCGGCTTCGTCCAACGCGTCGTCTTTGAGCCGGCCATGATACGCCTGCGGCGCCTGCTCGCGGGTGAAGAGGGCCTGCTGGTAGTAGGCCAATGCATCGGCTTTGCGATTCTCGACGGCAGCCAGGCGGGCGCGATTCAGCCAATAGCCGGACACGGTTTTGACGTCATGCGGCGGCGATACTTCAATGGAAGTCTTCAGGCGTTCCGCAACCTCCGCCTTGCCGGCCAGCTTCGCAGCGCGCAGGGTAAGCCCCACTAAGTATTGATCCAGATAGGTTTCCTGCTCCTTGCGCTGCTTGGCGTCATCGGCGGTGAGGTTGTCGTTGCTATTGACCCGGCGGTCCACGGCCGCCCACTTTTCGGCTTGGCGCACCAGTTCGAGGGCGCGCTCCAGCTGCCACTTGTGGTCTATCAGGAAACTGGCGGCGTTGAAATAATTCCACGCTGAGGGCGGCTCGTAATCGGAGATCTCCACGATGTAGCTGTCCACGGCGCGCAGGCCGTCGCTCTCGGAGATGTCCGGATCGTTTGAAATCGTGTAGAACCAACCGGCGCGTTGCAGGCTCTGATCGTCGCTGAACTGCGCGATCCAACTCTTGACCACGGCATAGTGCTCGGCATCGTATTTCCGCCAGGCTGCGGCATCCTTCTGATCTTCAGGTTCCTTGTTAGCTTTCTTCCAGCGCTCCTCGGCGATGTAGTAGGCTTCCTCGGAATGCGGGAAAGCCTGTGTGACGCGGTCTTCCATGGCCGTGACAATCTCGGCCGAAGCTCCGCTTTGCTTGTAGCCGTCTCCAAGGAAGACCAGCCACTCGGCGTCGGGTTTCGGGTTCATCGATTCGAGACGCTTTAGGTCGGCAGCTACCTGTTTGCGCAGGGCATCGTGTTCCTGCACGGGGCGGCTGCGGAATTCCAGCCCCCACAATGTCGCGTAATCCTGCAGCCGCTTGGGGTCGGTTTCGGTGGCCAGCCGCGCGCGCAACGCGACTGCGACGCGCGCCTGCAGTTCCGTGCTGCCGATGCGATTCAAGGTCCGCTGGGCGTGGGAATCGGTTGACGAGGGGCACGCGGTGAAAAACGCGGCGATCTCAGCGGCAGCCTTCTTCTTGTCGGCGAGTTTGCCGCCGGCGTGGATGCCGGCCAGCGACATATCGGGCCATGCGAAATGCGGAGCCTCGGACTTGGCTTGTTCCAACAACTGAATGCTGCGCGGCGTATCTTTACCGTTCAATACTATGGCCGCGAGATATAGGGCGAGGGGATCCTCCGGGTGTTGCCCGGCTTGCTTGACGTAGCGTTCGACCAAAGCGGGATAGGACTCGGCATCCAACCAGCGCATGTCCTGGATCAACCGGAGGTGAGGCGCCAATTCGCGCGGATACTTCGCGATCAGGTTTGCCAGCACCTGGTTTTCGAGCGGTATCTGGTCCGCGCCTTTCATGTTTCCGACGATTTTGTCGCCGAGTTTTTCTTCCAGTATTTGGCGAACCTGCGGCAGGGTTTCACAGCCGGGCAGTGCTGGCGGGGATTGAGCAAACAGCGCTGGGCAACCGGCGGCGAGCGCGGCGGCAGCGAAGATACGCATGGGGAGTCTCCTTGTATTGCAGTGTACACCTTGCGGGGACGGCTGTTGGGGTTACGGGTCGCCTGAGAATTCCTTGGCAGACGCGCCGACTTCCACGAGAAATCGAGAATACCTAACGAAGATAGGCCGCAAGGGCGGCCTGAAGGGCGGATGCGCCAGAATGGATGCTACGACGCCGGAACAACGCAGCGAAACCGCACGTAGGGCAGGCCAGGTGGGCTAGAGGATTAATGAACATTCGTGACTAGGCTCTGAAACCGTTCAGGCAACTCCCGGAGAGAATCGCTAGGAATCACCGCATCGGCCTTATCCGCCAGGATGCTCTTACTGGTATCCGACCACGATCCACACCCCACGTCATAAACCAGCGCCAGCCTTATTTTGCCGTTCTCCTCTGTGAGCTTCACGTCGTCGCATTTGAAATACCAGTCGGTGGCAAGGCTGCGAGTGTTCTGACCGCTCACAATACCTATGGCTAATCCGGGGTGCCCATTCGGGGGCACTAGCAGGTCAAAAGTGTGAACCTCGATCCGCCCGCGCAATTTCTCTTTTTCGCGATAGAAAAGATTCTTGGAATCTAACGCACGCCGAACCTTGGAGATTATGCGGCTCTCCTGCTCCGTCCGGGGCTTGTGAACGAGATAAACATCTCCGATCATCTTTGATGTCTCAAGGAATTTCTGTATTGAAGCGCCAAGTCCTTGGGCGGAAGCCTCCATTATTAAATGATCGTCAATTATGCTAATGCCCCCGCCGGCGATGCTGGCCAGCCTGCGCCTCATATTTTCTGTGAGCGAGCATCCCGCATCTTGAACTTTCGCCTATAGTTCTCGCAGCGTCGGAGAGCAGGTATTTGCCTCTGCCCGCTTTGGTGACGGTGATTTCAATTCTATGGTTTGCGGCAAGGCGCCACGGAAAGGAGATAACAATACTGCGCTCATCTACGGGTTCCGCAAGCAACAGTCTGCGATAGACGCGCAGGTGCCGATCGAGGATGGGTTCACTCGCTAGTCCGGCCACAACTTTGGCTGTTCGGCGAGAACGGCGATGTTCCATTTCTTCAGCCCCCATTTGAACAAATCCAGCAATGTCCGGCCTTTCACTGTGGGACGTGCCCGGACCACGTATTTATCTCCGTACTGCGGATACCAAATATGCTCATGCCATCCCTTGACTCCCGTGCCATCAGGATTATCGTGGAACACCTCATAGTTTAGGCCACGAATGCGTACACCGTAGAACTCTAAGGCCGAACTCGGCGTGGGTTTTGGAACTCCCGGCGGGGAATAACGGACCCTAGCCATGACGACCAAACCATTAACCGGTTTTTTGGGGTTGAAATTTCCTGAACACATCCGAAACGCGAATTCCCATGAACCTTGAGCCGCGCAGTTCAGCTGGCTGCGGAACTGCCTTGATGAACTTCGCCTCTGCAACCAGATATTCAACGTCCGCTTTTGTAAAGTGTCCAGCCGTATCCAGTAAAGCATAGCAATCATTTGCCGGTATGCGATCGCTTGGGTGTGTCCGTATACGACTTTGGCCCGTTGGATCACCTGATCTGGCGGCCGTTCGATTCCGCTATCGATCAGCGGTTCGATAGAATCACGTGCGCTTGGAAAACCATATTGCGTAGCGCTTCCAAGTCCGGTCTTTCACGTTTGGCATGTCCCCACGATAGCAGGGGAACCGGCAGAGCAGAATTTCCGTCACGCGACTTTAGGACACTACCCGGTCACGGCTTGAACGAGAAGACGGCGCCGAGGCTCCAGTCGCCGCCGTTCTGGGTCGTTCCGTAGAGTATCCCGCCGCCACCCCTGACCAAGCCCGCATACGGGTTGGCGCCATCGGTCTCCGCGAAAGTATGTAGGACGTGAAGTGTCCAGGCGCTCTCCGGAGGCGCTGGCGGCGTTAGCTCGAATAATACGCCGTACAAGATACCATTGTCGTTAGGGCCGCTGGCGGTATATTCGGTTGTGCCATAAAGTGCGCCGGTCTCCCCGGACAGCACCAAGCCGCCCCTGGGTTCCCATCCCTCGCTTTTCGGATTGCCCGAGCCAAAGTTGTAAAGTATCGTTTCGGTCCAGTCACCTCCCTGCAAGCCAGAGGGTGTCAGCGAGAACACCGTACCCCCTCTCGCGCTACCGCCGGCCGTCGTCATTCCATAGAGCACGCCATCGCCGCCGAGGGTTACATTTGCAAAGGAATCGACCCCATCGCCTGGGCTCCCGGTGAAACTGTGGATGATGGTCTCGCTCCACGGGCCACCCGGGGAGGCTGGGGGAGTGACGGAAAACACCGCGCCGAGTCCGGCGCTGCCGCCTTCAACGGTTGAGCCGTAGAGCACTCCACCACTGCCAATTACGACGCCGGCCGTTGGATGCAGTCCGTCGCCCGGCGTGAAGCTATGCAGTGTGGCTTCAGTCCAGGGGGCCCCGGTGGAGACCGGCGGAGACAAACTAAAGACCGCACCCCAGTTGGCGGTCCCGCCCCCCGAAGTCGCGCCGAAGAGCACCCCTTTCTTGTCGATCGCGAGGGCTCCCTGCGGGCCAGCCCCGTCTCGGCCTCCCGTGAAGCTGTAAAGCAATGTTTCAGTCCACGCGCCTCCGGAAGACGCTGGGGGAGCCAGCGCGTAAAGTGTGCCTTGCCCGTATGCGCCTCCGCCGGCAGTGCCGTAGATCACTCCACCGGGGCCAAGCAGCACCCCGCCAATCGGATATTGTCCATCACCCGCGGCGCCAAAATTCCAGAGCACGGTTTCGGTCCAGGAGCCACCCGCGGAGGCTGGAGGGGCCAATGAGAAGACGGCGCCATAGAATAATGTTCCGCCGAAGTAGGTCGTGCCGTAAAGCACGCCGTCGTCTGGGCTGATGGCGAGCGGGATCTGGGGCTGTCTCGCGTCGCCCTGATATCCGCCAAAGCTATAGAGGTTGGTGAAGGTCTGTCCATTGGCCGGCCGCGGAACAAGCCAGATGCCTGGAAACAAGCAGGCAAAGAGAAGGCAGCGCGGCAATAGCATGGTTATGACTTAGACCTCTCGACAAGCATACTCCTTATTTGTATTTGTCGCGATTTGTCGCGCACGGCACTGGGACACGCCGGAAGACCTGGGCAGTGCGGGCGGGGATTGAGCAAACAGCGCTGCGCAACCGGCGGCGAGCATGGCAGCGGCAAATATACGCATTGGAAAATCTCCCTGTATTGCAGTGTACAACGGCTAGGGATGGCGGCCGTCACGCTGGGGCGTGCAACACAGATTTGGCGGGGCGCTAAGAACTCAAGCAGATATGCTTTTCCAAGCCTTAACTTACGCCCAAATTCAAAACCGGATATGGCCGCCGATGAACGCAGATTAACGCCGATAGAGCTGAGGGCGATCCCAGGTGGCGCTGCCGAATTACCGCTTCTATGTCGCGCACCCGTCATGCCGCGGCGCTGCGTGCGGTTCCTAGCCATCTGGCAAAGGCCGCTCCAGCCGACGCCAGGTCGGGTTCGCCTTCGGCTGCCCATGCCACATAGCCATCCGGCCGCACCAAGAGGCCGGTCAGATCGGGCCTGTCTCCCGACCGCGCACATACTATCCGCAGACGGCCAACCCAGCGTGACGCTAACTCCCGCATGTCCACGTTACCGGCTAGATCGAAGAGGATCGCTTGTCCGTGGCGCAAATACTCGCCCAGCCTGCTGCCGTCCTCCAATTCCAAGTCCGGTGCGCTGCGGCCGATCAGCGGATGCCCGCCTTGCGGACCGTAGCGCTGCCAGACTCCGGAGATCTTTTTCGCGAAGTATGTCGCGCCGGTTCCGGTCCCAATCAGATCCTGCACGACGGCGGCTAGTGCGCGGGCGTGGGGTTCGGTGCGCATCAAAGCCACCTGCGCACGGGTCCACTCCAGAGCCCACTCGCCGATGGGATGGCGTTCCGCGGTGTAGGTATCGAGGAGTTCGCCCGGCGCCCACCCTTTCACCGTTGCGGCGAGCTTCCAGCCGAGGTTCATGGCATCTCCTATACCGAGGTTCAACCCCTGGCCACCGAAGGGGGAGTGGACATGCGCGGCGTCCCCTGCGAGCAATACACGGCCGAGCCGGTAGGTGCGTGCCTGACGGGCATTGTCGGTAAAGCTCGTCGCGACATGCACGCCAGTCAGCGTGACATCTGTTCCGGAGACGTTTCTTAAGCTGGTTTGCAGGGTTTCGAGTGTGATCGGCGCTTCGCGATCGGCGGGCGGCCCATCGAATTCCACGATGAGAATACGGCCGGGAACCGGACCATGGACATACAACCCTTTCGCGGTGCGGTTCCAGCCGGGGGAAAGCTTTTCCGGGTCGGCGATATCCACCATGGCCGAATAACCTGTAATCTCCGGATCGGTGCCCGGAAATTCAAAGCCCGCGAGTTTGCGCACGGTGCTGCGGCCGCCGTCGCACCCCACCAGCCAACCGGCGTGGAAAACCAGATCCCTGGCGTAAACCGTGAGTCCATCCGTACTTGTGTCGAATCCCGTAAGTGCAACACCGCGACGGATTTCAACTTGCAACTCGGCAGCGCGTTGGGCCAGCAACGCTTCCAGACTCTGCATGCTGATCGCGCCTCCGGAAGCTGCCGGACCACGGCCGCCAAAATCCGCGTCGCCGTAGTCGATCAGATTTCCGTCCAGCGTGATTCCGGCGAAGTGCCCTGCGAATTTGGGAGCCGGTGGGGCACGCCTTCCGGTCGATACGGATTCCGCGGACGATGCGGCATCCCGTGCCGGCTGCGGCGCGGTATTGGAAGCATCCACCCACCAAAGAGCCGCCGCGCGCACCTGGGGGAGCAGTCCGCGCCGATAGAAAGTTTCCACCGAAGGGACATTAAGGCCTCGCTGACCCATCCCGCCCGCCTTGATGGGCTGGTTCGGATCGGCGAGCCTCTCCAGCACGAGCACCGAAACCCCGGCCAGCTTCAACTCACAGGCCAACAGCAGCCCCACTGGGCCTGCGCCGGCAATCGCCACGTCATAATGCATTCCGCCTCTCCTTATTGAGTACAGCGTTCGCAGTAATTTACGATAGCAAATTGGATACACTGTTCGCAATAGGTTTCGAAACGTATGGCCAAAGAAAGCAGGGAAAAACCGTTGGCGGTGCCGCCGATATGGGTCCGTCCGCCGCGAGCGGCCCGAGGACCGCAGCCGGTCTACAACCGGGAGAAGATTGCCAGGGCGGCGATGCGGATTGCGGATGCGGAGGGTCTGGAGGCAGTATCGATGCGGCGGGTCGCGGTGGAGCTAGGCAGCGGGGCGGCGTCTCTCTACCGCTATGTGGCGAAGAAAGACGAACTCTTCGACCTGATGGTGGACATAGTCATCGGCGAGGAAAAACTGCCGCGCAGATCCGGACACTGGCGCGCCGATCTGCGGAAGATCGCATATCTCAACCGGTCTATGATCCTGCGCCATCCTTGGATGATTGCGACTTCCGCGTTCCGGTCGGCTTTCGGGCCCAACACGCTGCGCTGGCTGGAATTCACGCTCAAAATCGTAGATGGGATCGGCCTGGACATCGACGAGATGTTGGCCTTCTCGACCACTCTTTTCACGTTTGCGCGGGGCTATGCCGCCGGCGAGATTGCCGAGCAAGAGACCAGCCGGCGTTCGGGCATGAGCCGCGAGCAATGGATGGCGAGCCGGGCGGTCTATACGCGGGCCATCCGGGACAGCGGCAAATATCCACTGGTCACGCGGGTGATCGAGGACGCTCGAGCACCGCACGATCCGCAGATGGCCGAACACGGATTCGCATGGGGTCTCGATTCCATCCTGGACGGATTTGCGGCGCACCTCGCTGCCAAGGGAGCGGCCGGCGTGTAGTTCGGGCTTTGCTCGACCGCTTCGACCGGCTCGATCGGAGTAGCGCGGGAATAGGCGTCGCGCATCAACCCCATCGAAGCGCTACGCTATGAATAGACGGGGGAAATCCGCAAATGACGGAGGATGATAAGGAAAAAGCGACTGCGGTGGCGGTTGCTGGTGTTGGAGCGAGTGTCGGCGGCGCCGGCGGCGCCACAGTTGGCGTTTTGGAACTCGCCGCGCAAGGCCTCGCGACCGGGCTGACGGCGGGGCTGGTTATCGGCGTCGGTGCCGCCGCCGGAGCCGGCATCGCCTACGGGATTTATCGCCTGTTCAGGAAACGCAAGTCCTGATCTCGCGCCAGATCGGTGGGACGGAGGTCCACGCCCGCTGCGGGTTTCCAGACCCGGGCTTTGCGCGCCTGCGATTTGGCGGCAGATGCGCAGGGTCCATCCGTCCGCGTTATACTGCGGTCGAATGCGCATTCCCGCCCTGCCGCTGCTCGCCGCCCTCCTGATCTCCTGCGGACCCGAACCCAAACCGCCAGCACCCGAGCCCGCTAAGTCAGCCGCCGCCCCACCCGTAGATGAATCGCGACGCCTCCCCTTGCCGAACCGCGTAGACGCTCAGGTCGTCGACGATCACCTGCTAGGCAAGCCCTTCATGCCCGGAGGCACGCTGGCACACTACAAGCGCGGCAAAATCGCATACAGTATGTTCATCGCCCGGCTGCCCAACCCGCAGGACGCCGCCTTCCTCCTGCTCGATTGGCACAAAGCGCTGGCGGGCGCCACGCTGCTCCCCTCGTTTGGCGGCTACTTCGGCCATGACGCCGAAACCCCGGTTTTCGTTTTCGCGAAAGGCGCCTGGATCGCAGGCGTCGCCGGCCTGCCCGAAAAGGATGCGGACCTGGCCGCGCGTGCTCTGGCCGCGCACCTGGACTAAACGAACAACTTATAAAAGGATAATCGTGCCAACCAAACACCTAATGGATCTCACCGGCCGCGTAGCCGTCGTGGTCGGCGGAACCTCCGGCCTCGGCCGCAAACTTGCCACCGGCCTGGCCGCCGCGGGCGCCGATGTTGTGCCCACCGGACGCCGCGAGACGCTGGTCGACGCAGCCTGTCTGGAGATCGAACGCGCGGGCCGCCGGACCCTCCGCCACGCTTGCGACGCCGGTTCCCGCGAATCCATCGACAGCTTTCGCGATGGGGTCCTGGCGCACTTTGGCCGCGTCGATGTGCTGCTGAACGCCGCCGGCCAGACCCAGCGAAAGCCCACCGCGGACGTCGCCGAAGCCGACTGGAACCGCATCATGGACGTGAATCTCACGGGCATGTTGCGCGCGTGCCAGTCGTTCTACCGGCCGCTGTCGGCCAACCGTTGCGGGCGAATCATTAACATCGCCTCGTTGACTTCTTTTGTGGGTTTCCTGGAAGTGACGGCCTATGCCGCGTCGAAGGCCGCCGTGCTGGCGCTTACCCGCAACCTGGCGGTGGAGTGGGCCCGTGACGGCATCAACGTCAACGCCATCGCGCCGGGAGTCTTCCGTACCGATCTGAACGCGCAACTTCTCGACGGCACAGAGCGCGGGCGGGAGTTGAAAATGCGCACCCCGATGGCGCGCTTCGGACAGCCGGAAGAACTGATTGGCGCGGCCGTGCTGCTGGCTTCCGACGCGGCCAGTTTCATCACCGGCCAATGCATCGCGGTGGATGGGGGATTCCTGGCGTCTGGCGTGAATCAGTAGGCCGGAGGGCGGGCAGTCCTCGAATAAGTTACAAACCGAAAGCGTAAAGCATCCCGCGCGTCCGTATATAGATACGCCCATCGGCGATCGCAGGAGTGGCAAAGCATTCGTCGTCCAGTTCGCCGACCGACAGAATCTGCTGATCCGGACCGGCCTTCAGGAGCGTGACCACGCCGGAGTTGCCCACGAAGAAAACCTTGCCGTCGGCCGCCACCGGCGAAGCGTAATATTTGTCCACCGCGCCGCGTAGACGCCCTTGTTTGAATGGCTGCCCGTTCGCAGGATCGATCGTGGTGAGAATACCGCCGTCGTTGATCATGTAGATTATCCCGCGATAGAGCAGCGTGGAGGGGAGCTGCGGCACCTTGCTTTGATACTTCCAGCGCAGCGCCGTGGCGGTCATGTCGCCGACGCCGCCGGCGTGCAGCGCAAGCAACCCGTTCTCCGCCGCCATCACCGCCTGGAACGATTTCCATTCCGCTTCGTCGAGTTTTCCGTCGTGATTGGCGTCTTCAAACGGGAAGAAAAGCCGCATGGGTCCTTCGGGCAACTCGGTCTGCTGCAATGCGCCGTCATGATTGATATCGTACTTTGCGAGCGCATCCGCAAACGGGGGAATTGCGATATGCCCGCCGGGATCGTTGAACGATGAGTTGTAGCCGTTGATGTAAATTGTGTTGTCATCGAGCACGGGCACCGATTTCATCTCCGAAGCCAGGCCGTTAACCCACCACACGCTTTTGCCCGACGCGAGATCGTAGGCATCCAGCCGGAACGAGCCGGGCGCAATGATTTGAATGCCGGCGTCCCCGCTACCCTCGCCTTTCGGACGATATACGATCGGCGTGGAATGCCCGCTGAGAGCCTCCGGCCGCGGCGTCTTCCACGCTTGCTTGCCGTCGGCTTGGGAAAATGCGGCGGCGAACGAGTCATGCATCTGGTCGCAGATCAAAACCACCTTGTCGCCAGCCAGAATGGGCGACACACCCATGCCATACATATTGTCGAACGGCCCCAGGGGGGTACGCCAGCGTTCCTTGCCGTCGAAGGTATAAGAGAGCAACCCATAATCGGGGAAAAATACGTAGACGTTGCGGCCGTCCGCCACTGGACTCGGCGACGACGGACTGTTTAGCGCGTCGAGTTTCTCATGCCGGTGGCGCGGAGATGCGCAACGCCACAGAATTTTGCCGCTGCCGCGATCGAGGGCGATGGTGAAGAGCTTGTCTCCTTCGAACGCTGTGAGAAAAATACGATCGCCGCTGATCACCGGCGAAGAATGGCCGGGCGGCAGCGCCGTCTTCCACACCACATGCTGATCCGGCCCGATGCTGTCGGGCAGCGCGGAAGTTTCCGCGACTCCGGCGCCGTTGGGTCCACGGAAGCGCGGCCAATCCGCGGCCATGGACCGCACCGAAAAAGTAAATGCCGCCAGTAAAACCGATATTGTCGCTCGCTGCATCGCTTTCCTCATCGTACTTTCCGCTTTCTCATCATACCTTCCGCGTGCACGGAACCAGCAAGTGATTCCCACAAGCGGACACTCACCCGATCCGCAGTTGCCCCGCCGGTCAATAATTTCAATCATCAAGCCAATTCCCCGAACGGCCCTTCGTTTGCTGCCTAACGATCAAATGCCGGCCCTTCTGAAAGACTTGCGTTACTCTCTGCGGACCTTGCGCAAGATGCCCGGCTTCACCGTGGTGGCCTTGCTGGTCCTGGCGCTGGGCATCGGCGCGAATACCGCAATCTTCAGCGTGGTCAATTCGGTGGTGCTGAATCCTTTGACGTATCCCGGGGCCGATCGTCTGGCCATGATTTGGGAAACCGATCTGAAAGACGGTATCAAACGCGAAGGGCCGTCAGGCCCGAATTTCCTCGACTGGAAGGAGCAAACTCAATCCTTCGAAGATATGGCGCTGCTCGAAGTCGGCACCGGCACCGTGACTGGGGAAGGCGAGCCGGAGCAGGTGACCGGTTTGCGCGTGACCACGAATTTTTTGTCGCTGCTCGGCGCGCGCACTGTTCTGGGACGGGGCTTTACAGCGGCTGAGGGGGCGGGTCAAGCGCGCTACCCGGTAGCCGTACTCGCGAACGGTTATTGGAAGCGGCGCTTCGGGTCGGATCCGCGCATCATCGGCAGAACTTTCACCATGAATAGCGAGCCGTATACCGTAATCGGCGTGCTCGCACCAGATTTCTACCATCCGCTGCCCACCGACCTTTACGTGCCTTGGCCCATCGCGCAACTGCGCGGAAAGTCCCGCGTGGACCACGATTTCGGCGTCATCGGCCGCTTGAAGCCGGGCGTCTCGATCGCCCAGGCGCAGGCCGAGTTGAGCACCATCGCGCGCCGCATCGATGCGCAGACCCCCCGGTTGGCCGGTTGGGATGTGAGCGTCGTGGGGATGAAACAGGCACTCTTCGAATACTTGCGGCCCGCACTGCTGCTGCTCTTGGGCGCGGTGGGGCTTCTGCTGCTGCTGGCGTGCGTGAACGTGGCCAGCCTGTTGCTGGCGCGCGTCACCAGCCGGCGCAAAGAATTGGGGATTCGCGCGGCTTTGGGCGCGCCGCGCGGCCGCTTGGTTTCGCAGATTCTAAGCGAAAGCCTGGTGCTGAGCCTGGCCGGAGGCGCGCTGGGTGTCTTTGTCGCCGTCTGGGGCGTCGACCTGCTGAGCGCGGTGCTGCCCAATACGCTCCCGATGGCCGATGCCGGCGCAGAAATCGTGCGTCCCGCCATTGCGGTGGATGCCCGCGCGCTGGTGTTCGCGCTGTCGATCTCCATCGGGGCGGCTCTGGTTTTCGGGCTGATTCCGGCGCTGTACGCCGCCCGCGCGGGCGTGAACGACGCGCTGAAGGAAGGCGGCCGCGCCTCCTCCCCGTCGCTCAAGCGCTCGCGGATGTGGAGTTTGCTAGTGGCGGGTGAGGTGGCTCTGGCCAGTATGCTGTTGGTCGGCGCCGGGCTCGCCATGAAGAGCTTTGTGAACCTGCAACACGTGGATCCGGGTATACGGCCTGATCATGTCCTCACATTTCGGATGCGCCTGCCGACCGACAATCTCTACAAGAGCGATCATGAACAGGCCGATTTCTATCGGCGATTACTCGCCAAGGTGAACCGCATACGCGGCTTTCAGTCCACCGGTCTGACCGATGTACTTCCGCTCGGCTCGCAAAACGACCGGGAATACTTCACCATCGAGAATCGGCCGCTGCCGGCAGGCGAGGAACTGGTGGCCGACTTCCGGCGTATCAGCCCGGCGTATTTGAATACGATGGGAATTCCGCTGCTGCGGGGACGGCTGCTGTCGGACCGCGACGTGCGCGACGCGCCGCCAGTGATCCTGATCGACCAAGCGCTTGCACGCCAGTATTTTCCCAACGAGAATCCTCTCGGCCGGCGCATGAAGCTGTGGGGTGAATTCCGGGAAGTGGTCGGCGTGGTGGGACAGGTGCATCATTATGGTTTGGAGAGACAGCCGGAACCGACCATTTACGCGCCTTTTGAACAGATGACGGACAGGGCCATGGCGCTGGCCGTGCGCACGACCATGGATACGCAAGCCGTGGTGAAAGCGGTGAAGCAGGCCGTGTGGTCGGTCGATCCGGGACAGCCGGTGTTTCAGATCCGCAGCATGGACGACTATCTGTCGCTGGCCGGCTCCGCGCCTCGCATCTCGACCATACTGCTGATGGTTTTCGCGACCATTTCTATGCTACTGGCAGCGCTCGGGATTCATGGCGTGGTTTCCTACGGGGTAGCGCAGCGCACGCGCGAGTTCGGGCTGCGCATGGCGTTGGGATCGACGCCGCGGCAGCTCAAGGCGCTGGTAATCCGCAGCGGCCTCCAGACCGCGCTGATCGGTCTATTGGCTGGGATGGCCGGCGCCGCCGCGCTGGCATCCACGCTGCGCGCGCTGCTGTACGGCGTAGCGCCGCTGGATCCCACGGTAATGGCGGGAGTCGCCGTTCTGCTCCTCACGCTGGCGCTGATGGCGAACTACGTTCCGGCGCGGCGCGCCACGCGCATAGATCCGATGGAAGCGCTGCACCACGAGTAGATCGGCGCTTCGTTACAATAGCGTTCATGCAATCCTGCGACATCGGCCTCATCGGCCTGGCGGTAATGGGCCAGAACCTCGTCCTCAACATGAACGACCACGGCTACCGCGTGGCCGTCTTCAATCGCACCGTCTCGAAGGTAGACGATTTCATCGCGGACGAAGCCGCCGGCACCCAAGTCGTGGGTACGCACTCGGTCGAGGAACTGGCGCAGGTGTTGAAAAAGCCGCGCCGCGTGATGCTGATGGTCAAGGCCGGCGACACCGTCGACCAGATGATCGCGCACCTGCTGCCGCATCTAGAAAAGGGCGACATTATTATCGATGGCGGCAACTCCCACTATCCCGACACCAACCGCCGCACCAAAGCGCTCGCCGATCAAGGCATTCTATTCGTCGGCACGGGCGTTTCGGGAGGCGAGGAAGGCGCGCGCCACGGTCCGTCCATCATGCCTGGCGGGAATCCGGCTGCCTGGCCGCACGTGAAGGAGATCTTCCAGGCCATCGCCGCCAAGGTCGAAGACGGCTCTCCCTGCTGCGATTGGGTTGGCGAAAACGGCGCCGGCCACTACGTGAAGATGGTGCACAACGGCATCGAATACGGCGACATGCAGTTGATTTGCGAGGCGTATCAGTTGCTGCAAGACGGCCTGGGTCTGACGGCGGACGAGCTGCACCAGATTTTCGCCGACTGGAATAAAGGCGAACTCGACAGCTACCTGATCGAGATTACCGCCGAAATTTTCACCAAGAAGGACGACGACGGCGCGCCACTGGTTGACAAAATTCTGGATGCCGCCGGCCAGAAGGGCACGGGCAAGTGGACTGGCATCAGCGCCCTGGATCTGGGCACGCCTGTTACGCTTATCGGCGAGGCCGTATTCGCCCGCTGCCTATCCGCCATGAAGGACGAACGGGTGGCGGCGTCCGGCATTCTTTCCGGGCCCAAACGCCCACCCGCACAGGATCGCGCGGCATTCATCGAAAACGTGCGCCGCGCGCTCTATTGCTCGAAAATGATCTCCTATGCGCAGGGCTACATGCTGCTGCGGGAAGCGGCCAAGGAAGAAAGTTGGAACCTCAACTTCGGCGGCATAGCCCTAATGTGGCGCGGTGGTTGTATCATCCGCAGCCGGTTTCTGGGCAAGATCAAGGAAGCTTACGACAAGAATCCGCAACTGACTAACTTGTTGCTCGACGATTTCTTTAGCCAGACTCTGATCGGCTACGAAGATTCCTGGCGGCGCGGTATCGTCCAGGCGATCGATTATGGCGTTCCCACGCCGGCCTTTTCCACGGCGCTATCTTTCTTCGATGGATACCGCACCGCGCGCCTGCCCGCCAATCTGCTGCAAGCCCAGCGCGATTTCTTCGGCGCGCACACTTACGAACGAATCGATAAGCCGCGGGGCCAGTTCTTTCACACTAACTGGACGGGGCGGGGCGGCCGGGTCTCGTCCGGCAGTTACAACGTATGAGCGGTCTTCGCATTCCTCCCGCCGGAGCGCTCGACTTACTATCGCTGGGCGCGCTGATCCATCGTCTGGACCCGGGCATCATCCCCTTCCACAAAGCCGCCGAGTGCCGCATCCATGTCAGCGGCGGCGAATTCAATTGCGCCGCGAACCTATCGGACTGCTTCGGAATGGCCACCGGCATTGCCAGCGCCATGGTCGACTATCCGGTCGGCGCGCTGATCGCCGAGCGCGTGCGGGCCATGGGGGTCAAGCCGTTCTACAAGCATTTCAAGCACGATGGCGCCACCGGGCCGAACATGGCGACGGTGTATAGCGACCGGGGCTTCGGCATCCGCGCGCCGGTGGTCTTCTACAACCGCGCCAACGAGGCGGCCGCGCAACTGCAGCCAGGCGATTTCGATTGGACCGCCATCTTCAGCGCGGGCGTGCGCTGGTTCCATAGCGGCGGCATCTTTGCGGCGCTCTCGCAGACGACGCCCGAACTAATCGTCGAGGGCATGCGCGCCGCCAAGGCTGCCGGTGCGGTAGTGTCGTTCGATCTGAATTACCGCGCCAAACTGTGGAATATTTCGGGCGGACACGCGCGCGCGGTGGAGGTGATCCGGCGCATCGTCGAGTACGTGGATGTGCTGGTGGGCAACGAGGAAGATTTGCAGATGGGCCTGGGCATTCCCGGCCCGGAGGTGGCCGCCAAATCGAAGCTCGACCCCAGCGCCTTCTTCGGCATGATCGATCGCGTGGTCGCGCGGCATCCGCAAATCAAGATCGTGGCCACAACGTTACGCGAAGTACACTCGACGAACCACCATAGTTGGGGCGCGGTGGCCTGGATCGACGGTCAGACGTACATCTCTCCAACCTGCGAACTGGATGTGCTCGACCGCGTCGGCGGCGGCGACGGATTTGCGGCGGGCTTCTTCTACGGGCTAATGACCGGCGAGCCGCCGGAGGAAGCCATCAAGCTGGGCTGGGCGCACGGCGCGCTACTGACCACCTTTCCAGGCGATACCACCATGGCCACGCTGGATCAGGTACGCGCGTTTGCGAAAGGCGGGTCCGCGCGCATCCAGCGGTAATGCGCTTGTGGGGCGGGCGTCCAGGCCTGCGCGGGTTCCTTCCAGCACCGCTCGGACCAGCCGGCGTGGACGCCGGCTGCAGGCCTGGAGTCCTGCCCCACGTCATCAATTCAATCCCGCCTGGTAACTGCGCAGCGAGCGCAAGCGCTGGTCGATCTCGGCGCGATCCGTAGCCTCCGGCGCCAGCCGCAGATAAGCTTCGAGATCACCGCGCGCTGCCGTTGCATTTCGCATCTGCAGGTGCACCATGCCGCGCTGCTTATACTCTTCGGCGGATTCCGGGTCCGCCGCCACCAACAGATTCAGGGTCTGCAGCGCCTTGCGGTAGGCGCGCCGGTGGAGATAAACACCGCGGAGATTGTGCAGCATCCGCATTACGATCTGGCGCTTGCTCGCGGGCGCCAGCATGCGCGGGTCGTCGCTCAGCGGGACGCCCGCGGCCTGCCGCGCCAGATCGAAGCATTCGGGCGTCGTCAGCAGCTTGCCTCCGTGGAACACATCGATGTACGCCGCAAAATCCGCGTCCCTGTATTGGACTAGGAAATGACCCGGCAGCCCGATGCCGTAAACGGGCTGCGCCAGCCGCCGGCCGATTTCGAGATACACCACCGCCAGCGTGATCGGGATACCCGTGCGCGCAATCAGCACGTCATTCAGGCAACTGTTACGCGGGTCGTAGTAGTGCGCCGCATTGCCCGTAAAACCCAGCTCTCCGAAAAGGTACTGGTTGGCCGCTTCTACATAATCGGACCCGTGGCAACGACCCGCCAGACGCTCGGACAATTCCACGGCGTAGGAGTCGAGAATGCCGATGAACGGCTCGATGTCCAGGCCGGGATACTCGATGCGGGCGAGCGCCAAAGCCGCGCGATCCAGGGAAGGCTCCTCGCTACGGCCGGCAAGCAGGTCCAACAGCGGCTGCATGGCAGACTAAAATAGCACCATGCATCGCATGCTTTTCCGCGCCTTCGCCAGCACACTGCTCGGCTGCGCCGCGGCGTCCTCCCAGCCGCCGCAATTTTCCGCACACATATTATGGAAGCTGCGTAACGAAAAGGTAACAGGATACGCCTTAAGTGGGCGCACGCTTGTTACCTGGGGCGACCGTCTTCTGTGGAGGGGATTGCCGAATGGCAATTATCAGGTTGTCCGCGGTCGCGGGCGTGCGTTCGCCGAAGGTGGCTGCCTGCTGGACGTGGATGGCGACGGCAAGTTGGATATAGTCGTCAACGAAGGCGCCCCGGAAAGCGATCTGGTTTGGTATCGCGCCCCGCCAGCGGGCGCGGCATGGACGCGCCACATCATCGACACGGGGGTGGACGCGCCCGACATGTTGCCCGCGACTCTGCTGGGGCATCGCGGGGTTCTGCTGATTCACAAGCGCGGGCAGGTGCGCTTCTACGATATTCCCGCCGATCCCACCGGGCGCTGGCCCTCCCAGGATATCTATTCCTTCTATTCGCCCTCGCATCAGGGCGGCCTGCGAATGGCGGATATCGACGGCGACGGTCGGCCGGACATCCTGGCGGGCATGTACTGGATCCGGTCGCCGGAGAGCTTCGAGCTTCCCTGGCGCTTATTTGCCATCGAGCTGTGGAATGAGACGCCGGAATCCGCTATGTTGCGGCTGAGCTATGGGCCGCTGGGTCTGCTTGCCGCGCAGCGCGAGATGTATCCCGCGCGTTTGGCGCGTTTCGAGAAGCCTGCCGATCCGCGCCAGTTGTGGATCGAACATCGCATCGAGAGCGTGCCGGATCTGGCCGAGGTAAACAGCCTGGATGTCGCCGACTTCAATGGAGACGGGCGTCCCGATATCCTGATCGCCGAAAAGGCGGGCGCAGGCCGCTTGTTGGTGTTGTACAACGAAGGCGAAGGCCGGTTTCGACCCGTGGTGGTCGCGCAAGGGAGTCCGGTTCGCTTTGCGCAAGCGGTGGATAATGGCAATGAACGCCCTGGTATTCTAGCCATCCGGGGGGACGCGGTCGTGTGGTTCGAGTGACGTGGTGCACCACTCAGCGTGCCGAGGCGGCTTGAAACATGACAAACATCACATGGCCGATAATTCAGCGCTTAGCCCAACGCTTTGGCGAACTGCCCCAAGTGACGGCCGTGGTGCAGTTCCGCCGTACGTGCTTGAGCGAATCGGCGGAAATTGACAATCGCTTCTGGGAACCGGAGATGAGTGGTGGGATCCCACTACCGGCGCGCACTTCGATATCATGTATCGACGCCCCGAATGGATTGAAGATCAACTCGACCGCTGTTTGGTACGGCAGGAGGCTGCCATTGGGTATTCAACGTGCTTTTGGTACAGCATTCTGCATTCTGAAGTACTCTTCGACCCGCGAGGTTGGTATCGCCGGCTACAGGACCGTGCCCGAGTTCCGTATCCCGACGGATTAAGGCGCGCCATCCATGCGAAGAACTGGCCGATTCTGCGGCGGAACCAGTCGTCCTATCGGCGGCAGATTCAATTGGCATTGAACCGCGGCGATTCGGTGAGCGTTCAACACCGCGTCACAGCCTTGCTGGCCAGTTACTTCGACGTATGGTTCGCGATCGAGAGAAAGCCACATCCAGGCGAGAAACGCCTTGCAACCAATCTGCCTGAGCCGTGGGCATTACTCGTACGCGGCGTGCTGGAGGCGCGGCCCGAGATGTTACTCACACAGATAGATTCGCTGCTGGATCGGCTGGATCTTCGCCTTGAAGAGGAAGGCCTCGCCCTGCGGTAGCAGCCAAAACACGCTACTTGGGAGCATCCGCCGCGGGGGCGGCTGAAGCGGCCGCGGTCTGCGCCTTGAGCAGATCCCGTAGCATATCGTCGGCCGGAGCCGCCGTATAGTCTTTCGGTATCTCGAACAGTGACGCGTCTACGGCGGCGCTGGAAAGTTCCGCTATCTCCTGGTCCATCTCCATCACCGGAGCCTCCGGGTCAATCGCGGGCGAAGCATGGCCCTGCTCCGTCATCTGCTTGGCCAGTGTCACCATGAACGGCATGTACATTTCGATCTGGCTGCGCAAAATTACAGACGAGTTTTTGTTGATCTCATCGAGCATCGGAGCGATCATCGCGGACGTGCCCGGCATTTTGCCGAGCAACTTCTCTACCTGGCCTGTGGGATTCATGAAGTATTTCTGCCAGGCCTGGTAACCGGTCAGCTCGCGAATAGCGGCAACGCGCAAGACTTCTTCCTTCTTAGGCGTCCAAAGGTGCATCACCAGTCTCAAGCTGGGACCGTTTTGACTCATCGCGGTTGGCAATGGAATGTCCATCGAAACGGTAATTTCGCGCTCTTCCGCCTGTATGCCCTGAATCTCCGCGGTTCTGCCGGTCATTTTGGAGGCGACATTAGTCTTGATAGATGCCAAGGCCTGCTGGATCGCCTGCGTCTGCTCGGGCGTCGCCTGGGGCATGGCGCCCGCCATCTTTTCGGCGATTTGCGATACGGGGAACGTCGCGAACGTCTTATGCACCGGATCGATTACCGTCACCTCCTGCTTCACAAAATCGAAGATCTGGATCCAGTTGCCCGACGTGGTATAAGCCTTGTTTCCTTTCATGCGGATGGATGTCGAGGCGCCGGCCTGCATCGTCTTCCCGAGCTTTTCCACCATCGGCTGCAGCAGCGCGGACGGCTTGATTTCAGACTTATAGAGGATGGTTACGTCCGCGCTGAGTTCCGGCGCAGCAGCCAGGGCTAGCGCCAGAACTATGGAAATACGGATATCCTTCGAGCTGAGCTTCATGGCTCCATTCTACCGCTTCTGCCCGGAAATCGATGCCGAGGGGTCCGCCCAGGAATTGGGGCAGCGGGCTGCGTCCATTCTATCCGTGTAACGCTATACGGGCCTATGGTGATCGGGTTAGGCGAGGTCGTGGTCACGATTTGCACGTTGGTTTGGTCCGTGGCGGTGTTCTGCGCGGTGTCGGAATTCGAAACGTAAGAAACCGTCACCATTGTCTCCAACAGGCTCCCATTCACTTCCAAACCCAACGGAACGGCGGCGCCGGATTTATTGGTAACCACAAGATAGTTCGTTCCGTTGTCGCCCATATAACCTTGCGCAAAAAGAGCGGGAACCGGATTGCCGTCATATCCGAGAATCGGAACCGTGGGGCTGCCCGTGACAGTAGTAGGCCAGATATTAGTGCTGTTATTGATCGCCAGGTTCAACACTTCCAATGCCAGCGCGGGAGCCGAGTAGTAAAAGCTGAACTGCGTATTGGGATCGGTAGCCGTGTTTGTGGAGTAATTGGGATTCGCCTTGATCTGGCCCAGCAAGTAGGTCTGGAAATCGTCCACCGCCCGGATCAGCCCTTCATCGAAGTTATTTCCCAGATACAGAGCGGTTGCTCCGACCCCTTGCACGTTAGAAACGGTTGACATCCGCTCGATGAACTCCGCCAGATAAATTCCGTTGTAAAGGTATGTCTCAAACGGAGTAGATCCCGGTCCCTCGTTAACCTCGGTGATGAATATAGGAGTGTTGGCGCCAATCAACGGCAGCAGGTATGAACTCAGGTATTCCGTCGTGCCATGCGCCAACAAGCCATTCAATGTCTCTTCCTGCAGCAGAGTACTGAGGCTGATGTCCGTGCTTGGATAAAAATGTTGAGATACGGCGCCCCAGTATGCTGGGGAATAGGCCGCCATGGCGTTGTCCCACGCCTCATAATTCCCTCCAATTCCACTGAATGCTCCTCTAAAGAATACTCCGATCGCCCCAGAAGGATTGGCGGAAACCAACCCCGTATAGTACGGGCTGTAACTCGCCGAAGCGTAAGCGTCTGCATTCGGGTACACGCCGGGGTAAAAGTAGGCTTCATTGCCCAACTCCCACTCCCGGATATCCACGCCGGCCGATTGTGCCGCCACCACCATGTTTGATGCAGAATCGGGGTTCGTGTCCGAGTAACTGTCGAAGACCACTACGCCCCATGCGCCGACCGCCTGCAGGAAGGTTGCATAGTCTGAAAAATTAACGCCTCCTTGGGCCTGCGTAAGCTCTTGAGCCAACTGCAGCGATTGTGTGGTGGACGTGGTGACCTCCGTGCTGAGTTGGTTGATCCAGGTTTGGTTATAGTGTCCGGCTTGCCAGTCGAAGGCCATCGAAACTGTGCCCCCCGGAAACCGTATCCACCCGGGCTTCAGCGCTTGCACGGCACTGACGAACTTCGGATCGTAGTATTCCACGCCGGTAATCGTATGCTCGTCGTCGAAGCCGCTGAAACCGGAGACGATCGGGGTGGTGGTGGTCATATCTATGTTGACGTACGCAATAGCGGGCAGGATCGTGAAACCGTTAACCAGCGAGGCCTGTTCCGTCCCCGTCGTCACGGTCACCGTCTGGGAGCCGGTAGCCGCCGTGGCGCTGATGGCGATCTCCGCGGTCGCATCGGTAGCATCGGTTACCGTAACCGGGCCGAATTCGCCGGCCGCGGCGCCGCCGACCGAGATGCCCGGCCCAAAACTGGCTTGCGTGACTCCCTGCACAAAGTTTGTGTTGGTCCCCGTGATCGCTACCTGGAGAGACAGCCCAGCGTTGCCGGAGTTTGGGGTAACACTGATGGTCAGTGCCAGATTGATGGTCAAAGCAAACTGTGCGGCGGCCGTCGCACTGTTGGTAT
>JBEKTJ010000074.1:0-29833 GCA_049516155.1 Bryobacteraceae bacterium
TCGCGCAGGTTAGCCAAGCTGCCCTGCCACCAGGGATAGTAGGACTGGCCAATCACATCGAACGGCACGTGCGCCGCGATGAGCCTGTCGAAGAAAAACCTGGTGGCCTCCTTGTCGCCGCCGCGGTCGATATGAATCATGATTCTGGGCGGCTTCGCTTCCGGGCTGCCGGCATTTATCCCGGCTATGGCCGATTTCAACAGATCGATGAAGTTACTCCAATGGGCGGGCAGCTTCCCGTCCGGCCATAACATGCCACTGGTGATCTCGTTGCCCGGTTGTATCATGTCCGGCATCACGCCGGCATCGCGTAGCGCGGCAACCGTATCCCGCGAATAAGTGAAAACCGCTTGTACCAGGTCAGTGTGCGACTTACCGGCCCAAGCTCTCGGGATGACTTGATGAGCCGGATCGGCCCATGTGTCCGAGTAGTGAAAATCGAGCAGAAATCGGAAGCCAAGTTGCTTCGCCCGCTTGGCCATGGCGATGGTGTACTCCAGATTGTTCGGCAACTCGGACGGAGTATGGAAGAGCCGCAGACGCACCCAGTTGTAGCCGTGTTCACGGAAGATCTGCAGCCCAGGCTTGCGGACGCCTCCGTCCTTGAACTGGACTCCTTCGTCTTCCGCCTGTTTCAGGAACGACAGATCCGCGCCGATAGCGTATTCATCGGACGCAGCGGCGCCGCGGGGGCAGTACATCATACCCCCCACCACCATGGCTACGACAACCGCGGTTTTTCTTGTCATATCATGACCACCCCATCACTCCTCACGAGTGGACCGGAACGATTTGCCATTGCTGTGTCGCGCTGTTGTTATTCTGCGGTTCCTGGACGGCGAACCCGGCTTGGGCGCCTGCTCCGCCGTTCATATCCAACACCAAGCCGCTCACACGATTGACAAAATTAAAGTAGCCGTTGCCGGAGGAGACGATGTTCCATTCAAGCTCCTGGCCGCTGCCGGATGGAGATTGAACGACAGCGTTCCCACTCGATGCCGATCCCCCGGAGTCGGCCAGAACATTGGTGGTGTTACCCGCTCCCGGGTTCAGGCTGGCGATCTGGAAATACCCGTCGTTATTGCTGGTAATGCGCCACTGCTGGCTTAAGCTCGGATTCGCATTGTCCGCCTCGACGTCCAGCAGGGCACCGGCGGCGATGGAAGCTTGAAAAACGGATAGAATTTGCCCGCTGCTAAGATTGACGAACTTGTAGCTTTGTGTGGGATCGAGCTTGCCACCCAGCGCATCGATGGCTGGAAGCAACATCGAATAGTTCGAAGCAGTGACATTCGTGGATCCGGAAGCATCCGCATTATCGAAGAGCGTCAGGCCATTCCAGACGTAGATCGCGCCGGGGAGATTGTCGCCGTTGATGAATCCGCCGCTCGCATTGGGTATGTTCACGCCGGCTGGATCCCAATACTCTAATCCCATTCCCAAGTTATTCGGCAAACCCTCTTGTACACCCTGCAGATCCAAAAGGAATTGGCGCTGCAACGCCTGGGTTGGCGGAGCATACCACGGATCGTCCGCATCGAAGCCGTTCTCGTAATGTTCTCCGGTTTCGATTATGAAAATAGGTTTCCCAATGTTATTGGCGGCATTCACCAGCACATCCTGCTCGACCGGTTTGTTGTTGGGATTTGACGCGGCAGCTTGCGCATCCGTCAAAGGACCGTGGTACATAGGATAGTAGCTCTGGCAGATGGCGTCATAGGGAATATTGAATTGATTGGCGAGCGTGAAGAATTGCGTGAGATCCCAGGCGGGCGTGATGTGCATGCAGGTCAGCGGGGGCGGAATCGCGGGGCCCGGCGAGGTGTCCGCGGCCGCGTCATCGACCGCCTGCATGGCTGCGATCTGCAACGCGGCAAAACCGCCGAAGTCCGCTCCGGTCGGGCTGCCGACCGGGCCGAGAAAACCGGTGTCGACTTCATTGCCGATGGACACCAGATCCGGCATCGTTCCCGCTTGCCGGTAGGAAAGTATCTCGGCTTTCACGTAGCCGGCTAAGTCCGACTGCAACTGCGATAGCTCGGTGTCGTTGGCCCATGCCGGCGGGACGCTGGAAGAGCCGCCGCCATCGAACAGCAGGGTCAGTTCGATACTCATGCCGAGGTTCCTGGCGCGCTTCGCAAGGTCCAGATCCTGCGCCTCCGTTTCCCCGTAACAGGCGTTACCGGCGCACTGGGATTGCGATACGTTGGCGTAGGGTGGCGACGAACTGGGCCGCAAGCGCACCATATTCACGCCATGGTTCTTGAGAATTTCGAGCACATCCTGTGGCTGACCGGCATCCTGCCACCAGGACAGGCCGAGTGTGGCGCGCGCCGCCTCTTGCTTCTCCAGCAAGGCATTGTCCACCCCGCGGAAGAAGGCTGGACGCAGCAGCCACTGTTGGCTCTGAGTGGCCGCACCCGATAGCTCCGTTAGCTCCAGCGGCGTTCCCGGCGACACCGAACCGTTGGACAAATCGATCACCAGACCCGTGCTGCCGTTCGCGATCGTGTAGTAGCCGTTACTTGTCGCGGTCAGAACCCATTGCTGCGTGGCAGTGGCCGCGCACGGGTTCTGCACCACATAGCACGCCTCCAAGTAATGCCGTTTGAATATATCCCCCTGAAGGCCGCGGTTCGGTAACTGCCTGCAAGCCGAGCTGCGCCCGACGGCCAGCGGCTGTGTACCTTTTTCGGCAGGCTGAGCGGCCACTCCCGCCGCGCTGTCGAAACAAAGTCCATTACGAATATTGGCGATCTGCCAAAGCCCGCCGGATAGCTTGGAAAAGGCCCATCTCTGGCTGAGGTCTGTGAAACTCCGCGCTTGTTGCACGATGTGGCTGCCAGCGGCCGTGGAATTGCCGTTGAGGTCGGCCTGTAGACCGCTTAGTTGATTCAGAAGATAGTAGGTCTCGCCGTCGAGCGGAGTGATATCGATGGGCTCAGATGGTTGCCGGCTCGGCGATGTGGCCGAGGCCGCGGCATTCACGGCCAAGCCGCAGCACAGAAGACGGGCGGCGAGGGCCGCTGGGCTTTCATGGCTCCGCATCGGGGAATTGCTCCTCTTGCGCTGGCGGTTTCTTGTTCATCTGGCTGTATAGCTCCGCCAAATCCCTCTTCGTCTGTTTGATTTCCTGAAACAGCCGGAATTCCTTGGCGGCTTCGTCTTTCAGATCGAGCTTTTTGCAAAGCGATGCCAGCCGATAGTGCGCTTCGCCATTGAGCGGGTCCTGTTGGATGGCCATGCGCAAATATTTCGCCGCCTCCTGGGGCTTTTGCATGTTTGTCAATAGGCGGCCCAGACCGATCTGCGCTTCCGCCTCCCCCGGATTCAGGGCCAGGGCGCGGCCGTAGTGCGCGTATGCCCCTTCCGGATCGGAGCGCCGCAAAGCAATCCGCGCAAACATGCACTCCGCTCTGGCACTGTCGCCATCGGACTTCACGGCGGTTTCCAGTTCCTTTTCGGCCTCCGCCTGCGCCTTAGGGTCGTTGGGCGACGAATCAAGGATGGCCTCAGCCAGTTCGTAGTGCGCGCCCGGCAGGCGCGGATCGATCTCCAGCGCCTTCCGGTAGTGCCCAGTGGCGCTCTTCAGGTCCCCCGCATTGATCAGGCGCTCCGCGATCGCCTCCTGCATACGGGCCGAACCGGGCGCAAGGATCGCGAGCTTGTTCAGCGTTTCGTCGGCCAAATCGGAATACACCCGCTGCGCCATGAATAGGATTTCGGTATTGTCGGGGTCGAGATCTACAAGCGAGCGCATCACAGAAGCGGTGCGGTCGAGGTTACCTTGCTGGTAGTAGATATTGGCCAGTTCCATACCCGCCTGCATTTGCAGATTCTTGTCTTTCAACCGGGGAAACGATTTCTCCAGTAGCGCCTGCGCCGAAGGTTCTCCCAAGCGTCTCTCGCAAATTCCCAACAGAGCTTGCGTTTTGGCTATAGACGGGTCGATCGCCACAGCGCTGCGCAGATATCGTGAAGCGTTCTTATAATCGCGCTGAAAGAACGCAATTACGCCTAAGTTGGCGTAGGCCTCGGCATTCTTGGGATCCATCGCCAGGACTGCATGTAACTCGTTAACCGCGTCCTTCGAATCGTTCGCCTTGAGGTACTCGGCCGCCTTACGCAAGCCATCGTGAATCTCCGCCGCGCGGGAAGCCCCGGTTTGCGCGGCTATGACTGCCAGCGCGCCGGCGAGAAACGCCAAAAGCAAAGCCGACAGCCTGCCGCATAAGCGTGTAATGGGTTGAGGCTCTGTCATATAGGTACGAAGCTATCATGATTGTGAGCCCCAAAACGCCGCGGGGCGCTCAAAATATAAAGTGAGCGCCCAGTTGTACGATGCGCCTGTTGCCGTTGCCACCTGCGGGCCCGGTGATTGTTCCAGCCGTAGTATCGGCCAATACGCCGCTGCTGGTATAGCCAACGTTAGCGTCCGGATTGGCAAAGTTAATGTGATTGAACACATCGTACATGTCCGCCCTGATTTCAAGCTTCATGCCTTCGCGGGGCAGGCGAAAACTCTTTCCAATACTGAAGTCGGCATTAAAGAAACTTGGCCCAATCAGCGTGTTGCGCCCGGAGTCGCCAAAAGTCCCATAGGCCGGGTTGGCGTAGGCCGCTGGGTTGAACCACTCGGTAAGTGTTGGATTCGACACTTTTGGATTGCCCACTACCGCGGGATACAGCGTGGAGCCGGCGCTAAAGGATGAGTCCAGCCCCGGATCGATGCCTTCGGCGACTGACTCCTGGATTACAGGAGTGAACGGAGTCCCCGAGTGCCACTGGAAAACACTGGAGACGCGCCATCCGCCCGCGATCTCGTCGGCCACACCGTGCAGCGCAAACTGACGTCCGTTGCCGAAGGGCAGTTCGTAAGCGACCTGGCCGACAAAGGTACTCGCCGCGTTGAAGTTGGACAAACCGTAATTAGCGGCCGGGCTGTACGCGTTCTGGTAGATATCGATGCCCGATCCATGACCGTTTCCGGTTCCGGTGTCGAGCGATTTCGACCAGGCGTAATTGAACTGAAAGTTCAAGCCATGCGACATCCTTTTTTGAAGGCGCATTTGCAGCGCGTTGTAATTCGACCATCCATCGTAGGTCTGAGCGATAATAGAGTTGAATATCGGGTTGGGGTTCCCGCAGTTATAACCCGTACATCCAAGTGCGCTTACGGGAGCCTGGTCGATATTGGTCGCAAAGTTCAGATTCTTGCCGCGCGTGTTGACGTAGCTTGTGTCCAGCAAGATGCCGCCCGCGAACTCGTGCTGCACACTGACGAGCAACTGCTGCACGTAGTCGGTAGGCATGTTCCGCGGGTAGTACTCGACGTAACCGCTATAGTTGTCTATTTCCGGTGAAAGAGTTTGCAGGGTCGGAAAGACGACGGTACCGGCCGGCGGTCCCGCTGCCAGTTTCCAGGGATAGCTCCCGTAGACGTACCCCCCATTGCCGTTGTTGTGGGGATTGAAGCCGAGGCCCAGCGCGCCGTCAGTGTAATTCTCGGCATCGCGCGGCGCGTCAAAAATGCCGTAGCTCGCTCGAAAGGACCACTTTTCGAGGGGCGCCCAGGCGACGCCGATGCGGGGTGCGACTTCCCTATAGTCGCCGTTCTGGATTGTGTTCATGTTGCCGATCCCGGAGGCCGAGTCGCTCTGCCCGCCAAAGAGGATGGCCCCTTTGTATTGTCCGCCGTTCGCGGAGTTAGGCAGGTTCGGATCGTAATTGCCGAACATGTTGTGATTCACGCCCCAACCGGACTGCAACTGCCAGCGCAGGCCCAGGTTCAGAGTCAGGTGCGGCGTAACCTTGAAATCGTCGCTGGCGAACAACGCCGTATTCCAGGAGTGCGCACTGGTGGCATCCGACTCGTAAACGTACCATCCATAGACGTCTCCGGCTAGGAAGTCCGCGTACGGGATGCCCGTGACGCCGCCGTTGAATTCAAAATTACCCGAGGTGATATCGCCCCAGCTTGTATAGTCCTGGTAGAGTTTGTCGTACTCGCCGCCGACCTTGATGGTGTGCCTGCCGCGAATGAGGGTGAAGACGTCGGACGCGTTGTACCAGCCTTCGCCCAGAACGGCGTCTATGTTGCCATTTTCGCCGCATCCCGCGCCCAGAGCGAAGCACCCGGCGCCCGCTCCGCTATCGATCGTAATCTTGGGAAACACGTTGGCCGGGGCATTTGTTCCATAGGCCGGCTCAAGGCCCAACGTCGTGGGATCGTTTTTGTCGAGGGACGGCGGCTTGTACTTATCCAGCTCCCGGCTTCCGCCCAACCGAAACTCATTCAGCGTAGTTGGGCTGATCGTATAGACATCCGTGAGTTGGCCAGTCAGATCGTAGTTATTCGCCTGGGATATCTCCGTAGCGTCGTTAGGGTACAGAGGATCCGCAGGCACATAGGTCACGAATGCTGGGTAATAGTTGAAACTAAACGAGAGTTTCTGTTTATCCGAAATAACGTAATCGGCCTTGCCGGTATACCACGTGTTCGTGTTCGGACTGGAGCCGTTGAACACATAATTATTGATACTGGGGCAGGTTTGTGGAGTGCCTGCCGATACATTTGCCGGACCGGGGCATCCTGCGACCCATCCCGTCGCGCTTGCCGCGGGGAAATAGCTCTGCAGTTTCAACGCCACGGGATCGTAGGTTCCCAGCAGCGTACCGGTGGGGCCGAAGGCCGCGCCCGTAGAGCCTGAGATCCCGTAAAAATTCCCCGCCTGCATGGCGGCGGTCGGATAGCTGTAGAGTCCGGAAGTGGGAGTGGACGAAGGATTCCGCTGATACGCGAAAAAGAAAAACAGCTTATTCTTGACCACCGGCCCGCCTATGCTGCCTCCGTATTCATTCCAATGCTCCACGGACTTCGCCCCCGTCGTATCGTAAAAACCTCTGGCGTTGAGATCGGTGTTTTGAACGTATTCGAACGCGCTGCCGTGGAATTGGTTGGTCCCGCTCTTCGTGATCACGTTAATGGAGGTGAGGCCATTGCCATATTGCGCGGGTGCGTTGCCTGAATTGACGCTGACCTCGGCAATGGTATCGAGCGGCGGGTAGTAGTTGCTGCTGTTGAAATCCCTTGGAGCGGTGGCAGCCGACCCGTCGGCCAGGAAGTTTATGTTGTACCCCTGGGTGCCGTTGATTCCGACTCCCTGGCCACCTCCGGCCGCGCCCGGTCCGCCGCCGGTATTCGCGCCTGGAATTAGTTGCATCATCTCGCTACGCCAGTCGGTGCCAACGATAGGCGCCGCGTCAATGGCTAAGGCACTAAGGCCGACGTGCTGTTCGCTGGTTTCCGTTTCGACCAGCGGCCCCGCGGCATTCACCACAACTTCCTGGGCGGCGGCGCCGATTTGGAGCGTGGCGCCGATTTCCACGGTTTCGATTTGCAGCACAACACCTTCCCGGACGGAGCTGCGAAAACCTTCCTTCGTGAATGTGATGGTGTAGTTGCCAGGCGCCAGAAACGGAACGTCATACAGGCCGGACTGGTTCGTCGTGGTGGCCGTGACGACGCCGGTCTGCACGTTCTTGATGGAGACTCCCGCTCCCGGCACAACGGCTCCCGAAGGATCCGACACGGAGCCCTTGATCTCCCCCGTGTTCGAGTTTTGCGCGTTGGCGAGAGATGCGCATAAGATCGCCCCCGCCAGCAAGATTATGGAAATACGATTGAGTGCGGCTGCCTGCAGCGGGACGAACAATCGTGGAGAACTGTGTTTGGCCGACGATGCCATACTGACCTCCCAGAAGCTACGAAGCTTCCTAAATCGACGACAGCTTTCGAGACCTGGAACCAATCTTAGATCCCGCCTTGCGATTGGCATTCTAACCAAAGTAGGAGCCGGGGGTTAAAGTTTGTTAATTTATGTGAACGATGCCGCGCTGGATGGCTGCAACCACGGCCTGGGTGCGATCACTGACGCCCAGCCGGTTCAGGATCATGGTTACGTGGCACTTGACGGTGCCTTCCGTGATCCCCAGCGCGGAGGCGATGTCCTTGTTGTTCCTGCCTTGGGCGATGAGCGCCAGCACCTCATGCTCGCGCGGACTGAGATCGGAGTTAGGGGTGCGGGCCTCCAGCCGGCGCGCTACAGGCGGCGGGAGGACACGGTTTCCGGCGTGCACGCGGCGCAGCGCGTCAACCAACGCTTCCGGGGACATGCCCTTGACCAGATAGCCCTGCGCGCCGGCCTCCAGGGCCTGGTGCACGTCCTCATCGCCCTCATAAGTGGTCAGCACCACGAAGCGGGCGCGCGGGTTCTCCTTGCGAATGGCCCGGATGGCCTCCGCACCGCTGATGCCGGGTAGACGCAGGTCCATCAGCGTTACATGCGGCTTATGCCGGCGATACAGTTCCACTGCCTCTTCGCCTGTTCCAACTTGGGCGACCACCGCCATGTCGGGTTGGTCGTTGACGATAGCGGCCACGCCCAGCCGCATCATGGGGTGGTCATCGACGATCAGAACGGCGATGCGGTCAGGCATGTTCGCGCACCTTCTCATGCATCCGCGTCCGAGGCTGGCCCTTTCCCACTGGGACGGTTATCTCCACCCGGGTGCCGTGGCCGGGACTGCTCTCAATCGAAAACGTGCCATCCAGGTATTCGATTCGTTCGCGCATCCCCACAAGCCCGTAGTGGCCGTCGGGAAGCCGATCGGCGGTGGGCGGGGTGAACCCGCAGCCGTCGTCCGCGATCACAGTGCGCAGTTTCTTCCGTTCGGACGCGAGTTGAATGCGGATAGCCTTGGGATGGCCATGCCGCACGGCGTTGCTAAGAGCTTCGCGCACGGCCAGCAGCAGATGATGCTCGGTCTCCTGGTCCAGCGTGACGGGCATGCCGGTGGATTCACAACCGATGGGGACACCGGCCTGCTCGCCGATCTGCCGGGCAATCTCGGAAAGACGCAGCGCGATGCCCCCCGGCGCCGCCGCCTTCTGCCGCAGGTTCCAGACGGCTCGGCGGGACTCATCCAAGGTGGTGCGCACCAGATCCCGGGCGTGCTCCAGGAGTTCGTGCTTCATCTCCGGAGTGGAGTTGCGAAGGCTCAGCGAGGCTTCCAGCAGCACGGACGCGCCGGTGCAGCCCTGGATCAATGTATCGTGCATTTCGCGCGCCAGACGGCCGCGTTCTTCGAGCACCGCCGCAAACTTCTCGTGCGCCTGCCGCATGCGTAGGCGGTGTACGCCCCAGGCGGCAGTTAGCAACGACGCCAGGCACAGCAGGAAGAACCAGCCCGCCCGGTAGAAGTGCGGCCGCCAATCGAACTCCACGGACGCTTCGGAAGTATCCTGCGGATTGTTCATGTCGAAGGCCAGGACGCGAAAGCGGTAACGACCCGGAGGAATATTGGTGTATGCGGCCACGCGGGTCCCCCGCGTTTCGGTCCAGTCGGAATCGAATTCTTCCAACCGGTATTTGAAGCGGACGCGTTCCTGGGATCGCAGGCGAATGGCGCCGTAACGGATCTCCAGTTTGCCGCCGCCGGGGGCCAGTTTCACGTCACCGGACGTAGAGACATCGCGCCCATCGGCGACCACCCGGTAGAGGAAAGCCGCGGGCGGGCTAGCCGGCCCGCCGGGATCGGCGCCGATGCGCACCGGGCCGCGCGTGCTGGGAAACCAGATTTCGCCATGCGCGGTGATGCAGCCGGCGGGCTGCACGCCACCATACATTTGGGTGGTCTCGAGGCCGTCCGAGGTGCCGTATAACTTCACCGCGGGGCGGTACGCGGGGTCTTGCGCGACCAAGTCCAGATCGCGGCGGCTCACCGAAGAGATGCCGTTGGGGCCACTCATCCAAAGATTGCCGCGGGGGTCCTCCAAAATCTGGTAGACGCTATTGGAGGCGAGCCCCTGGGCGGTGGTGAAGACCGCGAGTTTCCCCGCTTTCCAGCGGAACAAGCCGCCGCCGCGCGTGCCGAACCAGAGTGCGCCCTCCGCATCCTGGTGGATGGCCCACACTTTCTCGTTGCGCAAGCGATCGGTGACTGCGTCGTGCAGGAATTGCCCGGCGCGCAGCCGACTTAGTCCCCGGTCTTTGCCCACCCACAGGTCGCCATCGCGGTCCACCAGAAGGGCCCGCACACTCTCGTGCTCCTCATAATAGGCCATCCCCTGGGGCCGCCAACGGCAATAATCTCCATCGGTCCCGATCCAGATGCTGTGGTCGCGGTCCTCGGCGAATGCGCGGATGTACCCCTGAGTGTTCGGGATCTGCACTGGCCGGCCACCCGCCCAACGGAATACGCCCCGGCCTTCGGTGCCGATCCAGAGCGCTCCGGAGCTGTCGCGGAAGACGTTGCGCACACGGGCGTCCGACAGCGGCGGCGGAAAACGATGCAGCACGGCCCGCTGTCCGGTGAACCTGTAGAGATGGGTGCCCGTCATCCACAGGGCGCCGTCACGATCCTCGTAAATGGCGCCAAAGTCGGCATCGGCGGCGTCCGGCAGAGGGAAGGTGCTCACCGCGGTCCGGCTCAGGCGCAGCAAACCCGCCTGGGTGCCCACCCACAGGTTGTGTTCGGTGTCCTTGAAGCTGGAGAGGACCGTATTGCTGGGCAAGACGGCGGGAGCGGTGAACCGGGTGAACGCGCCGTCGCGATAGCGGATCAAGCCCTCGCCGATGGCCCCGATCCATAGCGTTCCATCGGGATCCTCGCGCAGGCTGCGAACGGTTGAGCGTATCGCGGCCACGCGGGTGAACACTCCACCGGGCGGCCTGCGCTGCAACCCGCCGACGGTCCCCACCCAGATCGTTCCATCGCGCGTTCCGAGGATGGATTTGACATTGTCGGCCAATCCTCCGGGCAGGCTGAATTCCGTGACTTGTCCGCCGTTAAGCGCAAAGAAGTGATACCCACCCACCCAAAGCCGGCCCGCGCGATCCTGATGGATGGCATGCACCGAACTGAAAGGTATCCCCGCCCGGCCGTCGATGCGAGCCACGGTGTCGTTGTGCAGGCGAAAGAGTCCGTCGTCCGTGCCTGCCCAGATATCGTGCGCGTTATCCTCATACACGGCGCGCACGTAGCCGTTGGTCAAGCCGTCCGCGGCGGACCAGGACCGGAAGACGCCGTTCTTGTATCGCAGCAAGCCGCCGCCTTCGGTCCCGATCCACAGGCTGCCGTCGCGCGCGACGGCCAGGCAGAAAGTGCTGTTCTCGCGAAAGGCGCGTGTGTTCTCGCGATTGAACACCACGAACTGAGCGCCGTCGAAGCGCACCAGCCCGCCGGTAGTGCCGATCCATAGGAAGTGGTCGGGTGTTTGCGCGAACGCTTGCACGGTCTCTTCCGGGAGGCCGTCCTCGGCATGCCAGACCCGGCGCGCATAGCCTTCGAGCGGCGCGTCCGGGGACAAGGCCATCGCGGGCGCCGCCAGGAAAACCGCGGCGGCACAGAAGACGGGCCAGATCGCGCGTCTCACTCCGGCACCTCCGTGCGTATTGTATCAGCGATGCGGGACTGTGCATGCCGGGTTTGGCGATGGGACCGCGGGTGGGCATCGCGGTACAATCGAAATCATGAGCACCGCCACGCTGACGACCCTGGAACAATTCGAGCAACTACCGCAAGAAGACGGCGTGAAGTATGAGCTGAAAGATGGAGAACTGCTGAGAATGGCTAACGCCAAAGCCGGGCACGAGCGGACCAAATTCAGGATTGAGCGCAGTTTGATGGCATATATTCTGCGGCACCCCATCGGAGAGATCTACTCCGAATCGTCGTTCGCACTGTCGCCGTCGCGGGTGTGCGCGCCGGATGTCTCTTTCCTGCGGAATGAATTGGCCGTCAAGACCGATCCGGACCGCATTTTTCAGGTTCCACCAGATGTGGCGATCGAGGTAGTCTCGGAGAGCGAAAGCGCCTTGGAACTTCGCCAGAAAATCCAGGACTACCTTGACGCCGGCACTAAAGCTGTTTGGGCTTTCTATCCCAAACTACAAGTCATCGCAGTCTACGACGACTCAGGCGCCAGGGAGTTTCGCGGGGAACAGGTCCTGGAAGCCCCCGAGATCCTGCCGGGCTTCCAGGCCAAAGCGAATCAATTCTTCGAGTAGCGGCGCGGATTTTTGCATCTTGCAGGGCGTCCAATTCCGACGGCTGGCCGCCTTCAGATAGCCGCCCCACAAGGCAAATTACCGGTTCGAGTATCAACACACCCAAAAATCTTGCGTTTCCGGAGATTTTTCCGCCCGCCGGACACCAACAAGTTGGGCCCATTCAGGATCTCACGTCTTCAAGAACTTACCAATGGACCGTGTCGCCTGCCGGATGCGATGCTCGTTTTCCACCAGCGCGAAGCGTACGTATCCCTCTCCCAAGGGTCCGAAGCCGATCCCCGGCGAGACGGCCACCAGCGCTTTCTCCATCAGCAGTTTGGCGAACTCCAGCGAGCCGTTCGCGCGATAGCGCTCGGGCACTGGCGCCCACACGAACATGGTTCCGCGGGGCTTCTCGACCGGCCAGCCGGCGCGCGCCAAGCCGCTCACCAGCACATCCCGGCGCTTCTGGTAAATCGCGCAGATCTTGCGCGTATCTTCCTGGCACTCGCGCAAAGCGATGATGGATGCAATTTGTATCGGTTGAAAAACGCCGTAATCCAAGTAACTCTTAATGCGCGCCAGCGCCCCGATCATGCGTGGATTTCCCAGGCAGTAACCCACCCGCCAGCCCGCCATGTTGTAACTCTTGGACATCGAGAAGATCTCGACCGCCACTTCCTTGGCGCCATCCACCTGCAGGATGCTGGGCGGCTTGTAGCCATCGAAGCCCAGGTCGGCGTACGCGAAATCGTGCACCACAAGCGTGCCGTGGCGGCTGGCCATAGCCACAATCTCACGAAAGAAATCGAGTTCCACGCAGGCCGTCGTGGGGTTATGCGGAAACGAGATCAGCAGCAATTTGGGCTGGCGCGTGGAGGTACGGTACAGATCCGCGAGCCTATTGAGAAATTCCGCCGGGCTGGGCATGGGCAGCAGGCAGGCGTGGCCTTCCGCCATGATCACGCCATATTGATGAATGGGATATGCCGGATTCGGCGAGATCACTGCGTCGCCCGGCCCGACCACCGCGAAAAGCAGATGCGCCAGCGCGTCCTTGGCGCCGATAGTGACGATGGCTTCCGTTTCGGAATCGAGATCCACTCCGTAATTCGTGCGGTAGCGCTGCGCGATTTCCTCGCGCAACCTGGGGATGCCGCGCGAAACCGAATACCGATGGTTGCGCGCATTGCGGACGGCTTCCACCATCTTGTTCACCACCACGCGCGGTGTGGCGCCGTCCGGATTGCCCATGCCCAAATCGATCACATCCTGCTGCGCCGCGCGCGCCCGCGCCCGCATTTCGTTGATCACCGCGAACACGTAAGGAGGCAGCTTTTGAATTCTGTAAAACTCTTCGGAACTTTGAGTCATTCACTCTATTTTACGCACGACCCGGGTGCGTATGGCTGAAACGCCCTACGGCCAATACATTCTCACCACTGGTGACGGCATCGTCGGCCAGATCGAAATGGTGTGGGGGCGATTCTGGTATGAGTCGAGATTCCAGGGCATACATCCCATCGCCGACGTGGGGCCGGGCCGCTGCTGGTTCACCCGCCAGAACCCAAGCGGCATCGTGGCCATCGATAATGCGCCGGATCTGGTCGAGCACTACGCCGCGCAGCGGCTTCAGATCACCCTGGGCAGCGCCTATGAGATCCCTTTCCCCGATGGTTATTTCGAGGGCGTATTCTGCTGCTGGCTGTTTGAGCATTTGGCCGATCCCGCGCGCGCAATGCTTGAGTTTCATCGCGTGCTGACGCCGGGCGGCCGCTGTTGCATTGTAGTTCCCACGCCGGCGGACATGGCGGCGTTCTACGCGGACTACACGCATGTTCGTCCGTTTACCGCCACGTCGCTGCGCCAATTGTCGGCCGCCGGCGGCTTCGCGCGCGTGCACACGGAGAATCTCCCTTTTACGCGCGGCATACGCTACATCTATCGCCGTTTCGGCGAGAAGACCAGCTACCGCTACATGCTCTTCGCCGACCGTTATCTGCGGCGGCTGGGGATTCGGAACCGGGACCACCTGGTGCTGGACGTTTGGAAATGAAAGTGGCGCCGGTCTCCAGGCCGCACGTCTTATTGCCGGATTAGTACACAAAGGCTCGCCGAGGTTGTCATGTTTTTCTCCGCAAGCATCTGAATCACCTGTCCGGGATATGTCATGCTGTGCTCAAAAGTCTTGGTACACGATTGGACGAGCTTAATGATATGGCTGGCGCCAAAAGCTTCCTTGTAAAATCCAGCCATCCCGATCAGAAGCGTTTGTGTGATGGCGAAGTATGCGGCCATCAACATGTATTGGGCGGCCATGATCGATGGAACACGATCATTGAATAATCTGCGGTTGCTTTCCGGCATTCCGATGGGAAACAGCGTCCTATGCGCGTAATTGACCAGGTAATGTTCAAGCATGTGTTCGTGTTGGCTCATAACCGAAACGTAGTGTCGAGCGTACGCTTCGGCGTAGCGCGCCCCGATCTCGTCCATCGTGGATTCCATCGTCCATTGGATACCATCCATAAACTGCCGGTAGCAGTCGAGAAAAGAGCGCGGGTTGAAGTCCGATCGGATACGGGCGAGGACCAGTTCCAACACCACTTCAAGCTGCAGGGTCGAATGCGGAGGGCAGCAGGCTGAACGGCCGCCGATGCTGCCGTTGCCGATGCTGCTAAGAACGCTGCGCAGAGCATTCCGGTCCCCCTGAGTGCGCGGTTCATCCAGCTTTTCGCAAAAGCGCCCGAGCATGAAGAGACGCCGCCAGACGGGCTGCGAACGGTCCTGCAGCAACGAAATCGCCAGGCGCCGAACCTCCCGGAAGAAAAGAAATGGCTCGGGCGAACCGTCCAGGCTGGACGTGTCGAGCGCCGATAGGTTTCCAAGCCGGATCGGGCCGTCCTGGTAGTCGCCTTCCACAAACTCCATCGGCCTGGGGTCCAGAAGCGCCACCCTGGCCGCTTCGGGGCAAGATAGGTCTAACGATCGTTGCAACACATCGCCTACCTTATTCATTACGCGCGGATATGTCGCGCACATTTGTGGCAGGTACGCCTCCCCCAGCCGGAGTTGAATTGAACAGAGACCCTCCGACAAGAATGGGCACCCCGATTTGTTGATCGCAATCTTGGCATAATCTTCGTCATTTGCACTTTTTTCATTGATCGTGATGAGAGTACGCAGTGAAGATCCGCACACCGGGTCGGAACAGGTTTGGTATTTCTCGTAAGTTGATTTGTCGACGTGGACAATCCAGCCGACGCAGCAGGTATCCTCACAATCGGCGCCGATGCAGCGGAACGCGTCGAAATGACGGGGCTGGAACACTTTCGCCAGCTTCATTCACTGAGCTTAGCACCGGGACCTTGGAAGCAGGGCGGTTTTAATTCAACCGAAAGGAACTCCGGCGGCGCGGCATTTAAATCGCATGAAATCGATTCTCTGCCTCGCGCTGTTATGCGCCCTTGGACTGTGGGCTGACGAGTTCCAGGAATGCGCGGCCATAGATAAGGCAATAGCCACCCTCAACGACCCGGTCCGGCGCGCCAATGTGTTAGCGACGGATGCCGATTCCAGCGTGGATTTTGACCGGCTGATCGACCTACATAGGAAGGATTTGCGGCCTTTTCGCGTTGTCATCGGATTGCACGAGCCGTGGACGGAGTTAACCGTTCCACGCGTGGTGAGCGGGAGCATCCGGTTTATCGCGTCCGATGTCGCGATCGTGGACGGCGCCAGCACTATCCGGGGAGCGGTGACGCTCGTACCGCGCGTGCCGCTCCTGTTTGTCATGAAGAAGGCCGGAGGGTCATGGCGGATCAGCGCTGTTCGCGTCTTGACGGCGTCCGCTACGCAGCGGCCGATTCCAGCGGATTGGGTTCCGCGGAGCGTAATAATTCGGCCATTGGTGCCCTGAATGCTGTCCTAGCCACGACCGGACGGGTCGTAAGGAGAACATGGTATGAGGCGCTTTTGGTGGCTGCTGCCCTGTCTGATGGCGGCTTCATTGTTGGGTCAGACTTCGGCGCTGGACCAGAATCAGCCGCCGGGGGCGACATCGGCCCCGGCAACCGATCAGGCGAAAAACAACGACCAGGTACAAAGCGAGGGCGAGGGGCAAATTTCCGGCACTTCGAACGATCGGATTTTTTTTACCCTGCCGAACTTTCTGACCTTGGAGAACGCGGGCCACGTCCCGCCTCTCACACCGGCCGAAAAATTCAAGGTGGTCGCCCGAAGCTCATTCGATCCCGTGGAATACTTCTGGTATGGTGCGCTGGCGGGCATCGGCCAGGCTGAAAACAGCGAACCAGCCTTTGGGCAAGGAGCCGCAGGGTACGCCAAGCGATACGGCATGGAATTTGCCGACGGCACAATCGAAAACTTTATGAGTAAAGCCATCCTCCCGTCGCTGCTGCACCAGGACCCGCGGTATTTCCAGTTGGGCAAAGGGGGGTTCTGGCGCCGGGTCCGCTACGCCGCGAGCCGTATCGTCGTCACACGTTCCGATTCCGGGCGCCCCCAATTCAACTATTCCGAAGTCTTCGGCGCCGCCGCAGCGGCCGGCATATCCACCTTCACCTATCACCCACGTGACGAACGAAATTTGCGGAGCGCGGCTGATGTCTGGGTCACCCAAATGAGCTTCGACGCTTTGGGCTTCGTAGTGATCGAATTCTGGCCGGATATTCGCCGCAAATTGCATAAGCCGAAGCCGGCGCAGGCCAGCTAAACGGATTAGGGGGCATACGCTCTTCCATGACTACCTCCTGGCCTTCATAATAGGAAGCGCTCGAAATTTATTGACAGCCCGCGCCGGATAGACTATTGTCTTGATATATCAATTTATGCAATTCCCCGTCGCGCTTTTTACCTTCGCCCTCGCGGTCGCCGGGGAAATCGGACTGGTTGCGCCAACGGCTGTCGGACAGGAAGCTGTCTTACCCTTGCAAATCCGCATCCAGCCATTCAAGAATAGCGACACATGGCAACCGGCTGAGATACGCCAGAAATTCGCGGCGGCGCGCTCCGCTATTGTGATCTGCGATATGTGGGATAAGCATTGGTGCCAAGGCGCAACCCGGCGCGTGGGAGACCTGGCCCGCCGGATGGATCCTGTATTGAGACAAGCGAGGGAGGCCGGCGTACTGGTGATCCATGCGCCATCGGAAACCATGTCGTTCTATAAGGATTATCCTCAGCGTCGGCTGGTGTTGCAAGCGCCGGCGGTGAAGCACCCCGCGGACTTGAACCTCCCCGATCCGCCGTTGCCCATCGAC
This sequence comes from Bryobacteraceae bacterium, assembly GCA_049516155.1. Lineage (GTDB taxonomy): Bacteria > Acidobacteriota > Terriglobia > Bryobacterales > Bryobacteraceae > Bog-159. Next base: position 17,336 of record JBEKTJ010000074.1, read on the forward strand.
GACTCCGACGGCGGATGCGATACGCCCGGAGACAAAGCACATCAGGCGTGGATGAGGGAAAACCCGCTGCTTTCCATGGGCCCCGACGACGCCATTTCCGACAACGGCGACGAGATCTACAACCTATTGCGACAAAGGAACATTCAGACGCTGTTCATCATGGGCGTGCATGCCAACATGTGCATTCTCAACCGCAGTTTCGCCATTAAGCAGATGACGCGGTGGGGGCTGTCGTGCATCCTGGTGCGGGACTTGACCGATGCCATGTACAATCCGGCGCGGAAGCCTTTTCTTTCGCACGCCGCAGGAACCGGGTTGGTGATCGAGTACATCGAGAAGTATTGGTGTCCCTCCACGCGAAGCGCGGACCTGGTGAAGGCAATGAAGGAAATTCGTTCCGCATCCGCGCGCCGGCAAACCGCCCCGGGACGTAGTGGCGAAGATCCGAATCGATAGCTACGATGTCACTGGAGGTCCGCTGATGGGACGGCCGGTATCGCACTGCAAAAGGCGTCGGGAGCTAATGTAGCTTACACTGGAACGTCGGCGGGATCGTATAGTGGCGGGAACACGTGAAGCGGCGGCCATCGGCGTGGCGGTCATCGAAGACCAGAAGGAGATGCGCGACGGCATCGCGTTCCTGATTAACCACACCGACGGTTTCGAGTGCCGGCATGCCTACGCTTCGATGGAGGCTGCGCTGAATGGAATTGGGGTCAACCCGCCTCGCGTGGCGCTCATGGATATCGGCCTTCCCGGACTCAACGGCATCGAAGGGGCTCGCATTCTGCGGGAGCGCTATCCATCGGTCGCGCCGGTTATGCTGACGGTTTTCAAGGACGACGACCGGATCTTTCAAGCCATCTGCGCGGGTGCCTGCGGCTATCTGCTCAAACAGACTCCGCCCGGAAGGTTGATGGAGGCGGTGAAGCAGATCGCCGAGGGAGGCGCGGTCATGTCTCCGGAAGTGGCGATGCGGGTGATCCAGCTGTTCCGCCAGACGCCGCCGCGCGAAGCCGGCTCGACACGCCTTTCGACGCAGGAAACACGGCTGCTGCAGTTGCTCACCGAAGGCCATCACACCAAGACTGCCGCGTCGGAGATGGGCATCAGCGTGCATACAGTGACCTTTCACTTGCGATCGATCTATGAGAAGCTGCATGTGCATTCGCGTTCCCAGGCGGTGGCGCGCGCCTTACGGGATGGTCTGGTGCATTGAACGGCATCGGTGCAGCGGCGGTTCCATTTCTTCAGTAGTAGTCCGCGCAACTCAGATAATATCCGCACTTCGGGCATACCAGTTTGCATTGGTGCTGGACCAGGCGCGTGGAACACCTCGGACAATACAGCATGGGCTCGTCGGCGGGCTTAGTCTCGGATTCCGGCACAGGCTTAACGCTATTATATTCGTATGAAGGCGGGCCGTCGCTTTGGACACGCTGTTTGACGAGCCGTCTTCGTTCGACCGCGATGCGCTCGCCGATCGTCTGCGGCGCTTGGCTGCCGAGGGAATTTACATCGGGGGCAGTTCCTGGAAATACGAAGGATGGATCGGCCAGGTCTACGCGCGCGACAATTACCTGGCGCGCGGCCGTTTCTCGCGGCGGCTTTTTGAATCCACCTGTCTGCGGGAATACGCGCAGACCTTCCCCACCGTGTGCGGCGATTTCGCCTTCTATCAGTTCCCCACGCCGGAGTTCTGGGCGAAACTGTTCGCGCAGGCGCCCGAAGGCTTCCAGTTTGCCTTTAAAGTACCGGAACAGATCACCTGCAAAATGTTTCCCGCGCACCCGCGCTACGGTCCGCAGGCGGGCCAGCAGAACGAGGCGTTTCTGAATGCGGAAATGCTGAAGGAAATGTTTATGCGGCCCCTTTGGCCGCACCGCCAAAAGACGGCGCTGTTGATCTTCGAATTCGGCACTTTTTCCAAACGCGCCATCGCCGCGCCGGATGAGTTTCTGCGGCGTCTGGATGCGTTCCTGGCCGCGCTGCCACCCCAATTCCGTTACGCCGTGGAAGTCCGCAATCCCGAATTCCTGCAGCCGGACTATTTCGATTGTCTGCGTGCGCGCGGCGCTGCACACGTCTACAACGCGTGGACGCGCATGCCGGAGCTGCGCCGGCAAATCGAAATCCCGGGTTCCGCTACGGCCCCCTTCCTGGTGTGCCGCGCGCTGCTGCGCCAGGGCCGCCCTTACGAGGAAGCCGTTGCCAGATTCTCGCCGTACAGCGAAATCCGCGATCCGAATCCCGCGGCGCGCGAGTCCCTGCGCATCCTGATCCAGCGCGCGCGGGAGAACCGCTCCATGGCGTTCTTATTCGTTAACAACCGGCTGGAAGGGAACTCTCCGCTGACCATCATGTCGGTGACGGATCCCGATTGAGCCGCTGCCCTTACTGAACCGTTTGGCCAGCCGACGGCTGCGGTAGTTGCACGGCCACGTTCCGCTGGCTATTCAACTGTTCGGTCAACTTGCGGTCCACCAGCGCAAGGGACACTTGGTTGTGGACATTACCTGAAGTGAAATAGTGCAGCGTGTCCCCCTCGGTATAATAAGCCACAGCCGAGTAGACGGTGTGATCCTTGAACGCGATCAGGTAGTAGGCCGTATCGGCGGGGACGGGATCGTCGTTTGCAGGCGCCTGGTAGTAATGGAAGTTCGAAGCCGCGGCTTCGGGCGGCGGCTGATCGCCAGCGGGGGGCGTGCCGAAATACTGGTTGATTACAATGGGCGGTGTCGCCGGCTGATCGCCCTGGGCGGCATTTGCAGGCGCGGGCTGGTCCGGTTGGGCGGGTGCATAGCCCCCGTAGCCATAACCATATCCGCCGACGAAGACCGGGTAAGCGTAAATGCTCGATGTGTTGCCGTGGCGATAGGCGTGTCCCGTGCCGCCACGGTTAGCGGCCATAACGTTCGCGCCGGACGAAGGCACAACGGCGCCTTGTGGGGTAGCCGGATGGACCACATTGCCCCACGGGTTGCCGACGGACGGAGCATGCCCCAGCCCGGGAAAAACCACGTTACCAAAGCCGCCCACAGACCAGTATTGGGCAGAAAGCGGTACCACCGCGAGAAACGCGACGAAGACTGCGCCGAAAACTTTCATGGCACTCCTCTGATTCAGCTTACCACCGGCTCCCTGCCGCCGGGCGGTATGTCAGGCCGCTCCGCGGTCGTGTCTGCGCCTAGCCTCGTATGCTACGGCTTGGGGGATGCGGCGGGCTTGGCTACCGGGGCGGGCGCCGTTCCGGCCGGCTTGGCGGACGAAGTTGCCGATGGCGCATTCTTGTCGTACAGGGCGATGATGTCCTGCGTGATATCGATGCCGCTGGCGGCATACAACACCGGCGTCTGTTGCGAACTCACATCCAGGATCACCGCGTAGCCATTGTCCCTGGCGTACTTGTCCATCACCGCATTGATCCGCTGCCCCAACTCTTGCATAATCCGGTTCTGCTCCTGATCCAGCTCCGCCTGGGCGTCCTCGGTTTCGCGGTTCAGGGCCTTGGTGGTCTGATCGATTTCACGCATGAGCTTCTGCTTGGCTTCCTCGCTCATCGTGTTGGTGCCCTTGCGCAACTGGTCCTGAAGCTGTGCGATGGTGCTCTGTTTCTTTTCCAGCTCGCTCTTCTTAGGTCCGAATTTGGCGGTCAGCTCGGCAGCCGCCTTCTGCCCATCCTTGGTGCTGACGATGGCGTTCTGGAAGGCGATGATTCCGACCTTGGTCGGAGGCGCCGCCGGAGGCGCGCTCTGCGCCGGCGCGCCGGTCTGGGCCTGGGACAGCAGCGCCGCCCCCAGAGCGATGGCGGGTAGAAAAACGCAATTCTTTGTCAAGCTGAAACTCCTTGAATTTGTTTCGATACTAACATATTGCAACAGGCCGCATTGGCGCCGCGCATCTAAAACGTGCGGCCAATGGTGAAGCGGAACAGATCGTGCTGCTCCAGGAACGGATAGGCGTTCCCGAAGGAGGCGACGGCGTTGAGGAACGTCGCCTCGTTCGGAAATACCGAGCGGTCCGCCACGATGGGCGGCTGCAAATACTCCCGGACCAAAAGCGGGTTGTACGCCCAGTAAACGCGGAAGGGCGCTTGCACCACCGGTAGGAGCACTTGCAACTCCAGGCCGGTGGACATGCGCGGGCGCTGCGTGCCCGGGTACACAATAGCTTTACCCTCGAATCCGGCGGTGGGGTATGTGTCGTTCAAGTAATCCACGCGGGACGGATCCATGTTCAACTGGCCTGGGCGCAGGATTCGGTCGATACCGGCATCCGCGAAAATCGCCAGCACCACCGGCCCGAAAATCGGGATGCGGTACTCAAAATTGCCGACTACGCGGGTATCGCCGCCGGGGAAGGCGAGCTGGTAGATCGGGATGTTCATGGTCACGTTGGTGGGGGTGAGAGTCCCATTGGTATTGACCAGGGCGGTGCGTTGCGAGCCGTCGTTGTTCAACACATTGATGGTTGCCTCGCTCGGAATGAAGGCAATGGGACTGATGCCCCAAATCTGGAAGCCTCGAATATCCTGTTCGCCGCCGATATATGTGCGGGAGAAAGGAGGAATTTCCTTGCCGCCGTAGCCCGTGATCATGGAGGCGAGAAGATGAAAGGCCAGGATATTCGACTTATGCCAGGGCGCGGGTTTGAAGTACTTGCCCTCTATAACCGGTTGAATGGTATTGACGTTGCCCCCCAGGAAACTGCCGGCGAACGTCGTGGAGACAAACAGGCTCTTGCCACCCGTCGGCGTGATGGGGTGATTCACGGTATTGTAAGTGAACGACGGCACAATGCGGCTGGTGCGGATACCTTGCAGGGCGTTGGGGCCGGCGATGCCGTTGAAATTGATGTAATCGAAGTAAGACGACGCCGCGGTGGTTTCCGTTTTGACATCGGATATATCGTATCCGTAAGTAATGCCCAGGCGGGAGAAGCTGCGCTTCAAGGGATAACTGGCCGATACGGAGAAGCCATGTCCTGTCTGGATGTAGTTCAACAGATTCTGCGAACCAAGCGCGTTGAACAGCGGAATGAGATTTTCACCGGCCAGGATGGAAGCCTCGCGGCCCTGGTTGTAGTCGAAGCGGGTCAGGTGGGCTTCGACACCAACCTGCAGCGGAAGGTCCAGGAAATAAGGCTCGGTAAACCCGGTCGAAACGCTGCGCATGCGCGTGCCCAACTGGGAGTTAATGGAAAGCGTGTCGCCCAAACCCAGGAAGTTGTTGGTGGCGTAGTTCAACCCCACGAAGCTGCCGGCGATGCCCGATACGCCGCCGTTGAGGCCGATGGTGTTCTTGCCGCGTTCTTTTACTTTGAGGGTGATATCCACGGTGCTGGTCTGGGTGTTGCGCTTGATATCGGCGGATTCCTCGGCCTTCAAAGCCTCGAAGTACCCGAGCTGATTCAAGCGTAGGATGCTCAACTCCCAGAGACGATTGTTGAAGATGTCGCCCTCGTCCAGCAGGATCTCGCGGCGGATGATTTTGTCGCGCGTGGTGACGTTGCCCGAGAAATCGATGCGGCGCACGAAGAACTGCTTGCCCTCGTCGGCGGTGAGCGTAAGGTCGACTTTATCGGTATTGGGGATGACATCGAAATTCGGCTCGGGCACGAAATCGATGTAGCCGAACTCGCCGTAAAGTTTACGCAAGTTCTCGAGACCTTTGCGCAGCTTGGTCGTGGAAAAGGGATCGCCTTCGGCCATGCCGAACAACGGGCGCATCAGCGTTTCCGGGGTGCGAAAGAGCTTCACGCCGACGAAGCTGATCTTGTTCAGCCGGTACAAACGGCCTTCCTCCACCGGTAAAGTGATGTTCATCGCCTTGCCGGGATTGTTCGACTTGATCAAAGGAAGCTTGAAACCGTGCCCGCCGGTATTGACTAATTCGGTCTTTTGGTCGAGAACCTTGGCCGTGAAATAGCCTTTCGACTGATACGCGTCGCGGATGCGCTCCTTGTCTTCCTCCAGCTTCGAGGAATCGTAGGTTCTGGCGAATATGTTCTCGAACAGGATGGAGTGCGGGATGCCGTAGTCGTGCGTGTTAGCCATGGCGCGAACCACCTCGCGTTGGGTGAAGGCATGATTGCCCAGAATAGTGATCGTGCCGACCTTGATCTTTGGGCCTTCGTCGACGTTGAAATAAATTTCGAGCGAGGAAGGCGGGATCTGACGCACTTCGGGCGTGACGACGGCGAACTGCCGGCCGCGCTCCGCCAGATATTCCTTAATCACCACGGCGGCATGTTGGACTTTGTTGGGATCGTATTGCGACTCGACCGAGAGGCCCACCTTACGCTCTTTGAAGCGATCCAGGATTTCCGAGACGGTCAGCGATTTGAGGCCTTTGCCGTATTGTATGGAGCGCACCACGCGGCGCTCAGTGACGATAAAACGCAAGATGATGCCGCCACCCGGTCCCGGCTCGGTTTCCAGGTGGATATCGTCGAAGCGGCCGCTGTTCCATAGCGCCATGAAGTCGCGATGCACATCCTCTTCATTGTAGATATCGCCCTTCTTGGTGCTGACCAACGCGCGCATAATATCCTGCTGCACGCGGCGCTGGCCGCGGAACTGAATGTCTTCAACCACCTGCCCGCCCGGCTGCACTTTGGGCTGTTCCGCGGGCTTGGGAGTTTCGAGCGGAGGCCGTTGCGGTTCGCCCGGCTTAGTCTGCGTTTCGGGCACGGTTTCGAAGGGATTCTGCGGCTTCTTCTCCTGCGCTGGCGGCTGCGGCGCCGGTTGCTGCGGCGCGGGTGGATTCTGAGCCCGTGCGGTGGAAGCGATGACGGCGCAAGAGCAAAGAAGGGCAATCGACAGGCAGGCGCGCCTGTAACAAATCATGAAAACATACCTTTCCACTCTGCGCTGTTACGGAGACGTAGTTTTCCGGGAAACAGTTTCACTAGAGCTTATGCCAAGTCGCAGATTGAGTAAACGTCCATTCTAGCCAATGCGGAGGGCGCGTACAACGAGGCGAGGTTGGCACAGGTGTGACGCGCAGGCACATGACCCGCAATACGCACGATGTTGGGGCGCGGACCGCCGGCGGCCCGCCCCGGAAGCCACTAAGAAATGGGTTCAACCGCAGGCTGTTAACATATGCCAATGCGAATGATTGCACTTGCGATGTGTGCTGCCGGCTTGTCTTCGACAATGTGGGCGGCTGAGGAGACAAGAACGAACGAACGCCTGGACGACGCCGCGGCGCTGTTCAAAGAGGTCATGAGCACGCCGGACAAATCCATTCCGCAGGATTTGCTGAATAAGAGCCACTGCATCGTCCTCGTGCCGGGATTGAAGAAAGGGGGGCTGGTGGTCGCGGCCAAATGGGGGAGAGGTTTTGTGGCTTGCCGCGCCGCCTCCGGCCAGGGCTGGGGCGCGCCCGGAGCGGTGCGCATCGAAGGTGGCAGTTTCGGCTTTCAAATCGGCCTTTCGTCCACCGATCTGGTCCTGCTGGTGATGAATGAGCGTGGCATGAAGCGGCTGCTCGCCACCAAGTTCACGCTCGGCGGGGAAGCTTCGGTCGCAGCCGGTCCCGTGGGCCGCGATGCCACGGCGCAGACCGACGCCCTGATGACGGCCGAGATTCTATCCTGGTCGCGGTCCCATGGCGTGTTCGCCGGGGTGTCCCTGGACGGCTCCACGCTACGCAACGACATCGACGTAAATACCGAGCTATATGGCAAGCCCTGGGAGAACAAGCAAATCCTGAATAGCGGCCTGCAGCCGCCGGCAGCCGCGGCCAAGCTGATCGCTTCGCTGAACAAGTACTCGCCGCGCGAGACTCATTAGCGGCGCATGAGGCGCATGCGTTCGCTTTCCAAATGCGCCAGAACTGCCGGCGGGGTTGCGGATGCGCCGTTTGCGACAGCAGCGGGCGAATTGTCCGCGACGTGCAGTTTCGGGATTTGCCTGGCGATTAGGGCGTAGCGGCCTGAACGGTAGCCGACAGAGGCGAGACATCGCCGCCGGTGTCCACCGCTTCCACGGCGTAGTAGTACGTTGTGTTCGGAGAGACGCCCGTATCGATAAACTGGAGTCCTGTGCGGGCGCCGAGTACGACCATGCCAGTGGGCGTTGTACCCCGAAAGACATTGTAGTACTGGATCGCCAGACCTCCCGGTGGGACGGTTTCGGACCACGTTAGGGTGACCATCGTGCCGGCGTTATTAGCAGTGGCTGTGACGTTGACCGGGGCGGCCGGCATGGGAGGTGTAGTGACCTGCGCCGTAGCCGATATCGCCGAGACATCGTGGCCGGAGTCGACCGCTTCCACCGCGTAGTAGTAAGTGGTGTTCGGAGAAGCCCCCGTGTCGATGAATTGAAGACCCGTACGGGTCGTCAGCAGGGCCAGTGCGGCGGGCGACGTGCCCCGGAGGATATTGTAGTATTGAATCGACAAACCACTCGGCGGTATGTTTTCAGACCAGGTCACCGTCACTTGTGTGGCCGAGTTTGGCGCGGCAGCTACGTTGACCGGAGCGTTGGGCATCGGAGGCGTGACGACCTGCGCCGTAGCCGACATGGGCGACACGTCGTGGCCGGAGTCCACGGCTTCCACCGCGTAGTAGTACGTGGTATCGGCAGAAGCCTCTATGTCGATGAATTGAAATCCCGTATGGGTAGTCAGCATGGTCAGGCCGGTGGGCGTTGTACCCCGGAAGATGTTGTAGTACGGAACCGGCAGACCGTTCGGCGGAACGTTTTCGGCCCAAGTTAGCGTGACTTGTGTAGCGCCGTTCGCGGCAGCGGCGACGTTGACAGGCGCGGCGGGAGACGGGAGAGTGGTGACGGCAATCTGGTTGGACGCCACCGAATCGTTGTGGCTCGTATCCACCGCCACGACCTGGAAATAATAGGTCGTGTTGCCGTTCAGGGATGCCGCCGTGTAGGTGGTGTCGCTCTTCAAGCCCACCTGTGTGAGTTGGCCGGGCTTAGTACCCTGGTAGATCTCGTAGTAGCTGATCGGTAAGCCGTGCGGCGGGAGCTGCTCCTGCCAGGCTAGCGCTATCGAAGTGGCGGCCGTAGGAGTTCCCGTGACATAGCTTGGCGGGTTGGGCAGCGGAAGCGTCGTCGCCGATGCCAGCGCTGTCATCGCGGAGTCGATGCCTTGCTCCACGGCCACGACGCCATAATAATATGTGGTTCCCGGGGTCAGCGGCCCATTCCTATAAGTAGTCACCGTGGGCGACGTGGCCGTGAGCTGTTGGAGATTCGACGCCGAGGTTCCGCTGAAAACCAGATACTCGGCCAAGCCGGTGGAATTCGCGGGCGGAGACCAGCTCAGGTCGATCTCCTGCGTCGAAATCGTGGTGGCCACCAGGTTGGTCGCGGGATCGGCGGACGTTCGGTATGTTTCCAGGCTGAGCGTTTGCGAGAGCGGCGAATTGTTGTCGGCGAAATCGAACGCCTGCACCTGATAGTTATACAGAGTGTTACTCGCGAGTGTCGTGTCGTTGTAATTCGGCAGAGTGGTATTGGCGATCCATGCGCCCGGGCACGATTGGCCCGCCGCCGCCGGAGTGCAGCGATAGACATTGTAGCCCGCCACGCCGACGTTGTCGGTGGAAGGGCTCCAGGAAAGAACCGCCGCGGTGTAGGCCGGCGTGCCGCTCAGATTGAGAGGGACGGATGGCGGAATTGTGTCCGGATTCGGGACCAACTGGCTGTAGTAACTAAAGGCGGTAGTAGTGTACACGCTCTGCTGGTCGGCCGCGGTGGCCAGCGTGTTCTCGGTATTCATGATGTCGGAATCCGAGCAGCTTTCGGTCGTGCATGTGCAATTGGCCGATCCGCCATTTGACGCGTTTCCGCCATATGTCTCGTACGCGAACAAGAACACCGGCATCTCCGGCACAAGATAGATCATGTTCGTGTAGCTCGCCAAAGCTTGCGCCGTCTGTAGAAAGTACGTGTCCAGCGGAGCCCAGAAGCTGAAAGCCCCGCGGGAGCGGATCACTCCGGCACTGAGAGTATTCCATTCGCCGGACGCCTCCTTCGTCGCCCAAGCCTGGCTTATAGCGACCGGCTTACCCACGGCTGCGGCCATACTGGCGATGGTCAGCGAGTTATCGAGGAAATTGTTCTTGTTTGTGGTGTTGATCGGAAGAAGATGGAAATCGATGTAATCCAGCGGCAAGACATCGTAGGCGTTGATATAGTCCAGCAGCGTGGCGGACCCGTTAATCGCCATCCACGTGCCAAAACCTGCGCCAAGTTTGGGGGCCGGGGACAAGCCTCCGGTCACAATCTCCGCCTGCACGGCCACGATCTCCGCCGCCACCATTGCGGCGGCGTCCACTGGGTTGTTCAAATTCTGCTGGCCGGTCTGCGCGGCTTCTGTGTCGGGTTCGTTTGCGAGCATCAGATAGTCCGGCTGCATCACTTGGGCGATGGTGGCCGCCATTTGGGCACGCGCCGCCATATATTCGGGCCAGGTCAGCGTGCTATAGAACGCATTCATGTTGGTCCAGCCGGCTTCTATGTCGTTGGAAAACAGAATCTCGTTGTCTATAATGAGTTTCAGACCCGCGGCTCTCACAGCCTGCGCCACCTGCTGATAGAACGCCAGGTAGGGCTGAAGCGCGGCTTGGCTGCCAAAAAAAGGCTCATAAAGAACCGGAAAGAGAACTGGCACCGAAATGGCCTTGACACCTAAGGCCTGTAGAGCCTGTAATTGCGGCTGCACCGTAGTCTGAAAATAGTTAGGGCTCGATATCGAAGGCCCCGTGTTGCTATCGGCCCACTGCAGGTTGCCACCATACAGTGTGGGGGCGCCGGGTATCGGCGTCCAGGTGGGAGGGACCGTAAGTAGGGTATTGAATGCCTGCAGATTGCCGTTCAGCTCGGTATAAATCGAGCCGCAATAGTCCGTCGGCACGGGCGGCGCCGCCGCCGGCGCGGGAACGTCTGCCTTGCAGAGCGCACAAGAGACCGCTACCAAGGCTGGAAGAAGACAAAACGTCCGCCACTTGAGCCTGTCTCGTTGAGTGTTTCCGATGGCCACATGCGCGGGCTTCGCGACCGTCGGTCCAAGATCAGCTTCGATTCGAGCGCTGTGGGGAAGTGGCATAGTCTCTCCATATAGTGAAGCAACCTCGGGATTAGTCTCAGATTTGAATTCACATCATTATTTTTTCCGATATCATTCAGTTCCGCACCGCCATCTTCACCGCAAAGCGATTATTCGTAGCGCATCCGAAATGTTTCTGAACGACAGGCGGCACGCAACATCGCCAGCTAGGCCGGCAAGCGGAAAATGTGGCCGCATCGGCCTAAATCGAGGAATCTTCCGCGTCTTAAGTGCATGCCTAGTCACTATGGCAGTCCCGGGGCAGACGGGTCCCCGACTGTCACTGATTGTCCGAAAGGGCACATCGAGCAATCAGAGTGCCAAATTACAATTGGATAGTTTCAGGCTGATAATAGCGGTTTTGAAGGTGAATACGCAATACTGAAGCAGTCGTTCTTACACGATGTTACTAGGTAACTCTTGGGTACACCACTGATTAGTGGCGACAGCTCTCGGAGAGCGCATTGGGCGCCACTCGACTTTAGTCGCCCGAGATAAGGAGCGCATGGCGGGCGAGAGGGCGCCGCAGGCTGAGAGTGTCGATGTCACTTAGTTGTTTCATGCTCGACACTCTCCCCGCCCGGTCGCGACGGCCGAGCCCGCAGATGGGGACGCCTGCCCGCATAGCGGCGAAATCGGCAGCCCGCCGCACTCAGCGGCAAGTAGCCACGCCAGCACGAGCCCGGTCTTACTTGTGCGAATTGAAGCGCGCCTCGACAGCCGCCCAATCCACCACATTCCACCAAGCGCTAAGATAATCCGCGCGCCGGTTCTGATACTTCAAATAATAAGTAGTGGGCCGGTTTGGATTTTGGAGGGCGGCCAATCTTGGCCGCAGCCGCGTTTTAGGCGGCCAGAGCCGGCTGAAAAGCCGGCTGCGGGCAGAATTGCCCGCCCTCCAAATCCAAATTGACCCACTACCAAATAATAGGCGTGCTCCCACACGTCCACGCCCAGGAGGGATGCTTGCCTTCCATCACCGGGCTATCTTGGTTCGCAGTGGAAGTAATCTCCAGCTTGCCGCCGCTTGAAATCAGCCACGCCCAGCCGGAGCCGAACCGGCCCATGCCAGCCGTTTGTAGCTTGGTCTTGAAGTCGTCGAAGCTGCCGAATGTCGTCATGGATCTCCATGGTGGTCTTATCAATGGAAACCTCGAGTGCGTCACTTGCGTAGGGCAGTGCGGGAAGCGTAAGAGACACATCGATCTCCGTTTATCTCCAGTTTGCGTCAATTTGCTCTGGCGCGCTCGAAGGCGTCAGCCAGGCGGAACATCGTCGGTTCGTCAAAATGTTTGGCCAGAATCTGCATCCCCACGGGCAACCCTTCGGCGGTCTCGCCGCAGGGCACGCTCATGCAGGGAATGCCGGCCAGCGAGCCTGTAATCGTGTAAATATCGGAAAGGTACATGGCCAGCGGATC
>JBEKTJ010000075.1:0-29555 GCA_049516155.1 Bryobacteraceae bacterium
CCCCAATTCCTGGGACCGGGACGCAACGGCGTTTATACCGGCCAGTTGCCGGCAGGGTGGCCGAAACCAGGGATCGAAGTGCTGTGGAAGGTGGATGTGGGCCAGGGTTTTAGCGCCCCTGTCGTGGCGCGCGGGCGGGTCATTCTATTCCATCGGCGCGAAAAACAGGCGATCGTGGAGTCGTTGGAGGAGGACACAGGTAAGCGCATCTGGTCGGCCGGGTACCCGACCGACTATCGCGACGATTTTGGCTTCGATGAGGGACCGCGCGCAGCGCCGGCCGTTGCAGGCGATAGAATTTACACGTTCGGTGCGGAGGGCGTCTTGCAGGCTCTCGATTTCTCCACCGGCAAGCGCCTCTGGAGCGTGGATACGCGACAGAAGTTCGATGCGCCGAAAGGCTTCTTCGGAGCCGCCTGTTCGCCGCTGGTGGATGACGGCCGCGTGCTCATGAATATCGGCGGCCCAAATGGCGCAGGGATTGGGGCGTTCGATGCGGCCACCGGCAAAGTACTCTGGACGGCCACCAACGACGAAGCCGGCTACTCTGCGCCCGTGGTGGCCACCATCGGCGGAGCCCGCCACGCGTTGTTCTGGACGCGGGCCGGTCTGGTGGACGTCGATCCTGCAACCGGGAAAGTCCGGTTCCAGTTCCCCCGGCGCTCGCGCAGTCACGCTTCGGTTAACGCGGCGGCGCCTCTTGTGGTCGGCGACTTGGTCTTTCTTTCCGCCAGTTATGGTACCGGCGCCACATTATTGCAAATCGATGGCGCGTCGGTGAAACAGCTTTGGGATTCCGACGATGCGCTCTCGAACCATTATGCAAGCAGCGTGTACCACGATGGCTACGTCTATGGCTATCATGGCCGCCAGGAATTCGGCCAGAGTTTGCGGGCTATTGAGCTGAAAACCGGGAAGGTGCAGTGGAACTTCGACCACTTCGGCGCCGGCACGGTCACTCTGGCCGGTGACAAGCTTATGTTAATCCGAGAAGACGGCGAACTGATCGTGGCGCTTGCATCTCCAAAAGAATTCCGGCCGATTTCACGGGCCCAACTGTTGCCCGCCACGGTGCGATCCTATCCGGCCCTCGCGAATGGGAAACTCTACGTGCGGAATGAGCGGACGCTGGCGTGTTTCGATCTGCGGTAGTGGCCCAGGGTCGCCGTCTGCTGGTCCGATCGGACTCGGACGGTGCATTCCCGCACGCCGGTTGGTAGGATCGCCTGGCCTGGGCTTTCTATATACCTTGACTAGCATATGCTCTGTGGAGTATACCAGGAGAGTGGAATCCGTGTCCGAAATCATTACGGAGCCGAACCGCCGCGCGATATTGAGCCTCCTGGTCTCCTCAAAAACGAAAGGGCAGACAAGGAGAAAATAGATGATTGATCGCGAACACTACATACCGGGTCCGGCCAGCGGCGCGCAAGTGCGCAAGGAGGGAGAAAAGTGGACGCTCATTCTCGTCAGAGAACTGCGGCACTCGCCGGAAAAAGTCTGGGAGGCGCTTACCGACCCGGCGCATCTGCGCGAGTGGGCGCCCTTCGACGCCGATGGGAGCTTGGGTACGGTTGGAAGCACGGTCAAGCTCACCACGGTGGGCGCGCCCGCGCCGCATGTGACCGAAACAACAGTGACGCGAGCCGAGGCTCCCGAGGTGCTTGAGTACAACTGGGGCGACCACGACATGCGGTGGGAACTCGAAGCCCTCGGGGGCGGCACGCGCCTGACGCTCTGGACCAACATCGGCCACCGCTTCATTGCAATGGGCGCCGCCGGATGGCACATTTGTTTCGATGTTCTGGATCGCCTTCTCAGCGGAACTCCTATCGGCCGCATGGTTGGAGGTGAGGCAGTGAAGTTCGGCAGCTGGAAGCGGCTGCACGCTGAGTACGCCAGGCAGTTCGGTATGGAAGCCCCCAACTGGCCGCCTGAGGCGCCTAAAGATTCGTGAATGACAAGCGTTCGAGGTACGAGATCCAATGAATCCATCGGAACGTATTGACGAGCTGATCGCAGGACTCACAGACTGGCGCGGCAAGACGCTCGCCGGCATCCGCAAGAGTATCCTGGAGGCGGACCGGGAGATCGTCGAGGAATGGAAGTGGATGGGAAGCCCAGTCTGGTCTCGCGACGGCATCATCGTGGTGGGCAACGCCCACAAAGATAAGGTGAAGCTTACCTTTTCCCACGGGGCGAGCCTCCCGGATCCCCACAAGCTCTTCAACGCGGGCCTCGAAGGCAAAGTGTGGCGAGCGATCGATTTATTCGAGGGCGATAAGATTAATTCGCGCGCCCTAAAAGATCTCATCCGTGCCGCCATCGAGCACAATCAACGAGCGAAGGGACAGAAGAGTAGAAAGTGATGGCGCGCACCGCCGCCGTCGCCCCACTGCGGCGTCCTGCGTTCCAGCGGCTTTGGCTGGGGCTTACCATCTCGTATCTCGGGGACCAGTTCACCACCATCGCCTTGCTCTGGTTTGTGCTGCAGTTGACCGGCTCCGGCGCCTCGGTGGGCCTGGTCATCCTCTGCTTCGACCTCCCCGGCGTCGTCACCGGGGCGATCCTCGGGCGTCTGCTGGATCGCTACCAGCCGCGGCTGGCGATGGGCTTCGACAACCTCGTCCGAGCGGCGCTCATCGCGGTGATTCCCACGCTCTACGCCCTGGGACGGTTGCAGTTCTGGCACGTCTTCGTGCTGGCGTTACTGGCCGGAGCGCTCTCGCCGGCGACCACGGCTGGGGTACGGGCGTTTGTGCCGCACCTGGTGGACGACGCCGCCCTTGATCGCGCCAATGCGCTGACCGCAGCCAGCCTGCAATTTTCGTATCTCGCCGGCCCAGTGGCGGCCGGCTTCGCCGTCGCCAGGTTCGGCGGTCCCTGGGCGCTGTTCATCGACGCCGCCAGCTTCCTGCTGATGGGCCTGCTCGCGCTGACCCTGCCCACGATCTCTCGCGAACCGCGTGTCGCACAGCCTGCGCCAGCCAATCGCCGGCTCGCCGGGCCGTTACTCGCCCGCAAAGGCGGGTGGGCGCATAAAATCCTTGAAATAACTGCCCGCGCGCCGTTTTGCGGGCTGTTGATAGAAGCCTTCGGCGCGCTGTTCAGCCTGCCCTCCGTGTCGGCGCTGACCCTCCTCTCGCTGGTGTTCTTTTTCTCCTACGGTCCGTTGGAGGCGGCGCTGCCAGTCTACAGCAGCCAGACATTGCACGCCAACGCCGGCGGCTATGGGATGCTGTGGACCGGCTTCGGTGTGGGCGCCTTCGCCGGTGTGCTAACGCTGACCAAGCTCTCGCACCGCTGGCGCCCGGGCATCGCCTTGCCCATGATCGCGGTGCTCTGGGGAACGCTGCTGTGCCCCCTGTTTTTCATCCGGCAGCTCCCGCTCGCGATGCTGTTCCTCGGTGTGGCCGGGGCATCCTGGGCGCCGTATACGCCGATGGAAACCACTCTGCTGCAGCGGCTCGTCCCGGCCGGGATACGCGGCCAGGTCTTCGGCGCGCGTCATTCGCTGGTGGTAGCGGCGACGCCGCTGGGAGCCGCGTTCGGCGGCGTACTGCTGCAATATCTCTCGGCGCCAGTGGTGATCGCTATCTCCGGCGTCGCATGCGTCCTCGCCGGGCTGGGGGGACTCGTCTCGCCGTCACTGCGGCGGTTGCAACGAGGGATCATCCCTTAGGGCTGGCCTCGCGCGCAACTGCTACCGACGGCTTGATTTCAATGCCCGCGGTCGAGCCCAACTGCCGCCGACACCTTCGGAGTATACAGGAACACAGCGCTTCTGCCGTCTTCACGGCGAAGAAAGTGGTGGCTACCGCGTATGCGAACGACCCGGAAACCGGCCTTCGCCAAGGCGGCGATCAGGTCAGAGCCGGAAATCCTCGGAGCCCCTTCCACATCGAGGCATACGATTCCACAATGTCGCCGCTCTCGTGGGCTGCGAGGAGGCGCATAACTCAGTTTATTTGAAAGATTAGTCGAGAACTTATCTCTTTTACACACACCTAACTTACCGAAAGTCAAGTTTAACGAAATCGACGGAGAATACTATGAAAATGCAGAATTGTAAGATCAGTGTCCCGTGCTTCCTCGCGCTCTTCGCCGGATGTGCGATGGGCCAAACATGGAACCACAATCCGGCAGCGGTCAACGGTCCATTGCACTGGGGCGGCGTGACTCCGTCATACGAAACGTGAGGAAACGCTCCGGAAGGATCCAGTAGCGTCGTGGCCGTGGGAATGGCACAAACGCCTATCGCCATTCAAAGCGCGACCAGCGTTATGGCGGTGCTTCCCGGCATTGGATTCAACTACGAAGATACCGCGTTCGAGGTGGAGAACACGGGGCACGTGGTGGAAGTGGTCTATGAGCCCGGAAGTTTTATTCAGCTCGGCGGGATCCGTCACTGACGTCTATCAGCTTATCCAATTTCACTTTCACGCACCGAGCGAACACACGGTGAATGGGCAGCAATACGATGCGGAGGTGCATTTAGTCCACCAGAACATTCTCGGGCAATATGCTGTGATCGGGGTCCTTCTGAGCGAGTCCGGTACAGCGGCACCCAGCCTTTTCGACACTATCTTGCAGACAGTGCCGATAACGACCCAGACAACTGGCAGCATCGAGGGCGCCTCTCTGAATGCAATGGCTTTGCTGCCTGAAGACCTGACGTACTTCACCTACTCTGGATCGCTCACCACACCCCCGTGCACGGAGGGCGTCCGCTGGTTCGTCATGCAGTCTCCAGTATTAGTCTCGGATTATGTGATCCAGCAGCTCCATGCGGCCGCGAGCCAGTTTCCGGGTTACAATGGATTTCCGAACAACAATCGACCTGTGGTCCCGTTGAACGGAAGAACGGTATTGCTGGGTGTCGATGGATATGGATATTGGGGAGCAACTGGAAACCATACACCATTTTTGCCCAGAAATTAGTCTCAGGGGGCCAACAAACCCGGGCTTTAAATGTAGGAGGTTGCAAACACAACCCATCCTGCTCGACAACAACGGCGATTCGTGCTCACATTAGCTAGTCCTTCTTCAGGTCTTGTGCAGATAACTCGACATGAGCGCCGTGGGAAACGGGGCTAGTCGCGCGATTTGCACTTATGTCCCAGCACAGTGTTCTTCTACTAAACCCGAGCCTGTGCCTATTTCCCGTATGATAGGCCTTCGCCGACAAGCTTTTCCCTTAAGCTTTCTAATGATCTACGCACAACGTGGACGCGAAAAAGCTTCCTCGGTACTGAGCGCCGTTTATGCAACGAACGGCGCTTTTCCATTTTATGCAATTGACTCCGGGGCCCCCACGGTGTCTCGAGATCCGACGGTAAATGTTTTTCAATACCGGCATCCTGACGCTTTGCGACACAGCGAGCTTCACCTGACCACCAGCAGCCCGTGGCGAAAGCGCCAAAACACCGCTTACTGACGTCCGCGGCTCGGTAGATTCAGTGCGTTACGGAGCCACGACCGTCAGCGAATGACTTCTGCCATAGACTGCTAGTCTAGAGACTAGGCTCCCAGCCTGAAGTCAGGAGTGAGGGAACATCATGGCGAAGAACGGTGGCATCGTCGGGGTGTCGGATCATGGCGGTTGGGCGGTGCTGGTGACGGTGGCGCGCGATTGGACGCTCCTCGATCGCCGCCGTGAACCGCCTCGTGGACGCCGGCAACACGGTTATTGTGATCGAACACAACACCAGCATGATCAAGAATGCGGACTGGGTCGTCGATATGGGCCCCGAAGGCGGCACGAAGGGCGGCAAAGTCGTGTTCGAGGGCACGCCCAAGCAACTGCTCACGGCCAACCATTCGCCGACCAGTGAGTACATACGGAATTGACGTGATGGCAGAAGCGATCTCATCGGATTCACCATGTCATTGGACGGTTTCGTCAGCGTGGAGCGGCAGGCCCTTACCGACCCGGCGCATTTGGCGCGATCGCCGCTTCATCGCAATGCGGGCTGCCGTGTTGCGCCACTCCGTCTACGGGCTGCATTACGCGTACTGTAGGTACTGAAACACGAGGAGGGGGATTAAACCCGCTCTCAACAGTTGTAACAGAGGCAAGGCGGGCGTATACTAACACAGACGAGGAGCAAAATTGGAAATTCTATCTAAGAACTATTTATTGGCAAGCATTGCAATGCTGTTCGCGCTATGGATGCCGGTTCACGCCAGCGTCGCGATTCAATCCGTGAGTCCGTCGCCCGCATCGCCGCAGACGATCGGCCAGACCATCACGTGGACGGTCACGGCAACCGACAGCAACACCGGTCCGTTGACTTTCCAGTTCAATGTACAAGCGCCGGGCGGGCAGAATGACATGGTGAAGGATTTCAACGTAGGTACGCTCAACTCCGGCACTTGGACTGCGCAGCCGTTCGTGTGGACTCCGACGGCAGTCGAAGGCGCCTATCAAATAAACGTAGTGGCCAAGGACTTTACGTCGGGTGAAACCGCCAGCAGCACGGTGAACTTCAGTGTGAATCCCTTGGTGACGGGCAGTACTCCGGTGGTGGTGCAAACGGCCAATCCGCTGGTGGCGCTGTTTAGTGCGCCTTCCTGCCCGCAAGCCAGCCATATGCGGGTGAGCTTTCAGGCCAGTACCAGTACGAAGAGCACGGCAACGTCGTGGATGCCCTGCCACCCGCACGCGACCATGACTTTTGAAGTGGCCGGCATGTACCCAAACACGGCGTACACTATGTTCGCCCAAACGGCGACCGGAAGTAATGTTGTGAATGGTCCGACTGTCAGTTTCACGACGGGGGCGCTTCCCGTCGCGATTCCCTTTCCCAGCTACACCACGCTCGTGCCGCCCGGCGCAGCCGTGGACATGAACGATCGGGTGATTCTAAACGACTACTCGGATAGCTCAGGGACGCACTATCCAAAGGTGGCGACCGACCTTAGCGGCAAAATTCTCTGGTATTACAATCCGCCCGCGCCGAGCACTGACCTTATGACTTGGCCTCTGCCGAATGGCACCTTCCTGTTAGATGCCTTTGGTCAGGCGTGGAATCCGCTTACAACGTTCGATCAGTTGCTGCATCAAGTGGACTTGGCAGGTAACCTGATCAAGGAAACCAATATTGGCGTCATCGAGCAGGAACTGCTGGCGATGGGCGCCACGGATGCGCAACCGTGCACTGCGATTCCGCACCCGGCGCCGGTGGGGGCGGCGTGTTTGGGAATTTTTCACCACGACATAATCCAGACTTTGCCGAACGGTTATAGCGCAGCTTTTGCGAACATTGAAAAGATCTTTCCGGCCGGGACGCAGGGGGACACCAGCGGCCTCCCCGTGGATATTATCGGAGACATGATCATCGTGCTGAATCAGAACTGGCAGGTGGTCTGGTATTTTGACGCCTTTGAGCACGATGGGGGCGGCACGCAATTGGATATCAACCGACCGGCGGTGTTGGGGGAAACCTGTACCGCGAATGGGGACGGTTGTGCGCCAATGTTCCTGCTGGGCCCCGGCATTGCGCCGCTGGCGCACGATTGGCTGCACTCCAATACCCTCTATTACTGGCCCGCGCCCCAGGATGGCGACTCTCAAGGCGACATCATCTGGTCGTCACGGCATCAGGACTGGGTGATGCGCATCGATTACAAGGACGGCACGGGCACGGGCGATATTCTGTGGCGGATGGGCCTGGATGGCGACTTCACTTTCAACAACATCAATAACGACCCCTGGCCGTGGTTTTCGCACCAGCATGAAGTGGAAATCGCTCTCAACGCAGCCGGCCCCATGACGCTGTTCGACAATGGCAACACGCGGATTACCGATCTGGGCAGCAGTTGCGGGCCGAATGACTGCGACAGCCGCGGCATGGCTCTGACCTTTGACGAAACCACCATGCAGGTTACGCCGGTCTTGAGCGTCGTTTTGGGAGTTTATTCGCATGCTTTGGGAAGCGTCCAAATTCTGGATAACAACAATTACTTTTTGGACACCGGGTATGTGCCGGTGACTGCCACCACCGATGAAAGTCAGCTCATCGAGATCCTGCCCACTGCCGGCACTACCACCGGCACGCAGGTGCTGAGCATTCAGGGTCCGGGCTCCTATCGCGCATGGCGGATGACGAGTATGTACACGCCTCCCGGCCCGTAGGGAACCAGCCTTTGGGCTAGATCGGGCCATTTGGCGCCGTGGCGGGCGGCGTCGTCTGCACGGGAGAGACGTTCAAAACCGTTGCCATTGGAATTAAAAGGGTTGGCATTTTGGCGCATTGCTCGCAGATCGCGGCCTGATATGCATGACGGTTGAGACCTCGTCTTACGATTAGAGACGGTACGGCCTCACAGTCCAGTTTTGCCTGCTGCGCGAATCGCCCTTGCCACGCACAGAGCCGCCCAATCGCGTACAAAGTGCCGACAGCGCTATCATCGAACAATATGCGAGTCACGGCCCTCGTTTGGCTCCTCTTCGCGCCCTTTTGTGCGAGCGTCTGTGCAAGCGGCGGGCAAAACGCCCCGGCGCCGCCGAGCCGATCCGACCGGTCAGCCATCTTCTTATTCGGACCCGCGGGCGCGGAAGCCGCGCGCGAGGCCGCCCGCTCTGCCGTGGCCGTTTCCCGGCATTGGTTGAGCCAGCCCGGCGCCAGCGCCGAACTCCGCAGCAGCGGAAGTGTAGATGCTTTGCCGCTCGAGGCCAAAACCCCTGCCAAATCGATCGAGCCGGCTTTCCTCAATGCCGCCCGGGATGCCCGCGACACAGATCCGGAAACCTTCCTGAATTCTCTCGATCGCGCCGCGCAGGCCCTTTCCGGCCGGCCCGGCCTGCGTATTCTGGCGACCATTGTGGAGACACCGCCGCTCTCCTTGGACGCCGAGAACCAGCTCAAACGAACCATCGACTTGTGCAAGTCCAATTCCATCCGCGTGGTCGTACTCGACCCGGCCGCAGTCCCCTCAAAGTACGCGAGCCGTTCCTTTCTAGCGCTTGGGGAAGCCACCGGCGGCGCGCTGATTCGCGACGCCAAGGGGCTCGACGCGGCCATTCTGATTGCCTCCGCCGGCTCGAATACCGCGGAATCGGCCTACGCCGCGCCTGCCGGGGCCGCGCTTGTGGTCGCCGCAAACTTGCCCGTTTTGCCAACCGATTTGCCGGTCTATACCCGCTTTGTGCGCATTTCGCCGCGCGGCTCTCAGTCTTTCGGCGTGCAACAAAGTGTTGGCGCCGGCCGGGGCGGCATCACCACAGTCGACGGCGGCCCGAATATCGAAGACACCACGGGCCCCATGCGGGGCTTGTTCCTGGTCGAATCGCCAGTCGGCGCTCTGCATTTCGACATCGACGACAATGCCGGCGTATATACTGCCCGCGCCCGAGTCACGCAGATCGCGCGCAACGCTTCGGGCAAAATCGTTTGGCAGGCGAGCAAGCCGGTGACCTTGCACGGCCCGCTGAAGAAGCTCGACGCCCGGCGCGACGGCAACATTTATTACCTGCGCGAGGTGGTTTTGCCGGCCGGGCATTACACGCTGGAAGCCACCGTTGAAGACCTGATAGCCGGCAAAACTGGTGGTGTACGGGAAGCATTGCGCACTGGCATGGGCACACCTGCCTTTACCGTCAGCGATGCGCTGGTGGTGCGGCCTTTCAATGCGGCGGGCGACAAGCTTGAAGCCGATCAACTGCTGGCTTATGACGGCAATGCCCTTTCGCCATTGCTCGATCCCGTCTTTCGCGCCAACCAACCTTTCACGCTACAAATCTATCTGATTGTCTATCCCGACACCTCTGGCGCGCAGCCGCAGATGAGTCTGGAGATCCTGCGCAACGGGCATGTAGTCGGCCGCAGCGCTTTGCCATTCACCGACAAGATCCGCAACGAGGCCGTCGAAGGCGGCAGCATGGGCATGGTGGGCGAGCAGAAGCACGAATTTCCCTACCTGGCAACCTTGCGGGGCGTGCAACTCGGCCCCGGCGACTACGAGGCGCGCGTGACCGTGCGCCAGGGAACTGCCGCTCTAACGCGCCCGGTGAATTTTCGGGTTGTCGGCAACGAGCGCACCGCCGTGCTGGCCTCCGCCGGGCCCGCCGCTACGTCAGCCGCCCGTCATCAAGACGCCCATGAAGACGACGCCGACGCCGAAGTGACGCTGCCGGAAGTCGATCCCGTGCACCTGGCCGCCGACGCCGGCGTTCTCGCACTTCCCGAGCAGCGGAAGCTCTGGGAAGAAGCGGCCGCCAGCGCTTTGTCGTACTCCTCGCACCTTCCGAACTTTCGCTGCAACCGGGACACGCACCGCCTGACGGCCCCCGTGAAAAACGCCGAACGTTTTAGCCAGACCGACACCTTCATCGAGGAAATGACCTATGAGAGCCCCAAGGAAACCTTTCGCACGCTGGAGGTGAATGGCCTGAAGTCCAACATGCAGCGCGATGCGCTCAAGGGCGTGCGCTCGCGCGGCGAGTTCGGCTCCATGCTGAAGTCCATTTTTCGCCCCGAAGCCGCGGCTAAGTACAAATGGGCTGGCCGTGCCATCACCGGCGGCGTTTTGTGCGATGTCTTCGATGTGGACGTGCCCGTCGAGCGTTCGAACTTCATTTTGACTTTCAATCTGCGCCAGGAGGTCGCCGGGTTCCATGGCCGCGTGTTCGTCGACGAAGATAGCGGACTTGTGCGCCGCATCGTATTGCAGGGCGGCGGCCTGCCGAAGGACTTCGGACTGCAGTCGCCCACGTTCTCGCTGGAATACGGTATGGTGCACATTGCGGGCGAAGATCACCTGCTGCCGTTGCGTTCTGTTCTCCAGATCCGCCAGGGCAGGCAAGTGGTGCGCAACGAAACTACATTCCGCGATTACCGCAAGTTTGACGCCTCTTCGCAGATCAAGTTTGAGTGAGTCCATCCTCCACTGGGCTCACGGGTGTAAACTTTCCTCATGGTGTTCGCCAAGCGCCTTCGCGACGGAGTTCGTCGAGGAGAAATCACTTGCAGCGTCAGAATATGGACACGGCCCCACGTCAAAGTCGGCAACCGGTACCGTATGGAAGAGGGTGAGATCGAGGTGGATTCGATCAAACCGATCGGTCTTCCGGATATCACTGGGGAATTGGCGCGCGAGTCGGGTTTCCTGGGCGTCGTAGATCTGCTCAAGGTGGCGAAGCACGGTAAAGGCGAGAACGTTTATCTGGTCCGGTTCCACTACGTGCCTCCACGCGTCAGGCATGAAGCCGTCAAACATGGATGAAACCGAAGACCCGCCCGCGTACCCATCAGGCACGGCATTCAGTCTGGCACCGGTCAGGGCAGGAAGGTGCAAATCCGTACACGCGATCCGCACGCTTTTTGAATAGACGCAGGCTGCGCGCCAAGAGCGCGCTAAGCTCGGAATGGGACGTTTGGAGCATAAGGAGAAAACATGAGCGATACAAGTGCAGGAGACCGCGCGGCATTATTCCTGCTCGGCGCAGCGGTCGGCGCGACGGCGGCGCTGCTGCTGGCGCCGGATTCAGGCGTACGAACTCGCCGCAGATTGGTCCGTAAAGGAGAAGAGGTCGCTGACTACCTGATCGATGCGGGCAAGGAACTGGTAGAGAAATGCGAGGATCTTTACGAGCGCAGCGGGGAACTGGCGGAGGATGCGACGCGCGAGTTGTCCGGAAAATATCGCGCCCTGCATGAGCACAGCAAGCAATTGCTGGAAGAAACCGAGGCGATCCTCCGCCGTGCAAGAAAGGCCGCGGGCCGGTAATCCCCGGGGCGCGGCGCCGGCTCCGGCACGGCCGCTAGTGAACTTCGTGGGCGAAGCCTTGCCTGCGGGCGGAATCGAACACCGCCTGGAGAGCTTTATCGATCTCGGCCGACGCGCGGTTCTGCATCTGGTTGACCTCGTTTTGCTCTTTGTTGACGAGGGCTTGCCTCTGGTTGACTTTCTCCTGTTCGGCGTTCACCGCATGCTGCTTGCCATTGACTTCCGATTGCAGTTGGTTCACGCGGGACTGTTCTCCGCCACCCCGGTTCACCAGACTTTGTTGCCGGTTGACTTCGGCCTGGGCGCGATTCACGTCGGACTGGTGGCTGTTGACTCCATCCTGCAAGCGATTTACTTCCGATTGGTGACGATTGACTTCGGTTTGCCGGCTGTTGACCTCGCGTTGGGGGGCCATGGCTTCCTCGAATTGGGCTATGATGCGGCTGTCTGTCACGATGTAGTCGCGGCCGTCCTGCCGGAACCAGGCATAGTGGGAGCCGTATTTGGAGCGCCACGCTTGGAAACGCGGCTCGTCGCGGCTATCCCAAGAACCGCTCGTGTCGTCCCCTGAAACGATTAAGTAGCGGGTCACCCTGGCGGCGTAGCGGGCAGGCGCTGTTGGTGCTTGGGGCGTCGGCGGCGTGGTGGGGGATGGGGGAACCTGCGCAGCGGCCAGGAAGACAACTGCCGCCCCGAGCAGGAGAATGGTTGCGAAGCCGTAGCGTGCCAATCCGCGCGCCGCGCCGATCCCGTCTGAAATCCGATGAATGCGGTCCTCTGCTTTTCCGTATCGAGCCATGGCTACTCCCTTCCCAATTTGGACGACCGGAAGGCAAACTAGTTAGCCGCCGTCTCGTGATCTAGATTAGGGGCGGTATCTAACGCTGGAATGGGGCAGCGCCTTCACTGCCGTACCAGTCGTACTCCACGGTTCTGCCTTGGATGCGCCAGCGTCCGGGCGTAGTAGTCTGCATCCAATCCTGGGGAACGGCCAAAGACTGCGGGTGGGCGGCCGCATGATATCGACATATCCTATTGCAGAAGGGGCCGACTGGCCGGCCGCGGCGGCGGGCAGAGCCGCCGAAGCCGCCAGTAAATTGCGGCGAGAGATTCCTGGTTGGGACATCTTGGCGATTGCTCCTCATCTTCGGCGAGCATCTCTAAAACGTGTATAGCTTTCGCACCCACACGGAATCCATCATCAGAGGGGACGGGATCATGCTATCGGGACGCGCCACCGCGCCGGGCAGCCAGCCGACCCCGTAGGATTGATCGACCACCTCCACGCGGTAGCCCGCAACGGGGTCTCGCAAGCGCATGCGCAGCTCGATGCCCTGCTGCGGCACATTGAAATAGCACAGTCCCCAACGCCGCATCCGAAAGGCATAGGCCTTTTGGCCAGGCTTTAGACCGGCGTAAGCTTTCGCGGCTTCGATGGGCGTACCATCCACCGTGGCGTCCAGCACCGGGTTGCGCTCGTCGCCATAGAGGTACATGCGCGGGGCCTGACGGGGCGATCTCACGCGCAGATGCAGCTCATTGGCCGCGCCATCCAGCCGCTCGATCAGTGGCGCAGGCAAGGCCACAGCGGGCGCTTCCCGAGTCAGATACTCCCACTGCATGAACGGCACATATTGCGGCAAGGCGGCGCGGAGCGGGTTGGCGCCAAGATAGTGCGCGGTCCATTCGTCTACTTCCCGGTCAAGGCTGAACCAGACGGCTTTGCCAGTGTCGCCATCCAGGCCGTAGTAGATGCTGTCGGTGCGCGGGGCGTCGCGGCTGGAGCCGGACATGGACGCACCCGCGATCACGCTACCGGCGCAAACCAGCGCGGCGGCACTTGCCAGACGCCAACGGCCGGCGGCGGCGATCGGGTCCAGGCAGGGGATCAAAAGGCCCAACAGCAGCACCGTGGCGAACGCGCCCACGAAGGCCATGCGCATGGTCAGCGACATGAACAGCAGCTCGATAGTCGGCGCCATCATGACCAGGCCGGGGAGAGCGAAGGCGAACAGGAGGAGCAGGCGCCAGGCGGAACCGTCTGCCCCACAACCTTGAAAGGCGAAAGCGCCCAACGCGACGGTCGAGGACAGCATTGGCCACAGGAATAAGTACGTCGCGCCGGGCATGTAGGCGCTGGTGGCGAGCGCGAGCAGTAACCAGCAGAGCAGTGCGCCGGCCCACAGGTTCAGCATTCGCGCGCGCTTTTGGAATAGCGCGTAGAACGCGGCGGTCAGGGCCACCGCCAATGCTACGCTGGCCAAGCGATAGACGCCGGGGTGGTAAGGATCGCCGGCGTAGGCTTGCCAGACTCCCCCGCCCTTCCCTTTGGCCAACGACCACATCACGCTCACCGCGGTGCAGACAATCGCGATCGCCGCCAGGAATCCGCAGAACGCCGCCAGCATTCCGCCCAGCGTGAGGTGGCGTTTAGAAATTCCGATCGCTACCACGGCCGCAAATAAGAGCGCGCCAAAAACAGCCAGCGGCACGCTCCAGCTTATCGGATAGACGATGCAGCCGAAGAACGGAAGGACGAAGTAAGTGGCGTCCGGACTCTTCATATCGCGAAGATCGATATTGCCGAAACGCCGTGCCAGCGCCAGGGCGTAATCGCCATCCTGCTGCAGGCTGCGCGGATCGAGATGCGCCACATCGTCATACTGTGTGTGGTAGAAGGCTACATCGTCGATATAGGCGAAGCCCATTCCGGCGAGGCCCGCCTGCTTGAAGATAGTGAGATCCGTATCGTTGGGCAGCAGCTTGTAAGCTTCGTAGCTCAGCGACGATGTTACCGGGTGCGGCGCAGCGGCGGCAAATTCGCGTACGATCCCGCCGTTGCCCTCGCTGGTTTCGAACATCATGGCCGGGCCGCCGACGCCCCGAGCTTCAAAGTTCATCACCAGACCGATCTGCTGCAACGAGGGGTAATGCTCCACGAAACCCTTGGCTCCCAGCAGTCCGCCTTCCTCGCTGTCGGTGAATAGAAAGACCACGTCGTTGCGCAGCCGCGGACCGGCCAGCAACGCGCGCAAGGTTTCCAGTTCCGACGCCACGGCATGGCCGTCGTCGCTCGCGCCGGGACCCGCGGACACCGAGTCATAATGGCCCGCCAGCACGACCGCTTTGGTGTTGGCGGCGCCGGGCAATCGGGCGATGACGTTATATACCGTGGCGGCGCCGTAAGGCGAACCCCAGCGCGTACTCACGACCGTAGCGGTCTGCACCTCCGGCTGCACGCCCAGGTGAATCAGTTGCCGGACGATGTAATCGCGCACGGCATCGTGCGCTACGGCGCCAACGGGGTGCGGCACGCGCGCAAGTGTACGCAAATAGACCAGCGCGCGCGCGGCAGAGAAATCCGTCGGTGGCGCAGTAACCGGAACCTCGGGCGGCGGGCCAACCTGCTGCACGCTCCACCAGGCCACACCAATCAAGAACACTAAACAGGCTGCCGCCTGTCCCGCGTTAGTCATGTTTGGCGCACACGAAGTTAGCGTCGTCGTCGGTGCTGCCGCTACCCTTGTAGCGCGCAACCAACGGATAGGCGCATAAGGGGCGTGTGCGCACGACGGCGCTGGCGGGGTCGAAGTCGCTCTTGCGCTTGGCGGCCACGATCCGCTCGGGCGCGGCGCCCTTTTCGACCCAACGCTCCAGCGCAGCGTCCATATCATGATCGGGATCGGCGGCCGCGCCCGGGTATTGGCCGAAGCTGTTTGTGCCGGACCCGCCGCCGCAATGTTGCATTCCGGGCACCATGAAGAGGCGCACGAAACCAGCCGTCTGCTGCGCGCCCATCGTTCCGGCGATGCTGTCGTAATAGTCGATGGTATTCTGCGGCGCGATCGCGGCATCGCTCCATCCGTGATACAGGATCAGCTTGCCGCCGCGTTCGCGGAAGCGGCTGAGGTTGGCGTTGGTGGCGTTCAGATTGCCGGATTGTTTGTCGTCGGCGGCCTTGGTGTCGCGGTCGGCGTTGAAGGCGTGATAATCCCAGGCGGCGCTGTCGAACACCATGTTCTTGTAGAACTGGGTGCCGAAGATATACATCAAGCTGCGCTCGGGCGCGGGTCCGGTGATCCACACAGCCCAGCCGCCGGCCTCGCCCTCGCCGCCGGGAGAGTAGCCCGGAAAGATCCGGCCATGTTCATTGTGCCCGCCGGCGTACAGCTTCTTCAAGGCGACAACCTGCGGCGCGGTCAGACAGGTGTCCTGATCGGCGCCCTGGCATTGCAGCACCGCGGGGTCGAAATGGCAGCGCGACGGGTCTTCGATGACGCCGTCTTTCACGCCATCCGTCGCGTCGCAAGCAGCCAGTGCCGCGGCTTGAATGGCGCGCAGCTTCTTCGGTGGAATGTAGCTGTCTTTGTCGCCGAGCAGCGCCAGATTATCCCACGCTGCGTTGGCCAGCAGGTGCGTCCAGTAGTTGGCGGGCGCCCCGGCGATGATGCCGTCGTAATCCTCGGGGTAACGCTGGGCTTCCATCAGCGCCTGCCGGCCGCCGTTGGAGCACGAACTGAAATAGGAGCGCTTGGCATCCTCGCCGTAGTAGGCGTGCAGGATGGCCTTGGCTTTCACGGCAGTTTCGTGGATGGCGCGATAGCCGAAGTCGGCGATCTTTTCCGGGTGATCGAGCGCCCAGGATGCATCGGTGCCCTCGGCGTGGTGCCCGGTATCGGTGGCGGCGGTGGCGTAGTTGTGGGAGACCGCGAAGCCCAATTGGTCGTATCCGATCAGGCCGGCGAATCCGCCGTTGCCCACGCCCTGGAACTTGCCGTTCCAGTTGGGCGGCATCCAGACTTCGAAATAAATGTTCGAGTCGGACGATGGCTTGATGATTCCGGTCACACGGCAGAAGGCCGGCAGATTGGGTAGGGCTTTGCCGTTGGGCATGGTAAAGCCGCCGGCCGGCACGGACTCCGCGCGGGTGATGGACGTGGCGGGGAGGTCCAGCTTATTCAGGGTTTCACAGGTCTCGGCCGCGAGTGCGATATGCACGCAGGCGGCGGTGGTGAGTACGGCGAAGGCGGTTCGCGACGGCGATTGTGGTTTCATAGGTAGAGAAAGCTTCTATTGAATATACAATGCGGAGCTTGAAGCAGTATATCGCCGCGACGATGGCATACGCTAAGGCGCAATAGGAGCGGAATGCCGACCCGCGTGCGAATGGACAAATGGCTTTGGGCCGCCCGATTTTTCAAGACTCGTGCCCTCGCCGCACGCGCATGCGAGCTGGGCAGGATAGAATCCAACGGACAATCGGCAAAGCCGGCCCGCGAGGTCCACGCCGGCGACCTGCTGCAAGTGAAGAACGACAGTGGCGACTTTCAGTTGGAGGTACTCCTGCTCAGCGACATGCGCGGCCCGGGCGCGGTTGCACAGACGCTCTACCGTGAGACGGAAGAGAGCCGCGCGCAGCGGCTTAAGTTGGCGGAAGAACGCAGAGCGATGCCGCCGGTCGAGGCGTTTCGCGAAGGCAAGCCATCCAAGCGCGACCGCCGCAAGATCGACCGCCTTCGAGGCAGAGCGTGATCTGTAATCTCTAGGAAGGATTCGCCACTGGGTGGATAGAATGGGTCCCATTGCTGACCGGGACCGGCAGCAGATCGCGAAATGCAAGTTCTTTTGCAGGCACTTCGGCCGGCCGCTGCGGCACACGTACCGCGACGTGATGCGTGGCGCCGTCGTCGGCAAGCGGGATGCGGCCCTGGTCCACTATTTGGCCGTCCATCTCCACTTCCGGCGCCGCGGTATTGGCGACAGTGGTGACCAGGATTTCGTACCTCGCGGACCGGTAGCGAAAGGTGATGTCGAAGCCGGGCCAGTGCTCGGGAAGGACCGGCTCTAACCTCAGCGTTTCTCCGCGAAGGTGGAATCCCAGCACCTCCTCGATCCAAATTCGATACATCCATGCCGCGGAACCCGAGTACCAAGTCCACCCGCACTGCCCGACCTTTCCTGGCGCGGTCGAGACGTCCGCCGCCACTACATATGGCTCACCGCGATAGCGCGCGACATCCTCCGGGCTGCGGCTCAGTTCCACCGGGTTCATGAGCTTAAGCAGATGCTCGGCGCGGCGGCCGTCTCCCAATCGCGCCCAAGCCATGGCCAGCCACAGCGAACCGTGCGTGTACTGGCCGCCGTTCTCGCGCAGACCCGGCGGGTAGCCCATGACATAGCCCGGGTCGGGTTGGGAATGATCGAAAGGCGGGGTGAAGAGACGCACCAGCCGGCCGTGCTCATCCACCAGATGCCGTTCCGCGGATTCCATCGCGCACAGGGCCCTGCTCGCATCCGCAGCCTTGGAGATCACCGCCCAACTCTGCGGCAAAGAATCGATGCTTGCCTCCGCACACGCATGCGAGCCCAGCGGCTCGCCATTGTCGAAGAAGCCGCGCAGATACCACTCGCCATCCCAGCTTGAGGCCTCGAGCGACTTCGCGATCGCGGCCGCCGAATCCCCCCATTTCGCGGCGAGCGCCGGTCCGGATTCCCGCTTCTCCACGATCCGCGCGAAATCATGCAGCACGGTACACAGGAACCAGCCCAGCCAGACGCTTTCGCCGCGTCCCTCGGATCCCACGCGGTTCAAGCCATCGTTCCAATCGCCCGTTCCGAACAAGGGCAGACCGTGCGCCCCCAACCGCAAGGCATGCTCGATGGCGCGCTGGCAGTGTATCCACAACGGGACGGCTTGATGCGAGACGGTTGGAATGAACAAACGCTCCTGCTCTCCATCCGCCAGCGCCGCGCCTTCCACAAAGGGAGTCTCCTGGTCGAGAATCGACGCGTCGCCGGTCACCTCGACATAGCGCGCCACCACGTAGGGTAGCCACAGCATGTCGTCGGAACAGCGGGTACGCACTCCCATGCCGGTTTCCGCATGCCACCAGTGTTGGACGTCGCCCTCCGCGAACTGGCGCGCCGCGGAGTCCAGTATATGCGCACGGGAGATTTCGGGCGCGGCGTACAGAAGGGCCATCGAGTCCTGCAATTGATCGCGAAAGCCAAAGGCGCCGCTGGATTGGTAGAGCGCCGTACGCCCCCAGAACCGGCAACTGAGCGACTGGTAGAGCAGCCAGCGATTCAGCAGAAAATCGGTGGAGAGCAGCGGCGTGCGCACTTGCAGCGCGCCCAACACGGAATCCCACCACTTGTGAGTCAGATCCAGCGCCTTCTGCACTTGTTCGCGGGTCTCATACCGTTTGACCAATGCGCGCACCGCTTCAATACTTTCCGCCTGGCCCAGCAGAAAAATCACATCCACCTGTCCGCCTTCGGCGATATTAACGGGTACTTGCAGCGCGGCAGCCGGATCGATGCCAGCTCCGGTGCGGTTATCCAGACGCACACGGCCCATTGCGGCGGGCTTTAAAGCGGAGCCATTGCGCCCCAGGAACTGCGTTCGGTCTCCCGAGTACGAGGCCGCCTGGGGACTGGCCGCCGCAAACGCCACGTTATTCGTATAGCTCCCATTCCATGACTGGCCGGCCAACACGGCGCCGGATTCCCGGTCGTGAGACGTGTATACGTGCAACGCCTGGTCCTCGCGGTTCGTTCCTAGAAGCCACTCGGCGAAATAAGTGACAGTGAGACGGCGCGGGCGCGACGAATCGTTGCGAAGCCGCAGGCGCATCACCTTCACCGGATCGCCGACGCCATTTTCCGAGACGGGCACAAATACCGTCAGCTCCTGTCCGATGGCGTGGCTGTTATGCTCGAACACGGTGTAACCTTGACCGTGCCGGGCGCGGTAGGCATCGCTCTCCCGAATGGGCAGCGCGGTGGGAGTCCACAGTGCGCCGGTCTGTTCGTCCCGCAAGTAGATCGCTTCCGGCGGTGGATCGCTGGTGGGGTCGTTGTGCCAGGGAGTCAGCCGGTTGGATTGGCTGTTGCCGTACCAGGTACATCCCAGCCCGCTCTCGCTCACCATAGCGCCAAACGTGGCGTGCGCCATCACATTCACCCAGGGCACGGGTGTTTGGCCGCCCGGTTTCAGATAGATAGCATATTCCCGTCCATCCGGCGTGAATCCGCCCAAGCCGTTGAAATAAGGCAATTCCAGAAACGGCAAGGGTAAAGACGGCTCTTCTTGGCCGCCGGGCGGAACAAACGGAGATGGAGTTACATTCTCGGCGCCAGCTACCAGTTGCTGTTGCAGCGGACCGCGCCCGCCGCTGAGCACCACGCTAGAAGCGGCCAGAATCAGTTCCCGCTGTTCGTTGGGGATGGCATACCAGTTCAGCAGAAAAACTCCGCCAGGCCTGCCGGTGGCCTCCGCAGGGGAGTGCGCCTCGATTTGACGCAGAAGCTGTTGGTGCAGGGGACGGTCGTAACTCGAATTTTCCTGATTGAAAATGACCAGGTCTGCCCGGAAACCGCGCAACCGCCAATAGGCTTGCGCCAGTAACAACTCATGCACCAGCGGCGTGTTGCGCGACTCAGTCACAGTGACCGTCAATATCGGGAGATCGCCCGAAATACCGTTGGGCCAGAGGCCCGATTGCCCCAACCGGTTTCGCGACAGGCGATCCGCCGCCAGACGCAGCCGCGGATTGGGATACAACAAGTGGCTGGCAAGATCCTGGAATCGGTGCGCCGCAGCCGGTCCGATGCCCAGATAGCGAAACTCGAGCTGCGCGCGCGTCCAGGCCATTTCGAAGGCCCGGCTTACGGAATCGGAACGCCGGAACTTACCTATGAGAGAGAGCAGCGCATCGCGGGAGTCGGCGGCCAAAGTGAGAAAAGAGATTTCCAGCCGGCCGCGCGGGTCGACGGTGGGGCGGCAGCGCAAGCTGAAGATCGGATCGATTACGGTTCCCGCCGATCCCGTAAGGTCTTTGCGCAAGGCGTCGGGAGACTCCGGCGTCTTCGAGCGGCCTAGGAACCGGGCGCGGTCCGTTTCATACTGGATCTCGCCGGTCGCGCCAATAAGGACATGCGCCGCCCAAACGGGGTGCTCCTCGGGAGACCGCGGCCGCCGATGCGCGAGCAGTACACCGGGCTCCGGATATTCCGTTTCGATAAACATCTTGGAGAAGGCCGGATGGGCTTTGTCGGCCGCATGAGGAGCCAGGGCCAGCTCCGCATAACTGGTTAATTCCAGTTGCCGGGTTCTGAGAGAGCGATTGGTGACTATGAAACGCCGCAACTCTACGTCGTCCTCGGCGGCGACAGTGACTTCCAGGATGGTCTCCACCCCGGACAGGTTGCGGTGAAATTCGGCGCGATCCGCGGAAAAATGCGCGGAGGCGGATCCCAGGCCGTCAACCGGTTGCTGCGCGGCCGCCCATATCGCGTCGGATTTCAGATCGCGTATATAGAGAAAGCTGCCCCACGCATCGCGCGTAGTATCGGAGCGCCAGCGGGTGATGTCGAATTCCTTCCAACGGCTATAGCCGCCTCCGGCGTTGGTGACCATCACCGAATAGCGGCCGTTGCCCTGGAGATGCACCCGTGGAACGGAAGTGATTTCGTCCCAAACGCGCTCCGCGGGCTCTGCGGCGGTGGCCGGGCGTACCGGCGGAAATGTTTGTTGCTTCTCCGCAAGCGGAAGCCGGGTCATTGGAATGCGCTCAAAAAGCAGAGTCTCGACGGCCCGGATGCGGAGGTCGTTGTGGAAGCGACGCTGCATGATGCCGCCGTGCAGCACATTATCCAGCGCCACCAGGCTCATGCCCTGGTGATGGGCCATGTAGGAATAAATAACCACGCCGAGCTCGCCGTCCCGCTTGTTCTGGCGGGTGTAATCGATCGCCTCGTACAGGCCCATGGGGCCGGATAGTCCGGACGCTTCCAAACTGCGGAGGTTGTCGGTGGCGGCGCCGGGATCGATCGGAAGCGCGAGCACCGTGGCGTACGGCGCCACCACCAGCCCATCGTCCTGCTCCTGCTTGAGCGCCAAAGCAGGGACTCCGAAAGCTCGATATTGATAGACCCGATTGGCATCCAGCGCGCTATAGGCGGATTCGGAAACGCCCCAGGGAACCGCTTTCTCGCGGCCGTATTCGATTTGCAGTTTGACAGCCTGCCGGCATGCCCAATCCAGCAGCGAATTATTGAACGTCCGTGTAAACAGGAGGGGCATCAAATATTCAAACATGGTCCCGGCCCAGGACAGTAGCGCATCCTGGTCGGCCGCATAAACGTGCGGGCGGCCTAGGGCAGACCAATGCACAATGGGAACGTCGCCTTTGGCGATAGCCACGATGCTTGCCAGTCGGCACTCACTGGCCAGCAGATCGTAGTGGCTGTTGAATTGGCGCGGGTCGCCCACCGGGTAGCCGATTCCGAACAGTCGTCTGCGGCGGTCGTATAGGAACCCCATATTGATGCCCGAGGCAAGCTGCTTCGCCGCATTGGCCAGCGCCTCGTAACCGCGCACGGCGTCGGCGGCGGCCGTCCTGGCGGCCCGATACTCGGCGTCCAGTTGATCGAGCCAGCCGGCCATCTCAGGACTCAGACCAGGGGCGGTGCGGGCGGCCAGCAGCGTATCCACGACCGTGGGGGCGCTGCCTCCAAGCGTCAGCAGCGACGGCGCGGTATGCAGCGCGCGGCTGCGTAATTTGACGGCCTCCGCCCCCAGCGCGCGCAAGACGGAATCCGGCGGCTGTGTCAAGGTTTCCATCCAGCGCAGATACCGCTCCATCGTCTCGATCCAGGAGTGGAGTTCGCCGGTCAACCGCGAGAGCCAGTAAGACCGTTCTTCGTCGGCCTTATCCGGCCATCGACCCAGATCCCGCAATTGCTGCATGGGACCGGCCGCCAGCCGCAGCCGGGCCACCAAATCGTGGCCTTCCCCTTTACCATGCAGGAATCTACGCAAAGCCCGTACTGGCGCTACCGTTGCCGGATCGGCGCCACATGTTTCAACCAACGCCGAAATCGTGTCCGACAAACCCCGCAAGCAGGCCCGGTCGATCAACGGAGCGCGCAGCGTATCCCGGCAGCCCTGTTCGAGCACCCACAGGCTCGCTATCAGATTACCGCTGTCGACGGTGGAAACGTAGCGCGGCGCCAACGGCGTCAGGTTACTAGTGTCGTACCAATTGAGCAAATGTCCCTCGTACCGCTCCAACTGGTTCAGCGTCGCCATGGTGTTCGAGCAGCGCGCCAGCAGATCGTCGGCGGTAAGGTAGCCAAAGTCGCGCGCCGCGAGCGCCGCTGTCAGCCAGAGTCCGATATTCGTAGGCGAAGTGCGTTGCGCCACTTCGACGTTCAGGCTCAACTGTGAATTATCGGGCGGCAGCCAATGCGTGCCGGGACCTACCAAGTCGTCAAAATAGCGCCACGTTTTGCGTGCCAGCCGACGCAAGTAAAGCGAGTCCTGTGGCGCCAGCGAGCGGCTGGTATTGGACGTATCGATGCGCGCCAGCCAGCGCATAATGGCCGGCGAAAGCACCCACAGTGCAATGAATGCGAAGCTGGCTACGGACGCATGCCGGACGCTCAACCCAATCATTAGCAGCAGCGAAAGGCCGCTAATCGCCAACATTTGACGGCGCGCGGAAGCGGCATGCTTGTGTGCGGAAGCGCCGGCGCTTTCCGCCGTCTGCCACTCCAGCAGTTTGCGGTGGCTAATGCGCCGGCGGTAGGCAACCCGCGCGATGGCGTCCGCCGCTACCCACGCTTGATGCGGCAGGAACGCGAGCATCACCGCGGCCTGAACCAGTTGTTGGGCCGCGCCGCGCCAGCCGTAAACGGCGCCTTGCAGAACGCGCGCCAGCCGATCGAGAATTGGCGTAACGGCCGGGATGGCGATGGCCAGTCCGACTACCAGGCTCCAAACGCCCGGCGCGGCGGAGATCAGCCAGCCGAACAGCAGCAGCAGAAGCGACGCCACCGGAACCAGACTGCGCCTAAGGTTGTCAAAAACGCGCCAGCGGCCGATGATGGGAAGCGAGTTCGGCTCCTTTCCGCCGGAAACCGTCGGCACGCGCCGGAACATCCACGCGGCGATCTGCCAATCTCCGCGAATCCAGCGATGCTGCCGCTGGCTAAAGCTGGCGTAATCGAGCGGCAGGTTTTCGAACAACTCGATTCCGGTTGCAAGGCCCACGCCTGCATGTGTCCCTTCAATCAGATCGTGGCTCAGCAGAAGCTCGCTCGGGAAACGGTTGCCCAAGATCGTCCGGAATGCGCACAGGTCGTAGATCGCCTTGCCATGGAACATGCCTTCGCCGAACAAGTCCTGCTGCGCGTCGGAAACTGCCTGGCAATATGGATCGGTCCCGATGGAGTCGGCGAATATCCTGGTAAACCTGGTTGCCGTGGCCCCCGGCAGCGCGATACCGACGCGCGGCTGAATGATGGTAAAACCTCGCCGCCGAAGTCCCGTGGCGGGGTCGATCACCACTCGATTCAGGGGGTGCGCGATGGTTTCGACCATGCGCCGCGCAGCCTCGGGAGGCAATTGCGTATCCGAATCCAGAGTGATCACGGAGCGCACCGGCAGCGGCAACGCGCCTTCGCATAGAATCTCCGGCGATCCTTCTCCGCTTAAGAATGCGTTCAATTGTTCGATCTTGCCGCGCTTCCTTTCCCAGCCAATCCACTTCTGTTCGCTCTGGGACCACCGCCGGCCCCTATGGAAAAGCAGAAAGCGTCCGTTGGGGTAGCGGGCGTTTAGTCCGGCGATACCGCCGCGCACAACCTGCAACAGTTCGGCATCGCCCGGCATGCTGCGCTCCGGTGCATCGGTGAAATCGGAAAAGAGGCTGAAGAACAGGTTCGGTTGCTGGTTCGCAAGAAACCTCACCTCCAGCTTTTCGACTTCACGCGATGCCACGTCCAGGCTCGTCAGCATCATCGGGACGACCACCAGCGCGGCCTGCTCCGGCGGAATCCCATCGCGGAAGTCCATTTCGGGCAGCGTCTCAGGCGGTAGAAGGGAAATGACCAGTGCGTTGACGATCTGGACCGCCAATTCGCTCAGGGGAAACAGGGCCAACAGTCCGAGTAGCCAGAGCATGGTCTGTTGGCGCACGCCGTCGTCCCAGGCCAGCCCCAACGAAAGGGCCGCGAAACACAGGGTAAGCCCCACGATTCCTGCCAGGTATACCGGGGTTGCCCGGCGGCGAACCAACCGCAAGAGACGCGTGCGGAAGGCCAACCGGGTGTTGGTCTCCGCTTCCAGCCGGATGACGCCGTCGTCTATGAGGTAATAAGCGACGTGCGCGGTGTGGGAATCGGCATCCTGCGCAGCCAGCGCGACGGCCCGCCTGGCTACATCCAGTTCTCCGGTTCCGCTAGTCCGCGAGATTCGCTCCACCGCGCGGCGGCAACGGTCGCGCGTGGCAAAATTAGTCCGTGGATAGATGCCGCCCGGATCGGTGCGCAGTTCAGCCTCCACAAGGCTGACAGACTCGAAGAGATCGCCGAATTCAATCCGGGACAGGGCGCGCAGGCTCCCGAATGCATTGGCAGTCGAGACGGACTCAGCCGCTTCCCCGGTATGTTGCGCCCGGACGATTTCGGTGAGCGGCTTGCCGAGTTGTTCCTCGATCCAGTGCTGCAGCGGAGCGAGCGCTTCCTCTTCGTCCTGGAGTTGTTCGGTCAGGCTGACGAGGAAATGCGGGTCTCGGGCGATCGGCTCGGCCTCCATGTTTTGGAGTATCCCGGCGAACGTCTGCGGGCTGCGGCGCGATGCGGCTGCCAGACGGTTAGCCCAGAAGTAGGCGGCTTCGCGCAATTCTTGCGCACGGCTGATCCGTTCGGCCAGACAGGCGAGGGCTTCGATGAGCGCCACGCGCAGGAGCAGCGGAAAGGACCACAATTCCGCAATGGTGAGCGGCGCAACCTCCTGGTACCGGCGCAGGCAATCCTGTATATTCAGCTCATTCAGCGAGTAGTCGGAATTTGCCGCCAGCTCTCTGGCAAGTTCATAGACGTACGGTTCTCCGGAATCTCCAGCGGAAAGAATCTGATGATACTTGCGCGGCAGGTGGCGGCGGATCTCGGCGATTTGGGTGCGGATCAGGTATCCGTTGTCGAGCAGCCACTCTGCGGCCGCGGCCAAGACATGCTCCAGGCGCACGGCCTCCGCAAGCACGGATCGGGATTCCTCCAGCGTTAGCTCATCTTTCCGCAGCCGCGCCAGAATGCTCGGTTTGGCCGGGGCGGATTTTCCCCGTCGGCTGGCGCACTCACGGGCGAAATCGTCGCCGGGCGCCATATCGGGAAGTTCCGGCAAAGAAATCGAGCCGGGAGAATCGGGTGAATCGGACAAAACGAATACGGCAGGCGATCCCGCTCTCTGGAATCGTTGTACGACGGACTGAACGTCCACAGCCGCACTCCGCACCAGGATGAGACACTCGTCGTCTAAGCGCAGTCGCGCGTATCGTGTCCAAGTCTCATCCGTCGGCACGTCCGAGGAGTCGTTGGAACGTAACCTATAAATGCGCTGCCCGTTCCC
The DNA here is from genome assembly GCA_049516155.1 of Bryobacteraceae bacterium. Lineage (GTDB taxonomy): Bacteria > Acidobacteriota > Terriglobia > Bryobacterales > Bryobacteraceae > Bog-159. The sequence continues at coordinate 26,147 of JBEKTJ010000075.1, forward strand.
GCCTGCCAGCGATTCGTACGCTCTGGCTGATTCCGCTTCGTCGGGACCGTAAAAGGCGAGGATTGTCCGGCGCGCTTTGGACTTCATCGCCGGAGTTGTCCCTTCACCAAGCCCGCCCACGCACTAAGCGGGTCAACAGGCCGAGAAGAAACAGAAGAGCGAATACTATCCCCGTCATCGTCGAAACAGGCGCGGGGTTGGCAAGCGTCATTCCTGTCCCGAGTAGCGCCAGTGTTGCGAAAACAATCATCCACCCGACCATTCGTGTTCTCCTGGGGAGTACTGAAATCCTGCCATTTCATTCGCTAGCAAGTTGCGTGCCGATTCCCTGTTGCTCAGTTTTGAACAGGGCAGAATTGACTTGTCGCGCGACTGCGCAAATTTTGCATGCAAGCATGCATCTATCTGAGTGCTGATTTTGCAATAAGCGCAGCGTTGGGTGATTGTTTTTGTTAGTGCGCTTCCGCACTCTCGCGCGAGCATCTTGTGAAGAACGGTACGGTCAAACCTGCAAGATCAGATGGACCTCAAAGTGCTTTTAGCACCGCATAAGGAGCATTTAGCTCCGCATAAGGAGATTGTTCTAATGCATGAAAGCAAAATCAAGCAAACGGATCCCGATAATAAGTATCGTCGCGTACTCGCAGCCAGCACGCTGGCTGGCGACAGCGTGAGAAACTCGGCGGGCGAGGACCTTGGCAAGGTCGATGAGATCATGGTCGACATCCCATCCGGCAGGATTGCCTATGCAGTGCTGTCTTTCGGTGGAGTTCTGCGTATGGGAAACAAATTGTTCGCGGTACCGTGGAGCGCGCTTAAGGTGGATGAGGATGAAAAGTGCTTCATCCTGGACGTCAACAAGAAAACGCTTGAGAGCGCGCCCGGTTTCGACAAGGACCGTTGGCCGGATATGGCCGATACCACCTGGGGGTCGGAGGTGTTCCGCTACTATGGAGCCACTCCGTATTGGGAAGACTACCAGGAACCAAAGACGCATCGCAGTGGTAGTGGATTCTAATCCTACACTGTTCACTGAGGAGGTGGGATGGGCCTTCCTGGCCTGTCCCGCCCGATGCGGCTGAACTGGAGCTCGGGTTAAGAGAGGCGCCAATGGCTCAGAGCCAGAGTGACGATCCCGAATCCGCCGATGGCTAAGCCGGCAATGCGGTTCATCCACAGCATGGCGTTGTCGTTAAACCGTTCACGGAAGCGACTGGTGGCCGCTGTTAAGAGAATCCACCACAGCATGGCGCCGCCAAAAATCCCAGCGACCAAAAGTATTGTGAGCCAGCGGGCCCTGTGGTGACCCATACCTAAGGTCGCTAATACAGCTAGGAAGGAGAGCACCGTGGTGGGGTTCGTGAGGTTCAGCAAGAACGCCGTGATGAATTCCGAGTGCGCCGAACTGCGGCCTTCGCGCGCGAGCGATTGCGGCTTCTTAAAGTAATAACGGACGCCGAGGGCGATCAACAGAGTTCCACCACAGAGGCGGATCCAAAATTCCTCCCGCAGCAGAAAGTCGATTACGAAGCTGATACTAAAGCCCGCGATGGCGCCGTAGACGGTGTCCGCGGCGGCCGCTCCCAGACCGGAAATCACGCCGGCAATGCGGCCATTCGAGAGGGTTCGGGAAATGCACAAAACGTTGACCGGACCTACGGGCGCCGAGATCGCTAGCCCTGCCAGAACGCCCTTCGACAACAGTTCGAGATCAGTCATCGGGCCAGGAGAGTTCCCATGTGCGCTCTTTATTATACCGGTTATGCCAATTCAGACTTGCCCCGCCGATGGGATCCGGCCGGTCCGCGCCATTATCCGACGGCGGCGCTTAAGGTGTTTCCGGGACGCAAATCGGTTTGCGCTCCACCGGTCCGGTCTGATACCATCTAGGTGGCTGAGCGGAATCCTTCCCTTGAAGTGCCACAAACCCAACCAACGGAGATAACAAATCACTGAATGAATTTCACTGTTTTTCTAGGCAACCTGCCCACATGGGTCACTGCCGACGATATTAAAGCGTGGCTGACCGCCGAGAACCTGGTCTCGGATTCGGTCAAAGTCATCCGCAACCACGAAACACAAGAATCCAAGGGCTTCGCATTTGTAGAAGCGCCCACCGCCGACGAGATGCAGGCGATTATCCGCCGCTTCGACCGTGCGCCGCTGGAAGACCGGCTGTTGCGAGCCAATCCGGCGCAGCCTTCCAAGGGCAAAGAGAGCAAACCGGCGACCACGATGGAGCGTCCCCAGCAGCAGCAGCAGCAGCGCAACGGCCGCAAGCCGCGGCGCGGCAAGGACGCAGCTCCCAAGACCGCTTTTGGCGCGGAACTGGCCAAAGCATTATAGACACTCGGGCACCCAGGCGAACGGGCCCCCGAAAAAGTGCTCTCCCCACACCTGTGAAGCACAGTCACAGCCCCGATTTATCTAAGTTGTTTCATTGCAGCAACTTCCCTTTGGCCTATTACCTGCACCGCTTCCGCCCATGAAATTCCTGTGGCTCGCCTCGATTTTGTGGAGCAGCCTGCTCCTGGCCGGCAATCCGGAACAGGAGATGAACGTCAACACGCGCTATACGGTCGAGAGCGTGGAACTCGCCGGCAACCCGGACGGCATCAGCACGGGCCTGCGCGGTGAGCTGAAACGACTGGTGGGCGCCAAGCTGAATCCGGCCGCGCTCGACGATCTGGCAACCCGCATCCGCCAGGAGTTGCACGTGCGCGCTGTCACGCATCGCCTGCTGCGCGGGCAGGCTCCCGAACACGTTCGGGTGGTGTTCGACGTGCGCGGGACGCCGGCGAAATTCGACGCTTCTATCCCGAAGCTTGTTTACCGCTCCGATGGGAGCTTTTCCGGATTGGCCGAAGGCACCGCCACCGTCGGATCGCAGGCTTTTACATTCGGCGGTGTGAGCGACGGCGACAATTTGGCCGAGCGCTACACCGGCATCCTCGCGCGCTACGAGGACAAACGCCTGGTCGGCGATCGCGTGCGGTTTCGTCTGGATTTCGAGAGCTACCACGAGCAGTGGGACCAATCCACTGTGAACGCTTTGGACCAGCCCGCCGGCGAGAGCGATACTTCCGGAATCTACCGAACCCGCCAGAATATCGAACCGCTAGTGACTTTCGTGCTGGCCAAGAGCGGTTCAGGGCTCGTGAACCTGACCGTAGGCACCAGTTTTGAAAGGTTTCAGTCGCAGTTTCCGGCCGCGCGAACGGAGTCCGCCAACGCGATGGTGACTACTCTGCGCTATCATCGGCGCGTAGAGGGCTCCGGCGCCAACCAGCAGGAATGGGACGCAGGTTACAGCCTGCGCGCGGCCACCAATCTTCTAGGCAGCGATTTCGGCTACGCCCGTCACCAGGGCGACGCGCATTACGTCTACTCCTGGGGCCATAACCAGTTC
>JBEKTJ010000076.1:0-60337 GCA_049516155.1 Bryobacteraceae bacterium
ACTCCGTGAAATCGTTTCCAATCGCCATGGCGAGAGCGAGCAGTCTCTGCAGCGCCTCGTTCGGCGAAGAGAACGTTATCGAAATTGCCCCTGGCGATACCGAGACGCCATCCGGCAGACTGACAAATCGCTGATTGAGCACGTTTGTGGGCGCTTCCACAAGTACCTTCGGCTGAGCTAGCGCCACCTGCCGCAGCCCTTCCAAAACCTGTGCGAGCCGTTGGCGGCGCCGCCGTTCATAGTGTGCCTCGTCGCCGGCTGCCAAGCGCTTCAAATGTGCGATTAATTCGTCCCGGCCGGCCACTCCGCTAGCCCCCACTTGGCGTGTGATGCAAGGCCGCAATATCTGTTGGGCACGCCTTGGGCCTACCTGCAGGAGAGATTGCAGGGTTTCCCGATCCACCCAAGGCCAAGGAAGGCCGCCAAGTTCGGCGATGACTTGGTCTAACCGCCCATACCATGTGGGTTTATCTGGCAACGTACCAAGCTAGCACACTGACAGCGAGCGCATTGTCTGAGGCCACAGCACTCCAAACTGAATTCGATAAAGGCACCCTGGTTTCGCTCGGACGGCAGGCTCAGGAATTCGCGGCAGCGGCAAAGGCCGGGAACACCCTGCGGGCTTACCAGGCCGACTGGGGGGATTTTCGCGAATGGTGCGAGGCCCATCACTTCATGTCGCTTCCAGCATTGCCCCACACGGTCGCCCTCTACCTTACCGACCGTGCGGCGACGCTTAAGCCGTCTAGCCTTGCGCGGCGCCTTACGACCATCAACCGGGCGCATCAAGCGGCTGGCCAACCTTCGCCCGCTACCATGCAGAATGCCGTCGTGAGCGAAGTCTGGAAGGGAATCAAGCGCAAGAAAGGAACGGCCCAACGTGGGAAGAAGCCGTTTCTGACGCCGGATCTGCAGCTCATCGTCGCGGAACTGCCGCAGGACCTTCGCGGGACGCGCGATCGGGCATTGCTGCTGGCTGGATTTGCCGGAGGCTTTCGAAGGTCGGAACTGGCCGCGCTACGTGTCGAGGATCTCGAAACGACGCCGGATGGACTCATCGTGCGGCTCGGCCGATCGAAGACCGACCAGGAAGGGGAGGGAAGACCAGTGGCGTTACCGTTTGGCTCCAATCCACAGACCTGCCCGGTGCGCGCGCTCCGCGGCTGGCTGGAACAAGTGGGTATCGCGGCTGGGCCTGTGTTCCGATCCATCGATCGATTCGGGCGGGTGAGCGTCAAAGGGCTGCACGCGGATTCGGTTGGCTATCTGGTGAAGCGCGCCGCTGGACGGGCTGGTCTTGAAACCGTGGATTATGCCGGCCACAGTTTACGCGCGGGTTTGGCCACCCAGGCCGCCATGAATGGCGCCGGCGAGTTGGCCATCATGAAGCAAACCGGACACCGGTCGCTGGCCACCGTGAGGAAGTACATCCGGGAAGGCTCTCTTTTCCGCGACAACGCTGCCACGAAGCTGGGCCTTTAGACAAAATACCTGTCGATGGCCTCCCGGATGCGGTCGCTGGCGCGTCCATCGCCGTATGGATTGTGGATGCGGGCCATGCGGCCGTACTCCCGTTCATCGTCCAGCAGGCGCTCGGCTTCGGTTACGATGCGGTCAGCGTCCGTACCCACCAGTTTCACGGTGCCGGCGGCCACTGCTTCGGGCCGTTCGGTCTTCTCCCGCATCACGAGAATGGGCTTTCCGAGCGAAGGCCCTTCTTCCTGGATGCCGCCCGAATCGGTGATCAGCAGGTGCGCGCGGCGCATCAAATCCACAAAGGGAACATAATCCAGCGGTTCGACTAAGAAGACATTCCCCAGCCCGTCCAATTGCCGGTATACGGGGTCCATGACGTTCGGATTGCGATGCACCGGATAAATTATCTGAATATCGTCCCGCCTGGCAAGACGGGCCAGCGCTTCGCAAATATGTGCGAAGCCCTCGCCGAAGCTTTCCCGGCGGTGCGCGGTGACCACGATCAGTTTTTTTGACGCATCCAGTTGGGGCCATGTACCTCCGGGCAACCGCCCAGCCGCCAAGGCGTCGCGCACGTAGAGGACTGCGTCGATCCCCGAATTGCCGGTGACACAAATGCGCTGCGGGGCGACACCTTCGGCCAACAAATTGCACCTCGCCGTTTCGGTGGGTGCGAAATGCAGGGCCGCAAGGCGGCCGGTCAACACGCGGTTCATCTCTTCCGGAAATGGCTGCGCCAGATCGCCGGTGCGCAGACCAGCTTCCACATGGCCCACTGGAACATGTTGGTAGAAGGCCGCCAAAGCACCGGCTAGCGTGGTGGTGGTGTCGCCCTGCACGAGGAGCATATCGGGTTGCTCGCCTTTGATCACTGGCTCGAGGGCCGCCAGGATGCGTGCCGTGATCTGCGCAAGCGTCTGCCCGGGCTGCATCAAATCGAGGTCGTATTCCGGCGTCACATCGAAGGCGGCCAATACTTGATCCAGCATCGAGCGGTGCTGTGCGGTCACGCAGACACGTACTTGAAAGTGCGCGTCCTGCCGGAGCTTCAATAGGACCGGGCAGAGCTTGATGGCTTCGGGCCGGGTGCCGAATACGACGAGGATCTTGCGCACGATGCGAGAATTCCACGAACCAAAAGGATCTCCAGCATTACCATCAGCAGGACAACTGCCGCTGTCATAATGAAGATCAACGTGGCAGGACCGAGCGCCACTGAACTGAGGTTGGCGCGGAGGGCATGAATTCTCAATAAATATTGCGCGGCGATGTCCCTGAAGGAGCCCCGCCCTGCATACCCGGCATAGAGCGGAATCAACTTGAACACGTAGGTCACGGCAAGCACGTACCCAAACAACACGACGATGGCGATCGCCAAGATCCTTCCAACCCGCGGCCACCTCGAGGCTCCAAGCAGCAGAAGCGCCATGGTCGGCGCCACCAGGACTTGGGCGTACCACGCAGAAGGCGTAGATGACGGATTGCCCGTGCGCACATACACAACCACTGCCGCATAGGCGACGGCCAGGGCGAAGGCAGCGCAGTAAGCTACTACCACCCACTCCCGGAGGGTATGGCGGCTGAAGATCCAAAGCAAGAAGGCGGCCGCACACACCGCGATAACGAGGTTCATGGTACCGAGCGAGAAGCTATGGAACGTGTTGTTGGCGGTCCACAGAGCGGCGCGAATGCTGGTTGCCGCTACGGCGGGCCAATGCAAGGCAAAGGCCGCGCGGAATACCTGGGCTGGGCCGATGCCGGCGCGCGATTCCTGTGTACCGGTAACAACGTGGTACAGCAGGTAGTTGCGGACATACCACGGCCCCGCGCAAATCGCGATTACGGCCGCGTGGGTTACGAATCCACGCAGCCTGCCTCTAATCAAAGCGATGCCTGCCAGTACGGGAACGAGCGCCAGGAAGTAGGCCTTCGTAAGCAATCCGGCGGACAGGATCAACGACGATGACACAAGATTGGTTTGTGTTGGGAACGAAGCACTGCGGATCATAAACACCAACGTCCAAACCGCGAGCGGCACCGCCAGCCAGTCGTTCGCCACGTGCGCCAGAGTGGCCCATGTCATTTGTGACGATAAGACGCAGAACAGCACCACGTTCCGCTGCGCGTCGCCAATCGAGAGTTCAGAACATAAGGCAACCGTGGCGGTGAACAGCAGGAAGGCACCAGCCAAAGCGGCGATAATTCGCAGGATCAAGATGCGCGCCGGAAGGGAAACACCGGCCAGGAGCCGCTCGGGAACTGCCAGCAACATATACGCAAGAGGCGGATGGTGCGCCTCATAATTGCCGGCGCTCGAGAGTTGCCAGCGGTATTCCGGGGGGATTTCACGCAGGCTTCGTTGCACGGCGGACCTGCGCTCCAATGGCCAGGAGAAGTATTCAGCGTACGTGACCACTTGAGGCAAGTTCGATTTAACTGGATCGCTGGCCGGCGCGCGCAGGACGGCCTCCCAGACCTCGCGGGACAAGCGCGCGTTCCGGGCGTCGGGGAGGCCTAGACCGTTCGCCAGTTGTTGCACGTAACCAAAATGGAAGGGCTCGTCGAAGCCTTCCCAAAGCGGCAGCAGCATGCTGTAGAGGACAGCATTAAGCGCTGCATATACCAACAGGAGGTTACGTACTGTTCGCATGGGTCAGCACGGCCTGCATGATTTGCTCGAAGTGGGCGGCTACCGAAGGCCAACCGTAGTTCTCCTCGACAAGCTGGCGCGCGGCCCGGCCGATTTGCGCACGGCGCTGCGGATCGCGCAAGAGTTGCACCACCTGGTCGGCGAAATCGGCGGGATCGTCGGCCAGTATGATGTCCTCGCCATGGTTCACGGGCAGACCTTCGGCTCCCATGGTGGTCGAGATTACAGCTTTGCCCATGGCCATGGCTTCGAAGATCTTGATGCGCGTTCCACTGCCGCTGCGCAGCGGCACCACGCACACCGCCGCTTTGCCGAGATAAGGGCGGATGTCGTCTACTGCGCCGGTTACCTGCACGTTACCGGATGCCAACGCTTGAATGCGCCGCGGGGGACGGCGGCCCACCGCCCAAAAGGCGGCGTCTGGAATCTCGCGCCGTATCAGCGGAAATATCTTGTCGACAAAGTAGGCAACGCCATCCTCGTTCGGCATCCAGTCCATAGTGCCGGTGAAGACCATGGTGTCTGGCTGCTCAGAATCGGAAGACGGTTGGAAGTACTCGGTATCCACGCCGGTGGGAATCACGGAGACGCGGCTGGGGTCGACATACTGGAGAAAGAACGCGCGATCGTTTTCCGAGACGGCTAAAACGTGATCCGCCAACTCCACGTAACGGCGCTCGGCGCCGGCCAAGGCGCGCGATTCCAGCCAGCAGGCAGTTTTCATCAACGGATTGGTTGTGACCTTGTAGTGCCGCTCCCAAACCTGCGCCTCCACATTATGCGTGAACAGGATGGTGGGCGGCGGTCTTTTCCAATGCATCAGCGAACCGGGCACCAGGAAGTCGCAGACGATCACATCGAAGGTGGCGGATGCGAGCAGATCGGCGTATCGGCGGCGGACTTCGGGGTAAAGGAATTTGTCGATGGTGACGGGCCGGCCGGCGGCCATCATACCGGCAGAGCGGAGATATTCGCCGAGACTGCGGCGGGGCGGGAGCGGCAAGGGGACGGGCACGATGTTCGCGAAGAAGCCGTTGCCGTGGAGATGCTGGTCGTCCGGATGCTCAGGGTAAAAGGTGAAGAGGGTGATCTCGTGGCGGCGGGCGAGTTGTTTGAGGATCTGGAAGCTGCGAATCTTGCCGCCCATGTCGGGGGGGAGCAGGCCTCCGGCTTTAACCCAGAGTATTCTCATAGGGAGAACTCGGTGGCGCCTGCAGGGCCAGTAGCGCGGTAGATAAAACGGTCGCCGAAAATGAATTCATGCGAAGCTTGCGGCTCGTCGTAGCGGTAGGCACTGGGCGCGGTTTGCGTGAATGTCCCTGGCGCCCCCGGAACGAGCAGCACGGCGAAATCGGCGGGCAACGCAGTCTCGGTGCTGAAACGCAGGACGAAGGCGGGTTTTTTTCCGCCATAGACGGAGGACCAGTCCCAGCGCTCGACGGATCGGGACCAGTTGTGTCCGGTGGGCGGCAGGATGGCAACGTCACGCTCATCAAGGTAGTGCCAGTGGATATCGAGGCGATGGCGACCGATACCAGTGACGAGGTCCCGCACCATCCAGAATTTGTTCTTGAGACTGAACACCCAGCGATGGTGGATGACGGGATCGTAGCCGTTGTGGTGTCCGGCAAAGAAATCGAAGGTTTCGCCCATTTGCCAGCGGTCGACGGTGGTTTCGGGTATGCCGGTCCAGGCAAAGGGCCCATGCGGCCGGGCTTGATCGCGGCCGTCCACCTGCAGCGTGTTGTGGGCCGCGGTGCCGCGAAAGCGATCGCGCTCGGGGCAGACGTAGCAGAAGGTGCCGGGATCGATCATTATGGGGCGACCGGCGGTGACGAGCTGGATGCTTAAGGCATCGGCGTGGCCGTGCCCAGCGGTATGGGCGCCCTGCGGGCCGGCGTCGATGAAGAGTTGCGAGTTGGCGGAGGCCATGGCATAGATGCCGGCGGATGGGAGGGCTATGCTGCGAGGGGGCGATGGGGCGACGAGGCGAGGGGGCGACCCTACGACGCGACCGCCATCGTCGTCTCCGAAGTTCGGCGCGCGGCCGGCTTGAGAGAGGGCTGCCAGGGCTTCGCTCATTTTCTCGATCGTGCGATCAAAAGATGGTGGAATTGGGAGCGCATTTATCGCAGCCAGGTCTCGTGCGAACCGGAAGAAATCGAGGGCATAGATGTGGTAGTAGACGGATTGCTCGAAGTGGAAGCCATCGGGGCGAACTTGGGTTTCGGCCTGTTGCAGGACAATTTTCCAGCCGCGAGATCGCCAGCGGGGCGCGTCCGCGATCTGCGGACAAAGCAGACCGATGGAAAAGAGCGCCACGCCTTCACCGAGCAAGTGCGTGTTGGGGGAGAAATAAGTGGACAGAAAGCGCTCAATGTACCAGCCGTGGAGGTGGAGCGCGGGGATCAAGGCGGGGTGAAAGTCACCGATCAGGTGGCGAACCCAGAGCCAGGACATTGCCCGAAAGGCGACTTCCAGCGTGCTCGACCAGTTGATTCCGATCGGATAGGGGTTTTCGCTTTGCCAGTGGGTCCATTGGGCTAAGATTTCGTCGCGGAAGCAGGCTAGGGCTAGGGTGACGAGATGCTGGTGGCGGTTCAGCTCCCAGATGATCTTGTGATCGCCGATTTGATCGAAATCCAGGAATGGAATCTGATACCAGGGTTTGCGGGGGGCGCGCTTGTTATGGACAGGGTCGAAGTGCCAATCGATGGGGGTGCCGAAATTCAGGTTTTTGTAGCCGAGCAGATCGAAGCGGTGCTGGCAGATGCGCTCGGCTTCGTCTAGTGAGGCGAGCGGGGGAAGCGCTGGGCAGGCTGGGACGGCGCAAGATTCGATTAGCCGGCAAGCTGGGGGTTTGCTCCAACGTTTGGAAAAAGCTTGTTGGGCGCGCATGCCGATTTCGGCCGGGCTCATTTGCAGCAGGCGGGTCAGGTTCATGGCACGGGACAGGCAAGAATGCCTGTCCTACTGGTAATGAAGATATCGCCCCAGAGCTGTAGGTTCAGAAGACGCCAGATGCGGTCGGTAGCATCTTCCAAGCCGTTTTTGTGGCGGGTGAGGAGATCGTCCAAGTACTTGAAATCGATATAGGGGGCCAGCAGGCCGTCGCGGTTGTGAAGCTGAGCGATTAGGGCGTCGGCGCTGGGGTCCATCAGCCATTGACGGAGCGGAGTGGGGAAGCCCATCTTCTTGCGATAAACGATGTCATGCGGAAGAATGTCTTCGACGGCGCGCTTCAGAATGTATTTGCCCTCACCGCCGCGGAGCTTCATACGATCGGGAACGGAAGCGGCGAATTCGACGAACTGGTGGTCCAGAAAAGGGACACGGCTTTCGATGGAACAGGCCATGCTCATCTGGTCCTGCTTCATCAGTAGCTCGACGAGGTAGGTTTTCTGGTCGGCGTAGAGCATGCGGGCGAGCAGCGAGGCCTCCGGCCGCGCATTCCAGTAATGCAGAAATGAATCGCAAGTGGCTCCCACGGGCGCGTTCAGCAAGCGTTGCTGCTCGGCGCGCGAGAACGCGGCGTAGAAGTTATCCAGGTACAGCGCTTCCAGATCTTCGCCGCGGCCCAGCACGGAATGCTGCAGCTTGCGTCGGATGTTACCGGAAAGCAGGCGGGAGCCGGCGATTCCCGAGCGCACGGAATCGCGCAGGGAGCGGGGCACAGTTCGGTACAGCTTCAGCAAGCGCTGGTTAAGGATGTAAGTGTGGTAGCGGGCGTAACCGGCAAATAGCTCGTCGCTGCCTTCGCCGGTAAGCACGACCTTCACCTGCTCCGCGGCCAGACGCGACACGAAATACAGAGAGACGCTGGAGGGCCAACTGATGGGTTCGTCCTCGTGCCAGATCAGTTGCGGCAGGGCGTTGAAGAAATCCTCGCGGCCGATGACGACTTCGTGGTGCTCGGTGCCGATTTTTCCGGCGACCTGGCGGGCGTAGGCGAGCTCGCTGAAAGCCTGCTCGCGATAGCCCACCGCGAAGGTTTTGATAGGCCCTTTCGACATAGGCTTCATCAGCGCTGCGATGGCGCTGGAATCGACGCCACCGGAGAGAAACATGCCGAGAGGCACGTCGCTCATCAGGCGCGTGCGGACGGCTTCTTCCAGGCGCGTGCGGCATTCCGCTATCCAGGATTCGTCGTCACGGTTACCAGGAGGGGTGGGGTCGGGAATCTCCCAATACTGTCGGATTTCGAGTTGTTCGGGCGTCAGGCGGAGCCAGTGCCCCGGCATGAGCTTGCGGATGCCTGAGAAGAGTGTCCGCTCGCCGGAACAGTAGCCGAAGTCGAGGTATTCAGAGAGCAGCGATTCGTCGAAGTGCGGGGAGATGGCGGGGTGTTCGAGCAACGCTTTGATCTCGGAAGCGAAAGCGAACAGGTGGCCATCCCAATGGTAATAGAACGGCTTTTTGCCCAGGCGGTCGCGGGCACAAAACAGGGTGCGGGAGTTCTTGTCCCAAATGGCGAACGAGAACATGCCGCGGAAGCGCGTCACGCAATCCGGGCCGTACTGCTCGTACGCATGCAGGATGGTTTCGGTATCGCAGCGGGTGCGGTATTGATGGCCGGCCTGCTCCAGGGCTGGACGGAGGTCGGCGTGATTGAAAATCTCGCCGTTGTAGGTAATCCGGAGCGCACCGTCTTCGTTGGACATGGGCTGGTGGCCTCCGGCGACATCGATGATACTGAGGCGGCGGTGGCCCAGGGAGGCGAAGGCATCGCGATAGTAACCGGAGCCGTCGGGACCGCGATGGCGGATGCTGTCCGTCATGCGGGCTACAGCCGAGTCCGGCGACGCGCCTGGGGAGCGGGTTACGAATCCTGCGATGCCGCACATATACGGATGCCCTTCTCGATTCTCACATAAGACGACGCCGAGAGTGGCGGCAGGCCATTCACAGGAGTGGCGGACCTTACGGCGCTTGTGCTTTCTATGACTTGCAGCGCTTGACCAGCCATTTCCCTCCAGCGGTGTGCTGGACTCAGATCAGGAGTGGCCTCGTCCTGTCTACTAGGGGCCTTCGCAAAGATATGAACAAATGCAGACTTGCAAAAGGCCTCTTCTTGTGGACTTGGTTTGCCGCCACGGGAGCGGGTCAGACATTGGTAGATTTGCGCACACAGAGCAAGAGCGTCGATTTCTCGGGGGCCGCTTCCACGAAGCCGATGCAGACGGGGAGCAGCCTGCCCTCCACCTGCGCAGTGGGGCAGTTTTTTTTCCTGACCACGGCGTCCGCGGGGAGCAACGTGTACGCCTGCAATCCCGCCAACACGTGGGCGGCTGAAGGCGGCAGCCTGTCGGTGAATTCGAGCGACTCAAATGAGGTGCTGTCAAGCAACGGGAGCAGCATCGAATGGCTGGCGCTGGGTGGAGATATAACCGGCGCTCCAGGCGGACTGACTGTAGGCAGGCTGCAAGGGCGGAATTTAAGCAACACAGCCCCATCCAGCGGGCAGGTATTGCAATGGAACGCCACGGCGAATCAATGGCAGCCGGCGGCGGCCGAAGCCGGCAACGCCTCATATGCCTTCGCGACGCAAGTCAGCATTACGATTCCGGGGACTGTACACCAGTTTGGAACGGCCAACCTGGTTGTGGATTGCTATGACAATTCGACGCCACCGCAGCAAGTAGAGCCGGACAAGATCCAGATCAGCCCAGCGACCTACAACGTTACGATCGATTTCAGCACGCCGCAGACCGGCTATTGCGTGGTGAACGGCGCGGGCACGGCGTCCGTGAGCGGTGGCGGCGGAGTGGTAACCAGCGTATTTGCAAGAAGCGGCGCGGTAATGGCGCAGACCGGGGACTACGGTTTCGCGCAGATATCGGGTAGCGTCGCCTCCAGCCAACTTCCCGGCGCGGGCGGCGATGTGAGCGGCACGTTGACAGCCGCCACAGTGACTGGCATTCAAAACCGAGCGGTAGCGAATACCGCTCCGGCCAGCGGCCAGGCGTTGGTGTGGAATTCAAACGCATCCGCGTGGCAGCCGGGAACGGTATCGGGCGGCGGCACCGTGAGCAGTGTTTTCGGCAGAACCGGCACAGTCACATCTCAGGCCGGAGACTACGGTTTCGGCCAGATCTCCGGCTCGGTTGCCTCCAGCCAACTACCCAGTGCGGGCGGCGATCTCAGCGGCACATTGACCGCCGCTACCGTGATCGGTATTCAAAACCGGGCAGTGGCGAACACGGCACCCACCAGCGGCCAAGCGTTGGTATGGAATTCGGGTGCGTCCGTGTGGCAGCCGGGCACTGTATCGGGCAGCGGCGCGGTGAACAGCGTGTTCGGCAGAACCGGCACAGTCGCGGCGCAAACCGGAGACTACGGTTTCGGCCAAATATCCGGCTCGGTTGCCTCCAGCCAACTACCCGGCGCTGGCGGCGATGTAAGCGGCACATTGACGGCCGCCACGGTGACCGGTATTCAAAACCGGGCGGTGGCGAACACGGCGCCCACCAGCGGCCAAGCGTTGGTGTGGAATTCGGGTGCGTCCGCATGGCAGCCGGGCACAGTATCGGGCGGCGGCGCGGTAAGCAGCGTATTCGGCAGAACCGGCACAATCGCATCCCAGACCGGAGACTACGGTTTCGGCCAGATATCCGGGACGGTCGCCTCCAGCCAACTACCCGGTGCCGGCGGCGATCTCAGCGGCACACTGACGGCCGCTACGGTGAAAGCGATCCAAGGACAGGCGGTCGCCAGCACGCTCCCCACCAACGGCCAAGCGCTGGTCTGGAACTCGGCGGCGTCCGCGTGGCAGCCGTCGAGCGCTTCCGGCAGCGGAGTGACCATGGCGTACCAACTTGGGGATCTGGCCGCCGTGCGGACATCCTCCACCGTGCTCAGTATCGGTAGCGGCTGCGCGCCCACGTCGCCATGCAACGTGCGCTTCGGCTACCAGGTTTACAGCATTACGAACAGCGCGACCGCCACCGTCAGCGGGAGCGGCATCGGTACTGCGTATGTTTACGTGAACAACTCCGGCACGCTCATGGTGGGGAACAATTTGACCGTAGCGTGCTCGGCCGGTTGCACCCAGCAGGCTGGTATTACATTCTTTCCGCCGAACGTCTTACCGGTCTACACCTGGACCGCAACCAATGGCACGTGGGACAGCACGGGGGGACGCGATCAACGCGCCTTTTTGAGCGCCAAGACGCTGGCCGCCGGCACAGGAATCATCGATACCGAGGCTCCCGGACAGAGCACCCTGGCGGTGGACAACGGCGTGATCCCCACTTATCTGATGAACTCGGCAACTCTGGCTTTTCCTAGCATTGCGACAGGCGGGTGCGCCGCGGATCAGACACTGACAGTGGCTGGCGCCAACCCCGGCGACGCCGTCGCACCCGGCTGGCCAGCGCTGCCGGCAGGCATCTTTGGCATCATGCTGGTGAGCGGTACGAACACGGTAACAGTCCGCCTATGCAACCTGTCGGGTTCCGGCGTGACTCCAGCCAGCACCAGCTACAAGGCAACGATCGTGAGGAATTACTAATGAAGAATGGCTTTCGGCTTTGGGTTCTCATGTCGGTGAGCGCAACTTTTCTTACAGGGCAAACAGTAGTGAATGGAGGCCGTATCCAGGTCGGCCCCTGGGACGCGTCGGGCGCCACGTATACGATACCAGCCAAGCGTGGGACTACGGCGCAATTGCCGACGACCTGCCCGCAAGGCGCGGAGTACTTCGCCACGGATGCCACCCCGGGACAAAACATATACCTATGCACGGCCGCCAATACGTGGACACAGCAACTGACTGGAACGAGCACGTTCTTGCAGTTGGGTGCGGGGGCCGTGACTCTGACTGTAACTTCCAAGCTGCAAGATGTGGTTCACGTCAAAGACTTCGGCGCAAAGGGCGACGGCGTGACCGACGATTCGGCGGCTTTTGCGGCGGCGCTGGCCTCGGGCGCCGGGGAGGTTCGGGCCGACGACGGTACATATGTAGTCAACAGCGTGATCACTCTGGCCAAAGCTCAGAAGATCTACTTCGGGGTGGGGACGCACACGGTGGGGGGTATCCGGTTTTCGGGCTCTCTCACGGACCAAACGGGAACGGGCAAGATCGAATGCGCCGGCTCGGGCGTGACCACTTTGATGTTGAAGAACGGCGCGAATGTGGATGTCATTTCGCAGACGAACTTCGCAGCGCTGACCGGCACGAACAGCCTGTATGGTTTGTTCCGCGTAGAAATTCGGGGTTGCACGATCAATGGCAACAAGGCCAACCAAACGGGACCCAGCTACGGCATCCGGCTATACGGCCACGGCTTGGAGATGACGGACGTGTTCGTGCAGGAAGCCTACTCGGATGGGATTTACACCGAATGGGGCCTGGACTCTACTTTTGCAACACCCTCTCTGGACCTAGAGGGTTATTTTACCGGGATTCGGTCGGCTTTCAACAACGGAAACGGCTGGACCTTCCGCGGCCCGCACGATTCCGATTTTGTGGAAATGGTGCTCTACCAGAACGGCGGCTGGGGAATGCAGGTCCAGACTTCCACCACTTACAACGGCAACGGGCACCTTTCGAACCTCAATGCGTTTTTGAACACGCTGGGGGGCGTATACAGCAATAGCTCACTGGACGGAAGCCAGATCATGGCCACGACCGCGACCGGATGGGGGATGCTGATCGACGCGGGCGCCGGCAGCCATAATTTTGCCGCCGCCGAGTTCGCGGGGCCAGTCGGTTTGGAGGTGCGGGCCCCCAGCCAGATCATTTCGGGCAACGTCGTGAACACGACCACGGCAGGATTGCGGCTGAATGGCGGTTCGGGAAACTTCACCCTGCAAATGTTCAACAATACGGGCTACCAGATCGACTTCGCAAACGAAGTGGGGCCCAGCGTGATCTCCGCCGACTCCGCGAATCCCGTGCCGGGCACCCTGTTCAACGGCACACCCAATCAAGCCGATTACGTGTTCGTCGATTTTGGCGGCAGCGCCTCAGGACGCTACACTTCATTGCCGGTGCAAACGGTACACGTAGCTGGATGGGCGCCGCAGTTCCCGCAAAGCAATTCCGTGATGGCTGTGGTCAACGATACTACGCAGACCGGAAACCTGTCGGCCACCAATCTTACGCTTAGCAATTCGGCGCAGGTGGGTAGTTCCACATTTGCCAATCTTGGCAGCGGCGCTAATGGGACTCTTCTGTATTGCTCGAATTGCACGCAAACCACGGCGTGCGCCGCGGGCGGCTCGGGGGCGATGGCCATGTACGTGAACGGGGCTTGGTCCTGCGCGGGCGGAAGCGGGGGAGGCGGGAGCTATACCTTTCGCAATAATCTTACGAACACGGCGGGTACGGTCGATTTCACTCCCCTCGATTCGACGGTGATGAACGCGGTAGAAGAGTTCCTGCCCGGCAAGGACAGCAACGGCCAGCTAGGAACGCTGCACTGGGATGTGGTCACGATGGGATCCTATTGCACAAATAACATGATACAAGGCGTTGCAAATCATCCGGGCATTCTGTATTTAGACAGTTCAAACACAGCCGGCACCGGTTGTTCTCTTACGTTGTCGGATGCGACCGATGGGGCGGTTTACGCTTTTGCCAATCTGGGATCCGGAGGCGCCTGGTCTTATTGGGAAGCACAGGCTATCTTTCAAACCGACTCCAGCAGCGTTGCACACGCCCAATATCTGGTTGGCTTCAGCGACAATCAGTCCGCTTACCACCCCACCGGTGGAAACGAGATTGCAGTGCGGTACGACTCTGCAGGCGGCGGTTGTCCGGCGAATGACAGTACCACAAGCTGGGTGTACGAGGTCATCGTTGCGGGAACGAAGACCTGCGTCAACAGTGGGCTGGCGGTAGCGGCAAACACCTGGTACCACGTACGCATTTATTCGTCGACGCAGGGCGCCATCCAGTTCCAGATCAACAGCGCCAACCCTGGAAGCGTAGCGGCAGCGCCGACGGCCACTCTGACTCCTCAATTCATCAACTTGTCCACCGGTGTTTCGTCGGAAGGGATCTCCGTCGACTGGTGGGCAATGAAGATGCAGGGGTTAACGCGATGAAATTTATGGCTTTGTTACTGGCTTCCGGCTGTTCCTGCCTGGCGGCCATTGGGAACTTCCGGGTCCTGGGCACGACCGCCACGCAAGCCATGATCGCCTACACGGCACCCGACGGAAACGCCTGTACCGTCCAGGTAAGCCAAAGTTCTGGTCTGACGCCGCTGGCACTGGACGTGGATCCGGGCACCTTTGCCAATTCGAATTCCGATCTGGCCCGGCCCAGCACGTCACCGAACGGCCTATCCCGCACGGTGGTGCTCGGCCAGCGCACGGCGCAGTACGCAACTGCCGGTCAATACGCCGGCGTGCGCCACTATTCGCGCGCGCTCCAGGCTTATACGCCGTATTTCGGCCAGATTACCTGTCCCTCTACCGGCGACATTGTGACATTCACGTTCACCACGGGCAACATTCCGCTGGGCGGCGTCTACGGCGATCCGTGGCTATCGGACGCCACGCATCCCGGCGATCAGCCTTGGCCGGAGTCGCTAGGGGGACTGACCCCCGAGTCCTTTATCGACCCTCTAACGGGCGTTCTTCTGCAGCGCGTGGGACTGCGTGGGAACGACTGGGGGTACTGGAACAATATGCCATTTGGCTCCGCTTTCAACCAGGGACAGACCATTCCGTGCGACACGGCCGGGCCCTGGACTTCACCGTGCAACGTGGCGGCAGGCGCCGGCAACACGACAGTGGGCAATAGCACCGCTCCGCTGGTGCTGCGGCCTCCTCTCAACGGGAACAATGCCTGGGACGCGGGATACGGTTCCTCCAGCTACGGGCAAAGTTGGACGCTGGATCAACTCAGCGTGGGGCTTACGGGCTTCGTCAATTCCACCACCGCCGCCTTCCGCGTGCTGGACGTCTGCCTATCGCTAAACGGGGGCGCTTCATGCGCCAGCTCGATTCAACAGGCCGCTATGGGCCAAACTAGCAGCCAGCAGACTTTGGGACAGGCCAGCACCTCGCAGTTCGGTGTCATCCCCTGGCTGCTGGATACCAACCCAAGGTTCAATGTGCAAGAGTCGTCCCCGCATTCGGGCAGCGCCACTGTGGCGGGCAATGTCGTGACTTGGGTTTCCGGCGATACCTTCAGCCTCTATTGGGTGACCGGAGGCAACGGACACATCCGGTTATCGTCGAACAACGACGCTTGCACCACGCCGCCCGCGAGCACTACATCCACCGAGTACGTGATCACCGGGTTCGTGGACGGCAACGACTTGACGGTGTCCGGCGCGCCGCCGTCCGGAAACGTGTACTGGTGCGTCAATAACTTTGCCTTTCTGATATGGCGCGCGCAGGCACCCACCGACGGCAGTACCGTCACGCTTACGGCCGCCAGTATGGCGGCGATCGAAAGCGCATCGCCCAGCTACCCGGATAATGGGGCCGGGACGGGTTGCATGAATACCACGGTGTCCGGCGGCTTCTGGTGTCTCTATGGCGGCATTTACTGGATCGATCCCACCAACCCCTCCAACGACGCCTACTATGGCTACGCAGGAAGCAGCGGGGGCGCGGCGACGAATACCTGGGACGGCATCCCTTTCCCCGGCGGAGAAACGGCGGACATCGACCAAACGCAATCCGTGCTGACGTTTTACGGCGTCTCGCAGGACCCGGCTGGCGGAGGCCCGCTGGTGATCCAGGGCATCTTCAATCCCTCCACCATTACGCAACCCGCCACTCCACAAGGCGGCGGCGCCCAGATTGGAAATTTTACCGCGTTGACTCCAGGAACCTATACCGCCAACTACAGCAACGGCTTGACGTTCACCAACCTGACGCCGCAGACCAGCGCCTCCGAGAGCATCGCCGACCAGATGGCGACGTTCGACCCGACTTACTCCACCGCTTACTTCAACAATGGGTACTGCGTCCCGTATGGCATGACCACCGGAATTTTCTTTCCCGCCTGCTACTCGGGCGGCAGCGACTCTCCAGGATGGATTTTCGCATTCTCGCCCGGAGATGGAAGTCCGGCGCACGCCGGACAATCCGGCGGGCCGCGAATCGTAGGCGCGATCAACACTTTTAATACACCGCACGGATCTATCGGCGCCGGCCAGGGCGCGCTGGTGGGGCGGAGTTTGCACGGCGTGGGCGAAACCGGCGAGACGGGTTGGGTATCGCTCGACTGCAATGAATACCGGCCAATCACAACTTCGAACATCGCCGGCATTCCCGCGACCGGTCCGGCGAAATGCAATACGTTCAACTCAGGCTTGCCAGCCACAGCGGATTGCATCGCCATCCAGATAAACAGCTACACATCCCACAGTGTGACCGGATACGAGCCGTACTTCGCGCCGCCGGTAGCGGCCCCATTCCTGGGCACGCCCGGCGAGATGCGGACTACCCAGATCGGCGACACGGCCTGCGTCACCACGAATTCTTCCGGCGGCTGCAACTGGTCGGGTGGATCGAACGAGCTGATGACGCTCGAAATCAAGAACTACAACGCTACACCGGGTTTATTCGTTTTCGAGCGAGACGCCTACGCATCGGAGGTGGCCATCGCCAGCGGTCCCGTATATCTCTATTGGGAGTCCTACCAGAGCGGCATCGCGCCCGGCGCGACCAGCGCGAATCAAGCCGTTACGGTGTACTGGAATCCACTTGCCGGATGCGGCGGATCGCCCGATCCGCACGGCAACTGCCTGATCCAGGACACAAATAACACCGGGGGCCATGGCGAGTGGCGGGATGGCGGTGAGGCAGCAGCCACCAACGTACCGGAGTGGAATGAGCCCATTTGGGGTTGGCCGACCGATTACCAGACAATTCTGGGGTCTGTGCCTGGCATCTTGAGCCTGCCATTTGCCAACCTGACGCCGTACCAAGCCACGGGTGTCAATTATGCCAGCACGAATCCGGCATTCGCCGGCGTCTATGGCCATCCTTGGGGCTTCGACGTCGGCAGTCATCCGAACGCGGCGGGCGCCGCCGCCTCGGCCTACGAATCGATCCGTGCATACGACAACATGCCGGTCCAAGGCGGGGGCTTCGATCCGACCTTCAATTTGGTGGCGCAGCAGCTTTACGTGGCGACGCCAAGCCTGGTAACCGATCCCGACGATTTCTTCGGGTCTAACGGCACCGTGGGAATTAACCGTCAACTGATGGCGCAAGGGAATAGCTGCGGCTCCCATCCGCTGATCGACATCAGCGGACCCGGCTCCAGCATTTCCACGGGCACATCCGGCTCGTATACCGCCTGCTTCGCGCGAGCCAACGGGGAATGCTATGCGGGCAGCACCGTGGGACAAGTGTACGTCAACTGCCCGGGGGTCGTCTGGAACTACTGCTCCGGCAGCGGCATCCACGGCGGCACTCCGCTGGGCGTAGGCAACGATATTTGCGTGGGAAACATATCCGACATTGCCGACGCCGTGCGGCAGTTCACCCTGGACCGTACCGACTTCGCGGGAGCGTACTCCCGCAGTCTGGTGACTGCGACGTCCCGCTTGCGCCTGGTTTACGGTTTTGAAAATAACCGGCTCTTGCCGGACAACTCCTGGCTGCTATTGCGAATCGATTATCTCAACTATCAGCGCAGCGATATGTGGATGGCCAAAATGCTGCCCTATCCAGCCCCGGACTCGGTCGTCCGCGGGACCTTTGTGCCGGTCGCCCTGGCCTTGCAACCGCCGGCTGGGCTCGCCGTGAATAACGCGATCGTGGAGTTCGGTTACCAGGAGTATGGCGCGCCGCAATTCATCGACTGCACCACACGAAACGATGCTTGCATTGCGACCGCCAGCACAGTGACGCCCGGAAACCAGCCCTATTACTTCGCTTCGGAGAATCCGGCGGGCGCGGCCTGCGGCTCCGGTTGCACCATCACCGTACCGGCCATTTCGCAGAGGATTCTGTACTATCGGGTCGAGTACCGGACCGCAAGTAATGCGGTGCTGGCCGCCGGGCCGCTTACTTCCGTGGTGGTGCCGTGAGAGGAAGCCTGGTGCGTGTCCACAGATCCGGATGCTGAACATGTCTGAGCTGATCGATCCGCACCCCGATGACGAGATTGTTGAGCAGTTTTGCATGGACCGGATGTCTGGAACGGCATTGGAACATTTCGAGACGCACCTGCTCCTATGCCTCAAGTGTCAGTACCGGGTTGACGAAGCGGACCGATGCATACTGACCATACGCAACGCATCCGCTGAACTGTGCTCCAGTTCTATGGTATTCGCCGCCAATCGAGGACGATCCGCTTTCGAGAAAAACGTGTTCATCTCCCATGGCGGCCCGTCGTTCTCCCACGTTTGTACGGTCCGCGAGCTCTTGAATGAACTTGGTCTGATGCCTGTCATTGTTCAAGAATTGCCGAGCTTTGGCCTATCGGTGCACGAAAAGGTTCGGGATGGATGCGCATCTGCCGTTCCGCAATCGTCCTTGCGACTGCGGACGACGAATCCGTTCTCGGAAACTCGCGAACGCGTCTAAATATCGAGCATGAAGTAGGCATGCTTCAGACGGCCCCGGCGATCCAGAACCGCATTGTGTATCTCAAGGAGCCCACTGTACGGTTCCCATCGAACTTCGCTGAAAAGGTGTGGATCGAGTTTAGCGGGGACCGTATTCAGGATGCGTTCATTCCGCTCATTAGAGAGCTGCGAGCATTCGCGCTTTGAGATTGTACGCGGCGTATTCCGGCGGCCGGTGATTGCGCAGATGCCGCGTTACACTCGGTGTAGATGGGTCTCCGGGTGGTCCTCTACGAAGCTTCGCACGAGCCTGCCGTGCGCGCCTTCAATGCCCGCTTACAAGCAGCGGGCGCCCTGCTTTTCCCGCTGCCGGAAACCGCTCCGGAGCCGAATCCGAACACGCCGGCGCCTGGGATCGAATTCCGCCATTTCGTAGTCGTGGACGATGCCGGGGAGGTGCGCGGAGGGTACTTTATCCGCACGCAGCCGTTCATTATACGTGGCCAAGTCCACTGTGTGGGACACTATAACGCGCCCCTGTCGGAAGGCATCGTCGATAAACGCTACGCCGTGGTGGGCGCCGCGATGCTGGCACACGCCCTCGGAGAACGGCCCCTGCTGTTCGCCATGGGCATGGGTACCATGGAACGGCCTCTGCCGCGCATGTTGCGCGCCATGGGTTGGTCGATCCTAGAGACTCCGTTCTTCTTCCTGGTTCTGAACGGCAAGCGATTTCTGCGAAACATCGGACCTTTGCGCAGCCGATGGGAACGCCGCATGGCGGCCGATGGTTTGGCATTATCGGGTCTGGGTGGACTTGCGCTGAAGGGGATTCAGCGGGCGCGCACGCGGAACCGGTTCGACGGGAAGTATCGGCGGCAGGCCATTCAGGAGTTCTCTGAGTGGGCTGATCAAGCCTGGCTGGCTACCGCGCCACAGTATTCGTTAAGCGCCGTACGCACCGCTGATTATCTGCGATTTATTTATCCACCGGCGCCAGGCATGGAGCCGCTCTACTACGGGGTGCAACTGACCGAGGGCGATCGGCCGGCAGGCTGGGTGCAGATGCTCGATTGCCAGCCGCGCGACGGTTCGTATTTCGGAGCGATGCGGGTAGCCGCGCTGGTGGATGGCGTGGGCGCGCCAGCCGCTATTCCCTCGCTGGTCCATAGTGGCGTTGCGGCCGCCAAGGAGCGGCATGCCGACATCGTCATATCCAACCAAATGCATCGGGATTGGGCCTCGGCGCTGCGGGCCGCGGGCTTCTGGCAAGGGCCGTCGAATTACCTGTTGGCTTTGTCCAAGGGACTGCGCAAGCTGCTGGAACCGCTGGAAGAGGCCACCCCCCGGATCCATTTCAACCGGGGAGACGGTGACGGCCGCGTGAACCTTGCCGGTCAGGATTGAGACCGGATTCTATATACTGAACCTAGCCGATGAATACCGTTTCTCTGGAACTCGGTCTGTTGCTCCTGGGAGAGCCGCCTTACTCCGCCGGCAAGGCTTCTGATCTGCTGGCGTTGATCGGGTCGTATGAGGCGGCTTGCTCGGTCGCGGATCTCACACGTTTGGAGCATCTGGCCGGCGCCATCGTGTCCGGCAATGCCGAAACGGCGCGCGACCTGGCTGCTCGTCTGGATTCGGTGCGCAGCGACTACGGCTGCTGGTTGCGCGCCGCGCTGCTGGAAGCGTGTGGTTTTTTTGAGGAAGCCGCGGAAACGCTGCGCTTGCTGCGCGAAAGGACCACCGGCGAGGAGCGCGCCTTGGTCATGCTGGCTTCGGCCCGCAACCTTTTTGCCGCGGGGCACCCCGAGCGGGCTTGGCATCCACTGGCCGCAGCCTGCAAATCCAGCGCCACACCGCGTACGTTACGGAACGCCGCCCGGCTCCTGGCGCAAGCGCGCAAGAAGGCGGAAGCGCCCTTTCGCCGACGCTGCCGGATCGCGCTGCTGAGCAGTGGCACGATCGATTTCCTGGCGCCGATCCTGCGAGCGCAGTGCTTCGGGGCCGGGATCGACGCGGAGATCTATATTGGCCCCTTCAACCAATACGAGCAGGAGATCCGCGATCCGAATTCCGGCCTCGCGCGCTTCAGGCCGGAGGTGATTGCGATCGCCACGGATTGGCGCTCGCTCGGCCTGGGCGACGAGGAGGATGCGCCCGGCGAGATCGTGCGCGCGCGTTGCGCGCAGCTCGAATCTCTTTGGCGGGAATGCCGGGAGCGCCTGGGCGCTACGGTCATTCAGTTCAATTATGAAGTGCCGCCGTTCGACGCCCTGGGTAATTTGAGTGCGGCATTGTCCGGCGGGCGCGGTCGGTTGCTACGCGCGATCAACCTGGCGCTTTGGGAAGCCGCCGCGGGGACCCCGGGTGTGACGATTCTGGATGTGGACCAGATTGCGGCGCGCTTCGGCAAAGACCGCTGGAACGATCCGGTGCTGTGGCATACCGCCAAGCAATACCCATCGGCGGAAGCCATGCCTGCGCTGGGCCATCAGTTCACGGCGCTGTTGCGCGCGATTTTAGGGCTCACCTCCAAGTGCCTGGCGCTGGATCTGGACGGCGTACTTTGGGGCGGGGTAATTGGCGAGGACGGCCTGGCAGGAATCCAACTCGGCGGCGGCCCCGCGGGCGAGGCCTTCGTTGACTTTCAGAGGTACCTGCAATCGCTCACGCGCACGGGAGTGCTGCTGGCGGTCTGCTCCAAGAACAACCCCGAAGACGCCGTACTGCCTTTCCGCCAGCATCCGGAGATGGTGTTGCGCGAACGGGACATCGCCGTATTCATGGCCAACTGGCAACCCAAAGAAGAGAACTTGCGCGCGATTGCCGCGGCGATGAATATCGGCCTGGACGCGATCGTGTTTGTGGACGACAATCCGGCCGAGCGGTCGCGTGTGCGGCAGAATCTGCCGGAAGTCGAGGTGGTCGAGATGCCCGCGGATCCGGCGCATTATGTGGCGGCTGTGAGCCGGCTGGGGGTGTTTGAAACGCTCGCCATTACCAGCGAGGACCGGCAGCGCACCGCGTCAATCCGCGAAAACCTGGAGCGCAAGACGCTGGAAGCTACTGCCGGTAGCGTGGACGATTACCTGGCGCAGCTCGACATTCATGTGCAGTTGGCGCCTTTCGACGAAGCGAACCTGCCGCGCATCGTGCAACTGATCAACAAGACCAATCAGTTCAATATGACCACCCGGCGGCGCGCGGATGCCGAGGTGCGCGCCCTGCTGGCTGCGGGAGCGTACACGCAGGCCATGCGCACCCGCGATCGTTTCGGCGATAGCGGCTTAACCGGTGTACTGATCGCGGTGCCGGAAGGCAACGGTCTGCGGGTGGATACCTGGCTGATGAGTTGCCGCGTGCTGGGGCGCCGCCTGGACGAGGCGATGTTCGCGGCGCTGGTGCGCTACGCCGCGGAGAACCGTTACACCCACATCACTGGCGAGTATATTCCTACTGCCAAGAACAGCCAAGTGGCGGATCTGTATATCCGCCTGGGTTGTGCGGCGGCCAGCCAGGAGGGCGAGCGTAGGTTGTTCGTATGGGAGATGGGGAAGGTGTTTCCGGCTCCGTCCATGATCGCATGCACGGACCTTACGCAGGGGGCGGGCGTGCCGGTTTAAAGTGGAATAAAACCGTGACTCTAATCGATCAACGCCTCCAACAAATCTTCCGGGAAGCTTTTGAGAACGATAAGCTGACCCTCACCGATTCGCTTTCGCCGGAGACCATGCCGCAGTGGGACAGCCTGGCGCACGTCAAGCTGATGATGGGCTGCGAGGAGGAGTTCGGCGTCAAGTTCACGATTGAAGAGACCGTGGAGAGCACCAGCGTCGCAAAGCTTAAGGCGGTGCTGGCGGCCAAGGGGGTCGGGCGCTGATCTCGCCGGTAGCCGAGTCCGAGTTGGGCGATGTGATGCGCTTCCTGCGGACCGTTTTCGGCGTGGGCGAGAGTCACCGTATGTTCCAGGCGGATGTGCTGCGCTGGAAGTGCTTCGCCCCGCACCCATTCTGGGAAGGCAGCCGCGGCTACGCGCTGCGCTACAAGGGCGAAATCGCGGCTTTCGGATGCGTGGTTCCGTGCCGCTTCCTGTCGGGATCGGACACCGTTGTAAGTTGCAACGTCATCGATTGGGCGGCCAGCAAAGCCGTGCCTGGCGCCGGGATCATGCTCTACCGGCACATACAGGGCCTGGTGGGCACGATGATCAATATCGGCGGGACCGAGGATGCCCGCCAGGTTCTGCCGCGGATCGGTTTCCAGGCTCGGGCGGAGATCCACCACTTTGCGCGCGTGCTGCGCCCGTGGCGTCACTTCCGCGTGGCGGGGTGGAAAGACTGGAAATCGCCGCTACGATTGGCGCGCGATTACCGGGAGTTGGGACGGCCGGCACAAGACGCCGCGCACGGTCTGACGGCGCGGCGCGTGGATAACTTCTGCAGCCCGACCGCGGGCACGTTTCCCGATCCGTCCGTCACGCAACAAATAATTTGTGCCCGCACTTCCGCGTCGCTCAATTATTTCCTGGCTTGCCCCGCGACCCAAATGGAGGCGTATCTGTTGGAACGCCAGACGCCTGCTGGTTATTTCCTTTTGAGCCGCGTGGGCCGCCAGTGCCGCATCGCGGATCTCTGGATTCATTCAGCAGACCCGCAGGAATGGGCAGAGGCCTATGCCGCCGCTGCGGCCATCGCGCGAGCGGATCCCCACATCACGGAGGTTGCCGTGGCGGCTTCCGCGCCGCTGCAGATTGGGGCTATCCAAAAGGCGGGCTATCGGCGCACGCATTCGGAACCGGTATTCGTTTCGGATCCGGATCGGCGGCTGGGCGGCCGGAACGATCTGGCCGTAAGTCTGTTGGAGAATGACGGATTTTATTGGAGCGGCAACGGCGGGTAGAAATCACAAGCCCGCGAGGCGCCGTGCAAAATACATCTCCTGGTGGCTCGGATCTGCGCCGATGCGACGCAACAGGAAAGCATCCTGGTGGACTTGGTTCAGGCCCGGCTCAGCCGTTACCGCGGTTTGCATGCCGGCTGCCCGTACGGTCTCCGCCGCGGCCGGCCCGATGTCCCGCATTTTGCCATTGGGGTAGCAAAAATGCAGCACCGGCCGATCCAGTTCGGATTCGATGCGCGCTTTCGAACCCGCGATCTCTTCGCGCAACTCTTCCGGATCGGTTAGCGAAGACAGAATCGGATGAGTCTTGGTATGCGCGCCGAACTCTACGCCGGATGCCGCCAGCAAGCGGACCGCGTCCCAGGATAGCGGCCGGCATTCGGGCGGCGCCTGTTCCGGCATGTCCGCTTTCAGCAACCTCGGCAGCTCGCCAACAAGTTCGCGGCGGTCGCCGGGGTTCAGGGCCACCGCAAGGTCGGCAAGCTGCTGGCCCGCAGCGCGGCGGGAGGCCGCGGAGTCCAGCTTGAAGTGCAATGCGTTTCCGCCGGGCACCTCGATGGCCGCATCGGAAACTTTCGCGTTCTGGAAGGCATACACCACGCGGTCAAACCACAGCCACGATTTGCCGTCCAGAAAATCGGTTACCAGGAAAACCGTGACTGGAATTCCATACTCGGCGAAGACGGGATAGCCAGCTTCCTGGAAATCGCCGTATCCATCATCGATCGTGGTTGCCATCGCGTAAGGCGGCAGGGTCCGTCCGGCCTGCAGCCACTCGGCAACGGTAGCCATTGAAACCGGCTGGTAGTGGCGGCGAATGTGCGCGCATTGGCGGGCTAGGGCAGCGCGGTCGGAAAAGCGGTGGTACATCAGGATGCGGAGGCCTTGGCGGTTGCGCCAGCGCACGGCCGCGAGGCCGCCTCCGTGGTGAAAAGCGACCGCAGCTACGGATCTCACCATGATGGACCAATGTAGCGTATGGACAGGCCCGGAGGCCCGTCCTACTGTTACATTAGTCCACTGAGTATGCCAATCCATCAGCGCATCCTGGTTACCGGAGGCGCCGGTTTCGTGGGATCGAGTGTCGCGCTGGCCCTCAAGAGAAGCCATCCACAAACACAAGTGACGGCTTTCGATAACTTGCATCGCCGCGGCTCTGAACTCAACTTGGGCAGGCTACGCGAGGCGGGCGTAGCGTTTGCGCATGGCGATATCCGGTCGCTGGCCGATCTCACCAGCCTGCCGCAGCCGCCGGATCTGATTGTAGAGTGTTCCGCGGAACCGTCCGCGCAGGCGGGCTACGGCGGCTCACCGGAATACTTGATCGATACCAACTTGACCGGCTGCTATCACTGCCTGGAGTTGGCGCGCCGCGCACACGCCGATTTTGTTTTCATCTCGACGAGCCGCGTCTATCCGTACCGGCGCTTGAACGACCTCGCCTACGAAGAAGGGCCGGAACGTTTCCACCTTTCCGCGGAGCAGACCCTGGCGGGGACATCGGGCTTGGGCGTAAGCGAGGATTTCCCGCTGGACGGGCCGCGCTCCCTCTACGGAATGACCAAGCTCGCCGGAGAATTGATGGTGGCCGAGTATGCCGATGCGTATGGAATTCGCTACCTGATCGACCGCTGCGGCCTGCTGACGGGACCTTGGCAGATGGCCAAATCCGATCAGGGAGTCATTGCACTTTGGATGGCCGCGCATTATTTCCGGCGGAATCTTTCTTATATCGGATTCGACGGCAGCGGCCGGCAGGTCCGTGACTTCCTGCATGTCGACGATTTTTGCGAACTGCTGCTGGAACAGATCGGCGATTTCGAAACCTACCAGGGGCGCCTGTTTAACGTAGGGGGCGGGCTGCCCTTCAGTCTGTCGCTGCAGGAGACCACGCGGTTGTGCGAGGAGATCACGGGCAACCGGCTGACGATTGCGCCGGTCGCAGAAACCCGCCCGGCCGATGTGCGCATCTATCTGACCGACCATCGACGGCTCACGGCAGTGAAGGGCTGGCGTCCGCGGCGCGACGCGCGCGTCACGCTGGCCGATATCTTCAACTGGATTCGCGCGGACGAAGCGCAAGTGCGTTACGCGCTGGGATAAGCGCCGTGATCGCGTCAGGCATCCAACCGCCCGCGAAACACGGCGGCCAGATGTTCGGTATTGCGTTGCAGGTCGAACTTCTCTAGGATTTTCAGGCGCGCTTTTTGTCCCAGAGCGCGCCGGAGTTCGGTATCGTCCATCAATCTGCCGATGGCGTGGGCCAGCGCCTGCGCGTCGCCGGGCGGCACCAGCAGGCCATCGGTTTCATGCGTGACGATTTCCGGAATCCCGTTCACCCAGGGCGCCACACAGGGAATCTCCATGGCCATGGCTTCCATCATGACTACGGGCAGACCTTCGGCAAAGCTGGCGAGTACCAAGGCGTCGGATTCGCGATACAGATCCAGCAGCTTGTCTTGATTGACGTTGCCCGCAAACGAGACCCGGTCCACCAGCCCGCGGTTCTCCACGTCCTGGCGCAACGCGGTCCGGTCGGGTCCATCTCCCGCAAGCCACAGACGGATATCGCGGCCCTCTTCGACCAGAGCCGCCATCGCCGCGACTAGCACGTGCTGGCCTTTTACGGCCGCCAACCGCCCCGCGCAAACGATTCGGAATGGCGCGGGATTTGGCCGGAACGGCGGCGGCAGGAACGCATTGAGATCCACGCCTAAGGCCGTGCGTTCCAGCTTGCGCCACTCCGGGTAGCTGCACGCGTACATCAGTTGACTGATGCCGTACTGGCTGATGGCGCAACAGAACAGAGACGCCTGGACTTTCTCCGCGAGCCGGGAGCCGGTCGGATCCTGAAACTCCGCCGGACCATGAATGGTGATCGATAGAGTGACAGGAAAAATCCGCCCTACCAGAAAACCCACTGTAGATGCATAGTGGGTATGGACGTGGGACAAACCCTGGCGTCTCATCCAATACCCCACAGCCACCGCTTCGGCAAAATAGAACAGGCCGTAGAGCGGCCCATCCCGCAGCGCGCTGGCCAAGCCGCGAATGTAATGGGCCGGCCGCGAAACCAACGTATGCGCGTGAGCCAGGACCATCCGCAATAACCCGGTGCTTTTCACACAATAAGTGGTCCGTGCTTCCGCCTGCTCAGCAGTGGTCATCAAGCCGGGATCTCGATCCGGTTTTCGAATCGAGGCGACTTGAACATCCAATCCAAGCTGGCGTAGAGAACAAACTTCGCGCAGCATGAAAACGTGATTGACGGCAGGATACTGACTCAGCAGGTACGCCATCCTGAGCGGGCTGCGCTGGGTTTCCAAGATCTGAGTCTAGCAGCACGCCATCGGGAGGCAGCACGGGTACACCTGGGAAAATGGTAGAGTATTGGCAGCTTTCCACCATGGCACTGAACATCAAGAACCTTGAGGTCGAAAGGCTGGCTAGTGAAGTGGCCAACCTGGCCCATGAAACTAAAACGGAAGCGATCAAGAGGGCGCTCGCGGAACGCCGGATTCGGCTTCAGGCCCGGGCCGGTAAGCCTGGCCGCAAGAGCCTACGAGAGTACCTGGAGCAGGACGTCTGGCCAATCATGCCGGCCGGCGAGTTAGGGCGAGTGATGGGACGCGAGGAAGAAGACCGGATTCTGGGCTACGGGCCGCAAGGTTACTGAGCCATAGTGCTGGATAATTCGGCCATCGTCGCCATGCACTTGAGGGAACCACGATGGTGTTGACAGCGCGACTCGGCCAGGATGCACGTCCGATGATCTTCGCTTTTCTACGCCGCCTGGAAGCCGAGGTGATTTCGTTCAACGAGGAGCATTTGGATTCGGCGGTAACCGCCTTCATCCGGTTCGGATGTGGCCGTCATCCGGCCGCTTTGAATTTCGGAGACTGTATGTCGTATGCGGTCGCCTCGGTCGCGGGTATGCCGCTGCTTTTCACAGGCGAGGATTTCCGGCGGACAGATATCCGGCAGGCCTAACTACTCGGTTTCCCAAGACGTGCGCTTCTCGAAGGTTTCAAAGTCGTTCGCGATGGCCTGCGCCAGTGCGAAAAGCTTGCTCAGCAGTTCTTCGGACGACTGGAATTGGATGTGCAGCTCACCGGGACTCAGTCCCACGCCTGGCGGCAGGTCCGGCAATCGGCGGCGATCCGTCTCCGGCTCCACCACGATGGCCACGCGCGCGCCGGCTTGCAAGCGGCGGATGGCGTCCAACCGTTCCGTGAGGCGTTCTTTTCGCCGCCATTCCATTTTGAAATCGGAACTATCGCGGATCTGTTCCAACTGCGCGACCAGCTTGGGCCGGTCAACCAGAAACGTCCGGCCAACCTGATAACCGCCGAAGCCGCGTATCAGGTCGATGGCGCGCCGCCTGCGCAGGCGGAACAGGCGCTCACAGACGGCCCGGTCAACTACCGGCGCATCTAGCGCCGACAGTTCCGCCAGGATCTCGGGGACGCGAAGCAGCCACTGCGCTTTAGCGGGCATCCGGCAAGCCTATCCGCGTTGCCATCCATTTTTCTGCCAGCTCAACCCGCTGGCCTCCAACAGCATGTGATGGATTTCCATCCAAAAGCCGCCGGGATCGGTGGTCAGCGCCTGGCCGAGCAACAGTTGCCCACCCCACTCCAGGCGAACGGCGGCGCCGCATGGCACTTTTAATTCCGCGGCCAAGCGCATGCGTTTGCCGGAAAATTCGAGGATGCTGGCGGGGTGCCCCGCAGGTCCGGCGCCCGCCCCCTCGCCCAATATGCTCAATTCCGCGGATTGCCCCGGCTTCCAGTTCAGTTCGCGCATGGCCTTCGCTTGCCAGTGTACTATGCATAAAGGGCGATGTTCTCTTTTTTCAGGAGCCTTTTCTCCACGCGCATCCTCAGCCTGCTGGTCCCGGAGACGATCCTCATTTTCTCCTGCTATATTCTGGCGGCCTATTGGCTGGGCGGCGCGGACCCATCCGTATTTTTGCTGTACGACAACGGGCTGTTGCAAATCGCGCTGGTGGTGGCAGGGGTGCTGGTTGGGCTGCAGCTTAACAAGCTGTATGTGCAGGTAGGCGTGCGGTCCAAGATTCTGCTGGTTCAGCAGCTCTGCCTGACCCTGGGTGTGACCTTCCTGTTGGAATCCCTGCTCAGTTATCTGCGGATTCCGGAATTGGTGCTGGCGGCTTCCATCATGATGCTCGGCAGCGCTTTGACCCTGGCGGCCCTGCTGGTCTGGCGCATGTTCTACAGCGCGGCGCTATGGAAGAACCTGGGCGCCCGACGGGTGCTGTTCTATGGGACCAATACGGCTGCCCTGGAAGCGGGGAGCAGCTTGGCGGCGCACCCCGAGTTGGGCCTTTCACTGGCCGGCTATATCGACGACGATCAGCCGGCCGGCACGCCGTTGAACGGAGGGCGGGTACTGGGTTCGACCGCCGAACTGGCACGCGTCGTTTCTGAAGTCCGCCCGGACCGCATTGTGGTGGGGGTGACCGACCGGCGCCGGGGCATGCCCTTCAGAGAACTCCTGGATCTGCAGTTCCGCGGCATCCAAATCCAGCGCGTGGCGGAGTTGTACGAAACCGCCTGCGAACGGGTGTGCCTGGCCGAGTTGCTGCCATCGCAACTGATCTTTTCCGATGAGCTGGGGGCACGCCGCGGCGCCATCGCATTGCAAGCCATCTATTCGAATATCGTGGCGCTGGCCGGCCTGGCCCTGCTGGCGGTGCTTCTGTTACCCATTGCCGCGGCAATCAAGTTGTCCTCCCCAGGTCCGGTTATCGACGGACAGTTGCGTTGGGGCGTGAACTTGATGCCATTCACGCTTTACCGCTTCCGCTGTCGACGCGCCGATGGCCAATCGACACGGGTGGGTAGGTGGCTGCGCCGCCTGCGTCTGGACGGGCTGCCGCAACTATTGAACGTCATCCGCGGCGAAATGGCGCTGGTGGGGCCGCGACCGCACCATCCGGAGTTCATACCGATATTGATGGAGCAAATGCCCTACTATGGGCAGCGGCATGCGGTGCGCCCCGGCATTCTAGGTTGGAGCCAGCTCAACTGCGATTACGGTTCGCGGCTGCGGGACGCGCGGGAGTCGCTGGAGTACGACATGCAGGCGTCTTCACCGGGGGATGATCGGGATAGGGGGCTGGCGACACGACAGCCCCGAGTTTACATAACGACCGATTATGGGAAGCTGGCGGCCCAGGGCGTTATACTCTGGATGAAAGCAATGAGCAGAAAAGCTTCTTGCACCGACTGCGGTCGAACGACGGCGCGTGTGCATCCTATTCTCCATGTGCCCCTATGCTCGGCTTGTCAACAACGAGATCGACCGAAATACGGATTTATCACCAAGACACGCGCACTGGGGGAGTATCGGCTGAGGCCCACCGATATTAATGATCTCCTCTACCACGAGGTGGACAACCCACACTACAAAAAAGCGGCTCCGATGACCCTATACCTGCACGCTCAGATCCGCGATAAGGCCGCAAGAAAATGGGGAAGTCCCGAAGCTTATAGAGTTCAACTTGTAGAATTTTCCACCGAGGCACTCTCGTGGTTTCTTGAGGATCTTGGGCGTCTCAAGCAACTTGACCCGGCCCAATTTGAGCGCTTAGTTGCAGATCGCCTGGAGCGCATGGGCCTCCGAGTGCACATGGTAGGAAATGTTTTTCGCATGGATGGCGGCGTCGATATGGTCGCATACCCAAAGCCTGAACGCTGCGCGGTTCCATTCTTGTTGGCTATTCAGGCAAAGCATCACCGGACTGAGCGGAAAACGGGATCGATGGATGTCCAACGCTTTCTGGGCGCCATCAGGACTTCGAGGCCGCAGTTTCACATCGGAATGATCGTCACCAATACGGCGTTCACTGCTAACGCCGCCTGGTGCGGTGCAAACGATTCCGTTATGATGCGACTACGAGATCTGCAGCACTTGCGCCGATGGCTGCAGAACGATTTCCTCAACGAGGCAGAATGGTCGGAAATGCCAGCGAAGGTAGAGTTAGCGCCGGGCATCTCCGTTCCGATCCCCAGACCATGAGCCACGCAGAATACCGTTTTTACTAGACGATAAAGTATGTTTACCGTCTACCAAACGCCAGCAGGTCCTCACCGTGCTTTCAAGAATAGCTTGGATAAATTGTCGATTCTCAATCGCTCAGGACGCACTTTTGCGCCCGGCTGGCGGCGGGTACTACGATCCCCCAAAGAGCCGTACATCAAAATGGAAGATCGCCGGTGGTTCGACCTGAATCCGCGCAAATTCCGAGTGGGCTGGATTGAGCAGGAAGTTATGCTCCCCCACGATCACGAAAGACGGCACCTGGAGGACGGCACTCGTTCGGGAATCGAGCCACCAGTCGCCCAACTGTTGGGTGCTCAGGTCTTCGAGCGCCGCGTGCTTGCGTAAATCCTTCTCGTGGAGCATGCTAATCCCATCGGGGAGCACTGCGGCCGGGAAGTCTTGTCTGGTCATGTGCACCAGATTCTCAAGCACGGCCAAGGCGATGCTCTCCGCCATATAGACGACGGCGCGCCCGGACGAATTCCAGCGGCCACCCACGAGCAGCGCCCCGGCGCCGTCGAGACGCGCATAACGCGCCCGGCATACGCGGTAAACGCGACGGCCGGTCAAGACGGGCATCAGGAAGGAATGTTGTGTTCGATGCGGGTGAGCGTCCGCTCGACGCGCTCGATGCCCTCGCTAGTGGCTAACAGCTCCATGGGGGGTTGGTTATCGAACAGGGCGAGGGGAGTCGTCAGCCAGTGCGTGGCCTTCTGCTCATCGCCGAATACGGCTACCGCGTGCGCGACGATGGGCACCAGGCGAGCGAGGGGAAGTGCAGAGGTCATTCGTCCTTTATTCTACCCCGGTGGCGGCTTCTTGATCTCGCCGGCTCCCGGATACTGCGTCGAGTTGGGAGCAGGCGCTTTCTCGGTCAGCGCGATAGATGATGAGATAAGCGCCGACCGGCCAGAACAGGACCGGATATAGGGTGATGTCTTCCCGCTTGTGGCCTATCCCAGGTGTGCGCCCGAGGGCTTCAAACGCGTCGAACAATCTTCCGATCCAGCGATCGGCGGCTTCGATGTTATCCGCAGCGATGTATTCCCAAATTTCGTCGAGATCGAACTCCGAGTCGGCGCCAAGGACGTAGCCGGTCATGCGCGCGTTTTCCGGCGCTGGTCAGACTTGCCTTGTAGACGGGCCTGGGCCGCGGCCGGGTCAATGACTTCGCCGCGATCAAAGGCGGCGAGACGGCGGCCGAGTTCCTCGTTGAATTGTGCCAGCCGGCTCGCCCGCGCCGCATCGTGCTCCTCCAATAGCCGCAGCGCTTCCCGGACGACCTCGCTCGCCGAGTTGTAGCGGCCCGATTGCACCTTAGTGCTGACGAATTCTTCCAGTTCCGGTGTGAGAGAGACGTTCATGGAAAGCGTTCCCGTTCGCCTTCAGAGTAGTCGGGATGGCGAAGATTGTCAATGTCTGTTATTGCAGTGCGCCGGCCGAGATCCGGCAGCCATCTTAAATTCCCGGCTCTTGGCTGTTTGTTGCGCCCCGCCGGACGATGATGTCCCTTCCGTGGTGCGCTCCATGCGCAAGTTCGAAGCGGCATCCGCATGATTATTATTCCGCTAACGATGCCGCCGGACGAGTGGCTTCGCTCGGCAGAATTTCGGGAAATTTTTCCACCAATGTCTCCCGCAGGCAGTCGACAAACGGCGCGACCACCATGGGCAGAAGGGGGGATGCAAAGGGCCGCACGAGCACGGCGTAGTCTCCATTTGTGAGCGGCACCCGCACCGTCCAACCGGGAGTCTCGGACCCATCCGCGGAGTGTTCGGAAATTTCGCCGGCCAAGCACAACCGCACTTGCTCGAATCCAAACTTTCCGCAAGCTTCGCGGACCACTTCCCAACAACCGGCCGGCGTGCCGGCGGCAACCAGTGCAGCGCGGAATTTACGCAGCTCCAGTTGCGCGCTCACCGAGCGCTGGAAATCGCCGCCAAACAGCAGCCGGCCGGCCAAATCGAATTCGGCGTAGCCCAAATACTGAACACCTAGGAGTACAAAAACGCCAAACAGCAAGATGAGGGAGCCGGAAAAACTGTGCATCACGCCTTGCAACAGCGAAAACGCGGCCGCCAGGCCGCACAGACCGTAAAGCATCAAAACGACGCGGCGGGGCGTGAACCCGCGGTCCAGCAGCCGATGGTGGATGTGGCCGCGGTCGGCTGCAAAAATCGGTTGACGCCGCAGAAAACGCCGCACGATGGCCAGGGCGACATCCAACAGAGGAATCGAAAGCGCCATCAAAGGCGCGGTAATGCCCAGCAGCGTGGCCGATTTATTACTCCAGATGGCGGCGTAACAGCCCAACAGAAAACCGATCAGCAAGCTGCCGGAGTCGCCCAGGAAAATGGTCGCGGGGTTGAAGTTGTAACACAAAAAGGCCAGCAAGGCGCCGGCCAGAGGGAAGGTGGCCACCGCCAGCACCATGTTGTGTTGCATCATGGCCGCGGTGAAAACGGTCAACGTAGCGAACAGCCCGACACCCACCGCCAAACCATCCAGCCCATCCACCAGGTTGAAGGCGTTCATGCAGGCCAACAGCCAGAGAATCGTCAGCGGGACGTTCCACCAAGCGTCTGTGGGAGCGCCGCCGATCGACAGGATGCGTACGCCGCCCACGCAGGCCAGACCCGCGGCCGCGAGCTGTCCGGCGAGCTTGATCCAGGCGCGGAGATTGAACAGGTCGTCCAACAAACCGATCCCAAAAGCCAGCGCGGCGCCCGGAAGCAGTCTCCAGACCAGCGAAAGTTGTTGGGCAAGTGGGCTGCCTTCTTCGGGACGCACCAAAACATACGCCACCAGGTAGGAAATCGCGATAGCCAAGCCACCCACCCGCGGAATGGGATAGCGATGGACCTTACGCGCGGCATCGGGCTGGTCTACGACCCCGTACGACCGGAATATATCGCGGCAAATCGGGGTTAATACCAGGGAAACGATAAATGCTCTGAAACCTAACCAGAGCAAGGAATGCACAGGGAAACCTCCGGCTACTCATCTGATGTTGGCGCAGCCAGCTACTGCGTGTCAAGCCACATGGTTTCAATTAGTTGGTAACGATACAGGATTGACTGGCGTCTACCGCCCGACCTATCGAACGTCTACAATGCCCGATCAGCTTGACACCGCCAGTTCCGGCGCGTCAGAGTGAAGAGTTGAACCTTGGTTGCGTGGAACCCGGAGGCCCTTTGCCGTTTGTTCGAACGACCCTATTCTTGTTTTTGGCTTTGAGCTGTGTGCCCGGCCTGATGGCACAGTCCGATTCGCCACAAGCGGATTCCTCCGCTGCCAGTTCCGATGAGGAGTACAGCGGACCCGCCATTTTAAGCCGGGGCCAAGCCCCCGCCGGGCAGACAGTTGCGCCCGTCGCTTTCCGGCCGTACATCGGCCTGAGCGGGGTCTACGATACCGGTTTGGTGCCGGTTTCGGTATCTTCGGCCGGTCAAATACCTTCGACGGATTTATATGGCTTGGAGTTGAACCTGGGCGCATACACCTATCACGTCTGGAAGCACACCACCCTCGGGCTGGATTACCGGGGAGATTTCCGGGACTACTCTACCAGCTACTGGGATGGCACCGATCAATTTCTGTCGCTCGTTCTCACTCACCGGCCCACGAAGAGGGTGACGTTCACGCTGCGGGACCAAGCGGGCATTTATTCCCTCAATAGCTATTCCCTGTCCTCGCCCCTGGGCTCCCTTGATCCGAATTACCTGCAACTGCCCCAAAACGACATTTACGATAGCCGGGTAATATTCGTAGGCGTTTCGGGGGATCTGACGTACCTGCTCACACATCGGCTGTCGTTCAATATTGGAGGGGAGGGATCTGTGGTGCGCCGGCAATCCAGCGCACTTTACGGCGTGACAGGAGCTGTGGCGCGGGGAGACCTGGAGTACCGGATCAGCCGCCACACCACCGTGGGGGCGGACTATCGCTTCACGTATTTCGACTACACTCGTGGTTTCGGCAACACGGATATACAGTCGGTGGGCCTCAACTATAGCACTCAGATAACGCGGCACGTTCAATTATCGGCGCGTATCGGCGGCGCACGCGTGGAGAGCACAAGCCTGACCGAGGTTACGCTCGACCCGGCGATAGCCGCTTTGCTCGGCGAGTCGGAGACAATTCAGGCCGCCTATCGCCTCAACTATGTGCCCGACGTCCAAGTACGGCTGGCGGACACTTTCCGACGGTCTCAGTTGATGCTGGAGTATCTTGACCAGGTGGTTCCGGGCAACGGAGTTTATCTCACATCCAGGAACAATTCCGGGAACGCATCCTATAGCTATACCGGTGTGCGCCACTGGAATTTTGGAGTGCACGGCACTTATGGCCGAATGTCCGCCTTGGTGCAGACAGTGGGAGCGTACTCCGCCTACGGAGGAGGGATCGGTATTACGCGGGACCTGGGAAGAGGATTGCACACCGTGCTGCGTCTGGACACCGAGCACTACGATATCGCCAGTTCGACGGCGTTCGCACATACCGAATACAGGGCTTCGCTGGGGTTGAACTTCAGTCCGGGCGATCTGCCGCTGGTGTTGTGGTAGCCGGGGCCGGTCAAGCCAGCAGCGCGGAGTAAATCTCACCCATTCTGCGTGCGGCCGCCGCCAGCGAGAAGCGGCTGTGAATCAGATGAGCGGCGCTCGATGCCAACGCGCTACGGCACGCGGGATCCCACACAAGCAGACGCAATACCTCAGCCAGACCCGCCGCATCGCCGGGGTTGAAGAGCATACCGGTATCGCCGTGCACGATCAGCTCCGGATTGCCGCCGACGCGCGACGCGGCCACGCAACAGCCGCAGGCCATGGCCTCCATGAGCGAATTGGAAAGCGCTTCGGAACGCGATGGCAGAACGAAAATGTCGATGGCGTGCAGCCAATCGGCTACCCACGGCGTAGCTGGTTCAAAGACGCAATCCGGCAGAACGCCTAGCGCCTGCGCACGGTCCTGCAAGTCCCCTAGGCACGGACCGCTGCCGACAATAGCCAGCTTCATTCCAGGTACAAGCCCGTGTATGGCTGCAAAGGCATCGAGTAAGGTATCCAATCCCTTTTCGGGCCGTAGGCCACACACCACTCCAATCACCAGTGCGGCTCCCAAGGCATCCGGATAGGCGCGGCGTAAGGGCTGGAACGCGGTGGTATCGATGCCGTTGTAGCAGAGATGGATTAATTCGAGCGGCACCTTCTCGTCGTCGCGCAGATGCCGGCGCAAGAACTCGCAATTAACCACGATGCCGTCGACCATGCGATCGGTAACACGCAATCCGTGCCTTTGCCAAGCGGGCCACAGCCCGCGGTCCACCCGCTGGCTGGAGACCACGACCGCGGAACCGCTGAGACGGGCCGCCGGTACTCCGTAAAGATTCGCAGGCGTGTCGAAGGTATGCACCAGCCGTATGTTTTGTTCCCGGATGTACGCGGCGATGCGGAGTGCGCCTTTTACGCTGGCAAGCGACGGCACCGGGAAGTGTACGATGGGCACGGCGGCGGCTTGCAAATCGTCCGCGCGCAAGCCCGTGGGCGGACGGAAGCAGGCGACACGCGGATCGAACTGGGACCGGTCCAGAGCCTTGGCTATCTCAGCCATCTGCCGCTCGCTGCCGCCCAGGTGCAGTTCGCGCACCATCAGCAGTACGGGGATGGGAGCGGGCATCCAACCCCACTGTAACTCATAGGCCAGCAAGGGCGGGCACGGTCGAATGCTACAGTAATGGCAGGTATTCAAAGCCATGTGCGGAATTGCCGGATTCTACTTGCGCGAGGGGCAGGCGAGCCTGCCCGCGGTGCGCGCGATGTGCGACCAGATCCGGCACCGCGGGCCCGACGATGAAGGCTACCACGTGGATGGCGGCAGTGCCATCGGCATGCGGCGACTCAGCATCATCGATCTCAGCACCGGCCATCAGCCCATGGCGAATGAAGACGAATCCGTTTGGGTGGTCTTTAATGGCGAGATTTATAATTATCGGGAACTGCGCTGCGATCTGATTGCCCGCGGGCACCGGTTCACGACGAACAGCGACACCGAAACGCTAGTGCATCTCTATGAAGATCAGGGCGCGGAGGGCTTGCGGCGCTTGCGTGGCATGTTTGCTTACGCCATCTGGGACGCACGACGACGACGATTTTTTTTGGCGCGAGACCGCTTTGGGAAAAAGCCCCTTTACTACGCGGTATTGCCGCAGGGGCTCTATTTTGGAAGTGAGCTGAAATGCCTGCATGCGGCTGGTGTGCCGTCGGAAATCGACGCAGAGGCTCTGCGGCTCTTCTTTCACTTCACCTACATCCCTGAGCCCTGGACTTGTTTCCGGGCCGTCCGGAAGCTTCCCCCAGGGTCATGGCTGACTTACGACGCCGACGGAACGGTGCGTCAAGGCCGCTACTGGCAATTCCCCGCGCCGGTTGTCGACACACCGCAGGATTTCTCCGAGGCTGCCGTGTGCGCCGAGTTAAAAGCGAAGTTCGACGAATCCGTGCGTATTCGGATGATTGCCGATGTGCCCCTGGGCGCGTTCTTGAGCGGCGGTGTCGATTCCAGTTCGGTGGTCGCCTCTATGGCTCTTGCGTCGCCCGAGCCCGTGCGTACATTCTCCATCGGTTTTGAAGAGAGCGCCTTCAATGAGCTGGAATACGCCGCGATGGTGGCGCGCCAGTATCGCACGGACCATCACGAAATTATCGTGCGGCCGGACGCAGTAGACCTGGTTTCCCGTTTGGTCCGGCACTTCGACGAGCCTTTCGGAGATTCTTCCGCTATTCCCACATTCATCGTTTCCGAATTCGCCGTACGCCACGTAAAAGTCGCGCTGAGCGGCGATGGCGGTGACGAGTTGTTCGCAGGTTATGATCGGTTCCAGGCACTCGACAAACTACGGAGGATGGATCGCATACCACAAGCGTTACGCGCATTTATTTCCTGGACTGCCGACCGCCTCCCTTATTCGTCTTACGGCAAGAATTACTTGCATATGCTGAGCCGCTCAACTGCGCTAGAGCGTTACTTCGAGAGCAACTTCGCACCTTGGTTTTTGCGCCGGGAACTGCTGCGGAGCGATTGGATGCTCCCCGCCGACAGCGCTTACCTGACGCGGTCGCTGGCGGCCTTTCTGCTGCCGAACGATGCCGACCTGCTCTCCCAAGCGCTCTTCTTTGAAACCACGCAGAATTTGCCAGGCGACATGCTGGTGAAAGTCGACCGCATGTCCATGGCAAACTCACTGGAAGTGCGTTGCCCCTTACTCGATCATGAGCTTGCGGAGCTTGCGGCCAGCATCCCGCATGGCTGGAAGATCAAAGATGGCCAGGGCAAATATATTCTTTTGCGCGCTCTTGGGGACCGCTTACCGCCAGCGCTGCTTAACCGCCGGAAGATGGGCTTCGGTGTGCCGCTCACCTTGTGGTTTCGAGGCGCATTACGGGCCTTTCTTTGGGATCATCTCACGAGCGCGTCGTTTGTCGATCGAGGTATCGTCTCAGCGCCCTTCGTCCAGCAGATGTTGCAAGAGCACGATTCGGGGCGGCGCGACAACTCTCACTGGCTATGGTCGCTTCTGATGCTCGAGTTGTGGTTTCGCTCGTTGACCACACAACCTGCAGTAGCAATCCATTGTTTATGATTAAACCCACGGTTCGCGATTTACGGCATGAGCTTCATCATAAACAGGACCTTGATCCGCGGGCTCGGGCGTAAGCCGGTAGATGCCAGCTTGTGCCTGACCGTAAGCACTTGAACCCGTACATGTGTTTCAGCGTAAATTGCTATCGATCGATTGACCGCCGGCCCATCTAACTGTATGAAAATGCGTGGTTTCTACTGTTACGCTCAAGTACATACCGACATCTCGCCTGTTTTGAACGGGTTACAGTCTCCTTACGGCGAGGCCCACGAGGTTTACGATCAAACCCACGGCCTTTACGCTGAAGCACACGCTCCGTAGCACACGTCGATTACATATAAATGTTTTGGTTGCAATAAGTTACAAGATTCATTGATGTGACCGGCAAGCCCGTATATGGAATGGTTTATGGTTTGGATAACCTTAACCAAACACAATGCAGCCAACCACATGGCGACCAAATCTGGTTGGCTTGGTGTGTGCTTGCCAATAAAAACGCTGGGCCTCTACGGGCTTCATCGTAAATCACTAGAACAGAACACGCGACTAATGTTACAAAAACAGTGGATGCACTTCCTGTTCTAGAGAGCCCGGACGTGACCAAATACAATCCTAAGCCCGCACTCGTCAACCTTTCGGTCGAGGAAGAGAATCTGGCCGCCATCCCTTTTGCCGTGTTGGAACGGAGGGTCGGCAAGCGTATCGGCAAGATCGAAATTAAGGGCACGAAAGTGCTTCCCAACGGAAGCGAGATGGAAGTGGTGTGGCAGATTCAGGGTAACAACGAGTTAGGTCTGCCTACTGAACAGGACCTCGACATTTTCGTAGTGCTGGGCGTGCTCACTTTTCGTAACAACTTCGCCAAAACCGTAACTTTCAGTGGGCGCGAGATCGCCCGGATGCTGAATATCAACTCGGTACACGGCAAGTTTTACCAGCGATTAAAGCTCGCCATGGATCGCTTTATTCCGTTACGCTTCCGGGCCCTCACAGCCACCGACCAGCAGGAAGAGGTGAAATGGAGCAACGTATTCCAGGAAGCCAGTTTTCTGTTGGACCGGGAGACCGGGCGTTGTACGGGCAGCATTACCTGGACCGATAAACTGATCCAATCGATCAATAATGGTTTCTTCCGCGTGCTGGACGCCGGGCGCTATATGGAGCTTGATGGGATTACGGCCAAGCACTTATACCGCTTCTTCGCGGTAGCCTTCGAGAAAACCGATTTGATTGTCATGGACGCCCGTAAGTTAGCTATGGAACATGTAGGCATCCTGAATCCGCCGCACTATTTTTCACGGCTCATGCAGACGTTAGAACCGGCGTTCGACCAGTTGATCAAGATCCAGGTACTGGGATCGTACAACGTAATTTCCGCAGAGGACTGGCGCATTGCTATGCACAGGCACCCTTCCTACGTGCCTGAGCGTAAGAGTTTGATGTTACAGACCACGACTTGTCCGGAATTGAGCCGGGCACACTGCCAAAACGTCCTAGAGAAGGCTGGTTTTGGTTATAGACAAGTTACAGCATGGACTGCCGCTGCCGAAACACCGGAGCAGTTGTACGCTTTAGAGCGAGCTGCGCAGCTTGTGCTTGCCATGAAGCAAGAAAGTGTACTGCCCCATGTAGCCGCCAGTTATGTATCGAGGGCTTTGGATATGGGAGCCGCCGCCGGGGAAGGCCAGGAGCTTCTCGACTGGTGTGAGATGGCACTCGATATATGCAGACAGAAGCAACGTAGCGGCCAGAGTTTGAAGAATGCCGCTGGATTGGTTGTCAAGATCGTAAAAGATCCGGCAGCGCGGCGCCGCTTTCTGGACGAACATCTGGAGGCCGCTGCTAAAGAGCGCTATCGCCAGCGGGAGCGGTCGGTCTTACGGCAGAATCTTGAGGTTGAAGAGCGCGCCCTGATTCTTGAAT
Organism: Bryobacteraceae bacterium; assembly: GCA_049516155.1. Classification (GTDB taxonomy): domain Bacteria; phylum Acidobacteriota; class Terriglobia; order Bryobacterales; family Bryobacteraceae; genus Bog-159. The sequence goes on from JBEKTJ010000076.1 coordinate 40,145, forward strand.
ATGAACAGTTCCGTCAGACTACGGCGCAGGGTTTGTTTGAACAGCTCAGCGACTCGTCCAAGCAAGCGCTCTCCAAGGAGAAGTCGGAGTGGCTGCGCCGTGAAGGCCGGTTGGAAAGAATGGCTCCGGATGTACGGGATCGCGAAGTTACGGATCTGATTTTGCAGGACCTCGCCAAGAACGACGTCCCGCCGTACAGCAAATGGCTCTTGCGCAAGCGTGCCGGGCAGGCCGTGCTGCCGTTCGCCACGATAGAGACCATGGCCTAAAGAGCTGCGCTACAGTGGGGTTGATGCCCGCTACATCTCAGGAAGAGATTGCCGCGCGCGAACGGTTCGCTTTCGGGGAAAACTGGCAACGCTTCCTCGGGATTCTGGACGAGAGCCGTATTCTCAGGGCGGAAAGTTCCTTGCGCGGCATGTTGGAAGTTTCCGATTTAAGCGGTAAGACGTTCCTGGATATAGGCTGCGGCAGTGGTCTTTTCAGCTTGGCGGCGCGGCGTTTGGGAGCCCGCGTGCGCTGCTTCGACTACGACCCGCAGTCGGTAGCTTGCGCCCAGGAATTGTGCCGACGGTACTTTCCGGAAGACCCGGACTGGCAAATCGAGGAAGGTTCGGCGCTGGACGCCGGTTACCTTGCCGGCCTAGGCACCTATGACGTGGTGTATTCGTGGGGAGTCCTGCATCATACCGGCGCGATGTGGCAGGCCCTCGACAATGCTGCGGCGCTGGTAGCGCCAACCGGGAAACTGTTCATCGCCATTTACAACGATCAAGGCAGGATCAGCGAGCGCTGGCGAGCCGTCAAGCGCGCCTACAACCGTCTGCCGGGCAGATTGCGGTTTCTGGTAACGGTTCCCGTGCTGGTGCATCTGTATTGGCGCAGGATGCTAAAAGACCTTCTGCGCGGGCGGCCATTTGAAACATGGCGTAACGAGGGAAAAGAGCGCGGCATGTCCCCTTGGCGCGACCTGATCGACTGGGTAGGCGGTTATCCTTTCGAGGTTGCCAAACCGGAGGCAATTCTGGATTTTTATGTACGCCGCGGCTTCATGTTGACGCGCTTGACCACATGCGGCGGATCGCTAGGCTGCAACGAGTACGTCTTTATCCGCACAGCTCCCGGTTTGCCGTAAAGGCACGCGCAATAGTAGAGTGGGTCTTGATGAAAGCTCTTGTCACCGGATCGGGCGGGCTGATCGGATCGGAATGCGTGCGCCAGCTTTCGGCCGAAGGCTGGGAGGTCGTAGGGATTGACAACGATATGCGCCGGCAGTTTTTTGGCGAGCAAGGCACGACGCATCCGGTGGTCGAGGAGCTACGGAAGACGCTGCCACGTTACCGGCACTTGCCGATCGATATACGCGACCGGCAGGCCGTCCGCGACGTGTTCGAGGCCGAGCGGCCGCAATTCGTCATTCACACTGCCGCGCAGCCTTCGCACGACAAAGCTGCGGCCATCCCTTACGACGATTTCGATGTGAATGCTTTAGGCACCATGAACATGCTGGTGGCCGCGCGCGATTTCTGCCGGGAATCGCCATTTTGCTTTACGAGCACGAACAAGGTCTACGGGGACCGGCCCAATTACCTGCCGCTCGTCGAACTGGACAAGCGTTACGATTACGCCAACGGCATGGATGGCGTGGACGAGAGCATGTCGATCGACCAGTGCCTGCACTCGGTGTTTGGCGCTTCCAAAGTGGCCGCCGATGTCATGTGCCAGGAATTCGGGCGCTACTTTCAGATGCCGGTGGGCGTCTTTCGCGGCGGCTGCCTTACCGGCCCGCAACATGCCGCTGTCGAATTGCACGGCTATCTGGCTTACATCGTTCACTGCGCCGCGACCGGCAAAGAATACGTCATCAACGGTTACAAAGGGAAGCAGGTGCGCGATCAGATCCACAGTTACGACGTAGCCCATCTGTTTTTAGAATTCTTTCGTGCTCCACGCTGCGGGGAAGTATACAACCTGGGCGGCGGCCGCGCGAATAGTCTTTCAATCCTGGAGACTGTGGATTTACTCGCAGCCATGGGGCTGAAGCTGCGGTACCGTTACATAGAAACGAACCGCGTTGGCGATCACATCTGTTATATTTCGGACCTGAGCAAGCTGCGGGCACATTTCCCGAACTGGAAAATGCGTTACGATCTGCCGCGCATACTCGATGAAATTGCCGCTCGGCATCTGCGCCAAGCGGATGCGCCGGCAGCCGCACGGAGTTAACGGCTGATGAAACTATCGGTAGTCATTCCGGCGCGCGACGAGGAGGGCTCGATCGAGCAGACGATTGCTGAAATCGCCACGACCCTGGCCGGAGAGCGGATTCCGTTTGAAATCGTGGTTGTGGACGATGGCAGCACCGATCAAACGGTGGCCTGCGTGCGGCGATCGATGGAACGTTATCCTGGGATCCGGCTGGTTACGAATACCGGTCGACACGGCTTCGGGATGGCCGTACGCGTCGGGCTGGCGCAAGCCACCGGCGAGGCTATCGCGGTGATGATGGCCGATGGATCCGACAGTCCTCAAGACCTGGTTCGATACTATCGGAAGCTGCAAGAAGGCTACGATTGTGCTTTTGGCTCGCGATTTATCCAGGGCGGCAAGATTGTGGATTATCCGGTGCACAAGCTGGCCATCAACCGGATGGCTAACTGGTTTATCCGGATGCTGTTCAGGCTGCGATACAACGACATCACCAACGCGTTCAAATGTTACCGGCGGCAGACCATCGAGGGTATGCTGCCGCTGATCTCACCGCACTTCAACCTGACCGTGGAGATGCCCCTGAAAGCCATCGTGCGCGGGTATTCCTACGCGGTAGTGCCGATTTCGTGGACCAATCGAAAAGCGGGCATATCCAAGCTGAAGATCAAGGAGATGGGAAGCCGGTACCTGTTCATCGTGCTGTACGTTTGGCTGGAGCGTCACCTTTCGCGCGGCGACTATCTGCGGCAGGAGGAAAAAGAACAGAACAGCGCGCCGCAGGGGTCCCCAGGAGTGGGGGCGGGGCAAGCAGGAATGCGTGCGCCACGCGGCTAGAAATACTTGGGCAGTACGCGCGTGAAGCGCAGCTTCAGGTCCACCCATAACCAAGTGAACGGATCGCGGAACAGGCGCACCTTTTTTCCCTGGCGAAAGGAGCGCGAAGAGTAGGACACAGGGACTTCGAGCGGCCGATAGCCTTTCCGGATAAACTTGATCACCAGTTCGTGATCGAAATCAAACCGGTTGCACTGGAACTGGAGACCAAACAAGCAATCGCGGCGAAAGACCTTGAACATGGTAAACGGATCCGTCATGTTCTGGCGAAAGAGAACATTGATCAAACCTGTGAAGAACGTGTGCCCCAAGTTCAGCCCCGCCGATAGGATTATCTGGCTGGCGAACTTCCGCATCTTCCAGTCGCCGGCGTGCCGCGTACCGAGCACGAACAAAGCGCGATTGGCAAGAATGGGCGCCAGCAAGGCCTCATAATCGTCCAGATCGTACTCGAGGTCGGCATCCTGGATCAGCACTACGTCCCCGGTGGCGTGCCGGAATCCCTCGCGGATCGCGTTGCCTTTCCCGCGCGGTCGGTCTTGGAGCACCAGCTTGATTTCGGGATGGCCCTGATACTGTTTCGCCAGCTCGCGTGTGCCGTCGGTCGAATTACTCTCGATTACGACGATTTCGCGATCGACTCCGGGGATGGCCTTTTTGAGCAGCGCATCCATGAGAATCGGAAAGGTCCGGCTTTCGTCAAACGCGGCAACAATGATCGAGCACTTGGGGCGCGCGAGCGGTTCGCCCCGTATGGCAGTCACGAGCATGCAGGAGGCGGACGGTTTACGCACCAGAACTTCGCGAAAGCCGTGCCGCAGCAATAACAACTGAATCGTGGATTCGTCGAAGTACCATCGGTTTCCGATCGGCCATGCCGTTCGGCGTGAATGAGGAACCGTGAGCAGCAATGGAGCGCCAGGCCGAAGCGCCGCGTGCGTCCTGCGAAGCAGTTCGCCGGGGGCGGACTGCCTCTGCAACAGGTGCAGCATGATGGCTGCGTCATATACGACCGGAGCCAGGTTGGTGGATGCGGTCGAAAGATCCAGCAGCGAGCCGCCGCAAAAACCACGACGTTTGAGCGCATCCATGTAGCGCGAAACGTTGCGCGGCAATTCATTGGGCGGCGACTCGAAATCGTCCACTGGGGCAGGCAGCGCATCCAGCGCCACGCACCCGCAGCCGAGGCAGCGTGTCACAGCTCGGCCGCGGACGACCAAGAGATGGGCGAATCTCGATTCGTCACAAACCGGGCAGTTCATCCCGCCTTCCGGGCGATAGCCATCAGCCCGCTGGCGGGGACCAGCAGGTGCCGATGCGCGATTCGGCTGGGAACCGTGCGCTGCAACAGGCCTACCAGCGGACTCAGTATTGGCACGCGGAACCGATCAAAGTGTCGCGCGAGGTAGTCGATAGTCAGCACTTTGCGATTGGGCGAGATGCGGATTTCATCGAACCCGCACCGTTCCAGCAGCATCCGGATGGACCGCACGCTGAAATAATACAAGTGCTCGACTTTGTATTCCATCCAGCGGCTGCGTAGTAGGCGGCGCGTCCAACTATCCAGCGAGGGAGTGATCAAGAGCACGAAGCCCCCAGGGAGCAGCAGTTTCCGAATGCGCAGCAGCCAGTCTTCCGGATCGCGAACGTGCTCGATCACATCCGCCGCCACAATTGCGCTGAAGTGGTCGTGCGCGAGGGGGAGCGTTTCGATGGCGCCAACCGAGACCGCCTGCATTCCCAGGTAGCGGTTGGCAAGCGCGGCGGCGTGCGCGGATATTTCTACGCCGGAAACGCGGAACCCCCGCTTGCGCGCCTCCAGCAGAACTTCGCCGTGGCCGCAGCCGACCTCGAGCAAGTTCGCGTTTTCCGGGCGGACAAATCCGGTGAGCGCGTCGATGTACAAAGCCCCAGCGGCACCTTTCATTCTTGACCGCCGCTCGACCGCTTCGGCGCGCCGGTCTCCGAGGAAGTAACTATCGCCGTAGATGGCGTCCAGAACGGAATCGTCCGGCTGCGGGTCGAGAAACTCCAGTCTGCATTCCCGGCACGCGCGCAACCCATAGTTTGCAACGGATGAGCGGCGCAGGGGGGATGGCCGTTCGCATACCGGGCAATACCTAGAAGTGGACCGGCGATTGTGCAAAGAAGCCCAGATTGTATCAGCGTTTGAACAGATAATAGACATCGCCGGTGTTTGCCCGATATGCCGCGACAGGCGGGCCGGGCAAAGGGAGGTCCGTCCTGTGCAATGATTCAGCGGTGGCGTAAACGTAGTCGGGCTCTCTGCGGCGGATCGAAAAAATCAAGTCGCGCGGATACAATGCTGGCGGCCGCGAAGCGAGTGCGGTCCCCGCAAAGTAGGACACCAGAAACATGTCGGTGGTATTCATCTCCGATCCGCGGCTCGGCAGTACTAGCAGTGCAATGGGGCGCTCGGGGTGCACTGCCTGCCGGAAATGGCGGGCTAGATCGCGCGCGAACTCCACGATATGGATGCCGGCGCTGCGATCCGGATTATTCCGGGCCGCCACCAATTGCCCATAGGAGGTTCCAGCGGTCCGCCAGGCTAACAGGAGTAGGCAAGCTGCACTAACGGCTGCTTTCCCACCTCCAAAGACCTGCTTTACCCGGTTTCCGAAACTGGAAACGCCGCCACAGAGGATCAACAGAAGACTGGGCAGACCGGCGATCAGGTAGCGGTAGTCGATATGGAAGCACAGAATGACGATGGTCGAGGACAAAAAGATCATCAATAGCATGCCCACGGACAACAGGCGCGTCCTGGACCAGCCCGCGCCGCAGGCCAAACCCAAGAGCAACAACAGCCACACAGGATCAAAGAATTGCCTGTCCATGTAAAGACGGAGAACCTTCGGGACGTTGATGCGCAGTCTGGCGCCAAAGGCGCCTGGGTTGCTGGCGATCGCCCGTAAGACGTTGAAACGATTTGCTTCCAGTGAGCCGTATTTGCGTTCGGCTACGGCCGTGCCAGCCATCTCGTCGCCTGTGCCGGTCACCCATGCTTCGGACGCATAGAAGGTCGTAATGGCTGAAGGCCCCCAAATACCGAAGCGCGATTTGGCCCAAATCGCATAGGTGGTGGCAGGGACGTATAGAGCCGCGAAACCCAGTACTGCGAACGAACCTCGCCGGAGTGCCGTGAAATGGCGCTGTTCGGTATATATTGCACAAAGCAAGGCTCCGGCGGCAATCCCGAAGAACAGCATGGATTCCCACCTAGCCAGATACGCCAGGCCCCATGCGATACCCGCTCCCAATAGGCGGCGCCCGGTTGGCTCCCGCATCGCCAGCACCGTAAACAATAGCGCTGGGCCTGCAGCTAGCAGGAAAACCACGTGTGAAATGCTGTCCACGTGGTTAACGAGCCGGCTGGTCAGCGCACCGCTTGTGAGAATGAACAAACAGGCCACGTGTCCCGCCGCGGCATCCCATAACGCGCGGGCCGCGTAGAAACTGGCAACCAGGAAAACCGTCAAGGAGACGGCATAAACGATCTGGTAAACGAGGCGGGGGCTAGTGGTGAATAACTCTACAGACGCACAGACCAGTGCGCCGAGCAGAGGGCGCCAGAGAGCCGGAGGATCCAGCGGCGCAACGATCAAGCCGTTTCCGGCCAACAAATTCTTCGCCATCATCATTTCGATGGCGTTCCATCTGATCCTGGGTATCAAGCCGCCCCACATCCAGAAAAGCGCGGTGCCGGCGAGCAGCCAGGCAACCGGATGCCGGGCCAATACTTGGCCGAGCCGTTTGCAGATCTGCTTAGTAAGGAGCGTCATCCGATCTTAGCGCAGGCTGTGGCCAGGCCGTTCACGCACGCCAAGTCATGAGAACCAGTACACTTTTGCCGGCCTACATCTCCCAAGAACCGCGCATAGGCGATATACTTCAATCTTTGGACGAAATTATGAGCTTACAAAATAGTCCGAGCCTGGCTGTGGTGTTGGTCTTCTCCCTGAGTACGTTATCGAGCGCTGCGAATCGTGCTGAGACCGGTCGAGTATCCGCGGAGGTAAAGGCGCGGGCGCTTCTCAACTACGGCAAATTGCCATTGAGCTTTGAAGAGAATCGCGGGCAGAGCGATGCCCGCGTGAAGTTCCTGTCCCACGGCAGCGATTACTCAATTCTGTTAGCTCCCTCCGAAGTCTTGTTGAACTTGCAGGCAGGGGATAAAGCGGGGCATCAGTCGACCATCCGGATCGGCTTTCCTGGCGCGAAACCTTCGCCGGCGATGGCGGGCGACGAGCGGCAAAGCGCTATCAGCAGCTATTTTATTGGAAACGATCCAAGCAAATGGGTCACCGGCGCGCCGAATTTCGCGCGCGTACGCTATCGGGAGCTTTATCCCGGAGTCGATCTCGCTTTCTACGGAAACCAAGGCCAGCTTGAGTATGATTTTGTGGTGGCGCCAGGCGCCGATCCCAGGGCTATCCGGCTGGCGTTTGACGGAGCCGAGGGCCTGCGTATCGACAGCGCCGGCGACCTGATAGTGAGCACAGCGGCAGGCGCGGTGCGCCAACACAAGCCTATCGTCTATCAGGCGAGCGGCGGTGTGCGACACACGATAGATGGCCGGTACGTCCTCCAATCTCACAACCGCGTAGCATTCGAGGTCGGCAGGTATGACGCCCGCGAACCTCTGATCATCGATCCGGTGCTCAGTTTCGCGACATACCTGGGTTCGCCTGGCGATGAACTGGATTACGCGCTCTCGGCGGCCTCCAGCGAGGCGACGTATCCGGCGATTGCGGTGGACCTGCAAGGAAACGTGTATGTGACCGGCTTCAACGGCGGAAGTGCAGCCACATTTACCGGCCATCCCACGACGCTAGGCGGTGGCGGAGCCGATGTGTTCGTAGTCAAGATGAGCCCCACCGGAAGCTTAGTCTATGCGGTTGTCTTCGGCGGCGGCCTCACCGATGTCGGTGGCGGAATCGCGGTCGACTCCTCGGGAAACGCCTACATTACCGGGTTCACCACTTCCGGGAATTTCCCCACTACGGCTGGCGCGGCGCAGACAAGCTTCTACGGTAATGGCAGCGACCCCAATGCATTCGTGACCGAAGTGGACTCGGCAGGCCTAGCCTTGGTCTACTCCACTTATTTGGGCGGAAGCGGCAGTTTCTGGGGGCGAGCCATCGCGGTCGACCATTCGGGAAATGCGTATGTGACGGGAACGGCTTCGGCATCGGGCAGTACGGCCTTTCCTTTGGTCCACGCCATATCGGCTACACCGTCGGCTGGGTTCCTGACCGAAGTAGCCGCCGGTGGCGCGGCATTTACGTATTCCACATACCTGGCCGCCGGCATCGGGTACGGCATTGCCGTGGATAGCAGTGGCGACGCCTACATAACCGGCACGACTGGGACTGCGTCAACGCCTTCGCCGGCGCAAGGATATGTCCTCAAAGTCAGTGCCGGCGGTTCGGGCATCGCCTACGGTCCGGTTTTATTGGGAAATTCCGGCACCCTACAGACGGTAGGCTTCGGCATCGCGCTGGACTCGCAAAACGACGTGTATGTGACAGGAATGACGAACGACCCGAGTTTTCCACAAATCACATCGGGCGCGGCGCAAGTTAGCTACGGCGGCGGATTGTACGACGCCTTCGCTCTCAAGCTGAATTCGAGCGGCAGCCTTCCCCCTGTGTATGGTACTTACATTGGCGGACTGGGCAGCAGCTTTATCCCCGAGCGCGGATCGGGCATCGGCGTGGATTCGGCGGGGAATGCCTACGTGTCGGGCACCACCGAGTGCATCGGTTTTCCCACGCCGAATCCGATTTCCGGGGCGCGGAATGGCGGGCCGGCGCCTTTGATGGAAGGCACTATCAGCGGTTCGAGCTCCAATTGGTCGCCCACAACCCTGGCAGGACCTTTCGACCAGGTAACCGCGTTGGCGTTCGATCCGACTGGCGCCACTCTTTACGCCGGCACTGGGGCGGTTAACGCCGCCGGCGGGGGAGTCTACAAATTGGTGAGCGGCTCCTGGGCGTCCGCGAATAGCGGCATCACCTCCACCACGATCGACGCGATCGCGGTGGACCCAAATACGCCGTCCACCGTTTATGCAGCCGGCAGCGGTCACCTTTATCAGACTACGAATAGCGGCACAAGCTGGACACAACTGGCCCAAGCGGTGGGAACGTCGGCCGTGATAGCGATCGCCAAAACCAGCCCTTCGACGGTTTATGTGGGATCGAGCAGTGGCCTGATTTACAGCACAAATGCGGGCTCGTCCTGGAGCAGCCCGACGACGGCGCCAGGGACAGGAGCCGTCTACACAGTGGTTGTGGTTCCCAATACGGCGACAGCCTACGCGGGCACCCCGAGCGGCGTGTATCAGACAACCGATGGCGGCAAGGTTTGGGGTGCGGTCAATACCGGATTACCGACGATTTCAAGTGTGACTGTGGCTGTGACCAGCCTGGCTATGAACAGTTCGACGAGCACAATCTACGCCGCGACGGGGAATGGCCTGTTTTACACGACGAACGCCGGCTCCAGTTGGACGCAGGCGACTTTGGGATACCCGGAGCAGATTGTGAGCACACCGTTGCTGGTGGCCGTGGACTCCGGCAATAACGTCTATGTAGCATTTGAAGGAGCCGGCATGGCCACCGCGACGGCGGGCGGCACCAACCAGGACGACTGGGGCGAGCTCACGTACAACGGCCTGACGCATAACCAGATTTTGGCTCTGGTGGCGCCGCCTAACAGTCCCGGCACTGCCTACGCCGGCATGGTTTCAGCCACTACCGCCTTCCTGACCCAGATCAGCCCCAACGGCCAAACGTTCTTGTCGTCGACCTGTATTGGCGGCTCGGACAATAATCTCGGCCAGAATATCGCCGTAACGCCGGTTGGGGCGGTGTTGATTTCCGGCGCGACCATAGCGACGAATTTCCCCGCTACACCGGGCGCTGTGCAGACTTACAACGCCGGGCTCTACGATGCGTTTGCATTGGGGGTCGATGTTCCGGCTGGTGAGATCGGAAGCCCCTTGCCGGGAAGCTCTCTTTCGGACAGTTCGGCGGACTTCTCGTGGAATGCCGTGAGCGGCGCCACAACGTATCAATTGACCGTAGGCACAACTTCGGGTGGTACGAATATCTTCTCCGGTACTACTTCAGGAACATCGCAAACGGTGGGATCCATTCCATGTACCGCCACCGGCCAAACCTTCTACGTGCAGCTATCGGCTTACGTGAACGGCAGCTTCCAGCCGGCGGCCTCCTATACGTACAAGTGCAAGATCGGCATCGGCGATTTCAATGGAGACGGCTATCAGGACTTGGTATGGAGGGACAACAGCACGCAACAGGTAACCGTGCATTACTATGACGGCACACCGGACATCAACGATATCGGCTGGAATTGGTTATACAATACCAGCGTGCCGACTGGCTGGGTGATGGTGGGAGCAGCGGATTTTGATGGCAATGGCGTGCCCGATCTGGTGTGGGAATACATGCCAACCGGCCAAGTAACGGTGCACTACTATGGTGGACTGGGTGGGGCCACGAACATCGGGTGGAATTGGTTGTACGAATCGGGGGCTCCCGGCTGGACGGTGGTGGCGGTGGCCGATATGAACGGCGATGGCGTGCCGGACCTGATTTGGGAGGACAACGCGACGAATCAGGTCACCGTGCACTACTATGGCGGATCGGGCGGGGCCACCGACATCGGGTGGGCGTGGCTGAACAGCGCCGGGGCGCCAGCCGGCTGGCGGGTAGTGGCGGCGGCGGATTTCGATGGCAACGGGACGCCGGATCTGGTTTGGCAATATGCGCCAACGGGCCAAGTCACGGTGCAATATTACAGCGGGATTACAAACACCGGTTGGAACTGGCTGGATAGCGCTGGGGCACCCGGGTGGACGGTAGTGGGGGCCAACGACTTCAATGGAGACGGGGTGCCCGACTTGGTCTGGGAGGATAACGCGACGGCACAGGTGACTGTGCACTATTACGGTGGAACCGGAGGAGCTACCGACATCGGCTGGAACTGGCTGTACGAACCCGGGGCTCCCGGCTGGACGGCTGTAGTTCCCCGATAAGTGGATGTGGCGCAGTCGCTACGCAAACCTTAGTTCGGCAATGGTGTAGCCCTAAAGCGGACGGGGAAAAGTACCGATCTAGTGAGCATGAGCGCGAGTTTTCGGGTCTGTTCACTTGTGGTTCTCTTCACCGGTTTGGTTCGCGCTGTGTTTGGGGGAGATGGCGGGGGAATCAATGCGGCGGCCTATGGAAAAATGCCGTTGATGTTCGAATTGCGCGGGCTCGAATCGGAGCAATGGTTCGTCGCGCATATCTCCAGGCGTACAGTGGCATTTGCCTCTTCCGGCGAGGTTATCGGTTCTCATCAGACTGACGTCCCGCTCCGCTTCGTGGGCGCGCGCCCGAATGTGCGGCCCCAGGCAGAGGGGCCACAAGCCGGAATCGCCAATTACATCAGAGGCTCGCGTCCGGAGTATTGGCGAACGAGCGTGCCGTTGTTCACGGCCATCAAGTACGCCGATCTCTATCCTGGTGTCGACCTGACCTACTATGGAAACCAGAACCGGCTGGAATACGATCTGGTAGTGGCACCTCACGCATCCTGGCGCTCCATCCATCTTGCTTTTGGGGGCGCGAAGAATGTCGAAATCGACCGGGAAGGCAGTTTAAGGGTACAGACTGGCTCCGGATGGGTAACGCACCGCCGCCCCGTGGTGTATCAGAGCGTGCAAGGCAGCCGGCGCGAAATCTTCGGGCAGTATGTCTTCAACGGCTGGCATGAGGTTGGGTTCGACCTAGGCGCATACGACCCGAGCCGTCCGCTGATCATCGATCCGATGTTGGCATTTTCCGGCTATCTGGGCGGCAATGGCGACGACTATGGCCACGCCGTAGCCGTAGATGGCTCCGGTTGTGCTTACGTGGTGGGAGAAACCGGGTCTACGGACTTTCCGACGCTTGGCCCCGAACAGGAATCCATGGCCGGAGACACGGACGTATTCATTACCAAATGGAATGCCGCGGGAACCGGTCTGGTTTACTCCACCTACGTTGGGGGTAGTAGCCGGGACGTGGGGCTCGGCGTGGCGGTGGATGCGGCAGGCGACGCCTATGTTACCGGTTTCACGTATTCGGGAGATTTTCCGATCACCCCCGGCGCGTTGCGAACCAGCTTCGTAGGTGACAGCAAAGCCTTCGTCTTGGAACTGAACGCGGGTGGCAGTGGGCTGATTTACGCGACCTTTCTGGGCGGAAGCGGCGACGACTATGGCGCTGGAATTGCCGTGGATGCGGCAGGGGAGGCGCATATTGCCGGCTATACGGCTTCCGTCGACTTCCCCACCACGACAGGCGCGTTTCAGCAATATTATGGCGGCGGTTCCTATGACGGGTTCTTGGCCAAGCTGAACGCCGCGGGCTCCGCCTTAATCTACGCTACCTATCTTGGCGGCATAGAAAACGATACTGCCGCCGGGGTCGCACTGGACCCAGCCGGGAACATTTATGTGACGGGCCAGACCCAATCGGCGAATTTTCCAACGGTGAACCCACTACAGGCAGCCGGCAGCGAAAGCAACGCCTTTGTAGTGAAAATAAGCGCTTCTGGGCCGGTTCAGTACGCCACTTATCTGGGCGGCACGGGACTCAATAACGGGACCGCCATCGCGGCCGATGCCGCCGGGAATGCCTATGTAACGGGCTTTACGAATGCGCCGGACTTCCCGGTTACGTCCAATGCATATCAACCTGTCAACAATGGCTCCTACAATGCTTTCGTAGCCACGCTCAACGCTTATGGGAGCAGCATTCTGAACGCAACTTACCTAGGTGGTTCCGGGCCGGATAGCAGTTATGCGATTGCCCTGGACGGCTCTGGCGACATCTTCATTGCCGGATCGACGAATTCGATCAACTTTCCGGTGAATGCCGCGGTGCAGCCGGCATACGGCGGCGGCGGCGATGGGTTTATAGCTGCATTCAGCAACCAACTGGACAGCCTGGAGTATGCGACGTATTTCGGCGGAAGCGGGAACGATGTGGCTGCCGGCATTGCGGCGGACTCCGCAGGAAACGCCTACGTAACGGGGTGGACCGGCAGCGGGGGCTCGTCTTTAGGGATCCCCACCACACCGGGAGTATTTCAACCCAGCAGCGGGGGCGGTATAGATGCCTTTTTCGCGAAATTCTCCTTCGCCAGCGCCGCTCCGATCAGCAGCCCGCTGCCGGGAATCACGCTTTCGGACAATCTGGCGGACTTCTCGTGGGATGCCGTTAGTGGCGCCACGGAGTATCAATTGATTGTGGGCACCACTCAGGGCGGTGCGAATGTGTTCTCCGGTAGCACGGCTGGGACGTCCCAAACTGTGGGTTCGATCCCCTGCGCTGCCGTACCGAGTGGAAGCATCTACGTGCAGTTAGCCGCAGAGGTGAACGGCGCCTGGCAACCGGCTGCGGACTACACTTACAAATGCAAACTGGGCCTCGGGGATTTCAATGGAGACGGCTACCAGGACGTGATTTGGCAGAATAACAGCACTCACCAGGTAACCGTGCAATACTACGACGGGGCGCAGGGCGTGACCGATATCGGCTGGAATTGGCTGAACAGCTCCGGCGCGCCGACCGGCTGGGTGATGGTGGGCGCGGCGGACTTTGATGGAAACGGCGTTCCGGATCTGGTCTGGGAATACATGCCGACCGGCCAGGTGACCGTGCAATACTATGGCGGAGTGGGAGGGGCCACGAACATCGGGTGGAACTGGCTCTATGAAAGCGGTGCTGTCGGCTGGACGGTAGTGGCCGTGGCCGATATGAACGGTGACGGGGTGCCGGATCTGATCTGGCAAAGCAACACCACGAATCAGGTTTCGGTCCATTATTACGGCGGCGCCGAGGGCGCGGTGGACCAGGGCTGGAACTGGCTAAACAGCGCAGGGGCGCCAGTCGGCTGGCGGGTAGTGGCGGCAGCTGATTTTGACGAAAACGGGACGCCCGATCTGATTTGGGAATACATGCCGACCGGCCAGGTCACGGTGCAATATTATGGAGGGCCGGGCGGCGCCACGAACATCGGTTGGAACTGGCTGAACAATGCTGGGGTCCCGGGGTGGACGGTAGCCGGGGCCAACGATTTCAATGGAGACGGTGTGCCCGATCTGGTGTGGCAGGATAATGCGACGGCACAGGTAACCGTGCACTATTACGGCGGAACCGGAGGAGCCACCGACATCGGCTGGAGCTGGCTGAACGCCTCCGGGTCTCCGGGCTGGACTGCAGTGGTTCCCCGATAGGTGAGCGCGCAAGCCGCCGTCCGGCCGGGATTGACGTTATTCTTCCCAGTTGTGAGTGCGGCTCCCGCCAACCCGAAACTGCCGGACGACATCCACTACCTCGGCCTGTTCCGAAGCGGAAAGGTCGTTATAAAAGGGCAGGCGCAGCAGGCAATCGCTGACTCGCTCGGTGACCGGGCACTGGCCCGGGCGGCCGCCAACCCGTATCCCCATGGCGGAAAGATGCAGCGGAAGATAATGAAAGACGCTCAACATGCCGTGCGCCTTTAGGGTTTCGATAAGAGCCTGACGCGCCTGCAGCGAAGGCATGACCAGGTAAAACATGTGATACGACTGTTGACAATGAGACGGAACCTGGGGCAACCGCACATCATTTAAGCAGGCCCACTCGTGTAAATGCGTGTAGTAATATGTCCAGATCCGTTTTCTCGCAGCTGTGATTTGCCCGCGCTTTTCAAGCTGCGCATACAGAAACGCCGCTAGAATATCGGAAGGCAGATAACTGGAACCGATATCAACCCAAGTATACTTGTCGACCTGGCCACGGAAGAAGCGGCTTCTATCAGTGCCTTTTTCCCGGATAACCTCCGCGCGCTCCACGTACTTAGGATCGTTGATTACCAATGCGCCGCCCTCGCCGCAGGAAACGTTCTTCGTTTCATGGAAACTCTGGGTGGCCATGCAGCCGAACGTGCCGAGATGCTTCTGTTTGTATTGGCCGAACAGCCCGTGCGCATTATCTTCCAGGACCGCTATACCGTGTTTCCTCCCAGTCTCAAGGATCGAATCCATCTCGCAAGCTACGCCCGCGTAATGCACTGGCAGGATGGCGTGCGTGCGCGGTGTAATCAGAGACTCCACCTGCGTCTCATCCAGATTCAATGTATCTTCCCGAATATCCACGAATACCGGCCTGGCCCCGCGCAGGACAAATGCGTTCACCGTGGAAACAAAAGTAAATGATGGGACGATAACCTCGTCGCCCGGCCGGATATCCAGCAGCAGGGCCGCCATCTCCAACGCGTGCGTGCAGGAGGTAGTGAGGAGCACGCGCGCGGCGCCGAGTTCCTGCTGCAAGAGTTCCGCGCATCGATGCGTGAACATGCCGTCGCCGGCGGCATGACCCAGCCGGATGCATTCGGCGATATAGTGCAACTCATTGCCGGTAAGGCCCGGACGATTGAACGGAATTCGATACGCGGTCACGGCTCGCCAGCTTAGTATATCCTACGGGCAAAGGCTGGCGTCTCCGGAAGCTATGCTATGATCCCGGTGTGCGCGTGTCCATCGTCATTCCGGTCTACAACGCCGAAGCGAGCCTTCCGCTACTGGCGGCCCGCATTGAAGAAGTTCTGACGCCTCGATATGAAGCGCTGGAACTGCTGCTGGTGAACGACGGAAGCCGTGACCGAAGTTGGGACGTCATCACCCCCTTGTGCGCCTCGTCGAATTGGATCCGGGGTATCAACCTGATGCGTAATTACGGGCAGCACAACGCCTTGCTATGCGGCATCCGGGCTGCGTCGTATGAAGTCATCGTCACCATGGACGACGACTTACAAAATCCGCCGGAAGAAGTTCCGCGGCTGACCGCTAGGTTGGACGAAGAGTGTGATGTCGTATACGGAACGCCGGAGCGGGAGACACACGGGTTCCACCGCGACTTGGCATCACGTATCACGAAACTGGCTTTGCGCGCGGCCATGGGCGTCGAAACAGCCCGGCACGTCAGTGCATTCCGGGCATTTCGGACGTATTTACGGGACGGGTTCGCGGAATATCGCAGCCCGTACGTATCCATCGACGTGCTCCTGACCTGGGCCACCACCCGCTTCGCGGTGGTGCCCGTGCGCAACGACCCGCGCGCTATCGGAACTTCCAACTACACGTTTCGTAAGCTGGTTGTTCATGCACTGAACATGATGACCGGGTTCAGCACGCTGCCTCTGCAACTGGCGAGTCTGGTTGGGTTCGCTTCGACCGCGTTCGGGATGGCGGTGCTGGTGTACGTGATCGGACGCTATCTCATACAAGGGAGCAGCGTTCCGGGTTTTCCGTTTTTGGCCTCGGTAATCGCAATTTTTTCCGGAGCTCAATTGTTCGCTATCGGCATCATCGGGGAGTACCTAGCCCGTATGCACTTCCGTATGATGGAGCGCCCGAGTTACGCGGTGCAATCGACGGCAGGGGCAGGCGCAAATGGTTCCGAACAGGATATCGCGTCGCAAGTCTCGGCAAGCCCGGGTTATTTGCGTTGAAAGAATACTTCCCAGCCGCCGACCAAACGATAGCGGCGGCCCCACACATACCACGGCGATTTCAACGTATACGCGGCGAGAGTTCGGAATGGGTACCTGTCGAAGGCGGTTTCCACGATCGACGGCCGCGAAGAGAGGATGCGGATCTCTCCGGCCTCTGGCGGTAGCCGCTGGATAGTGCCCTCCCAGAAGTCCTGCCCGAGATCGTGGACGTGTCCGGGAAAGGTGAAATCGTACGGCAATCGGAACCGTTCGAACAGGCGCAGCAGCGCTACTACCGTAGGAGTTCGGGCATACAAGACACCACCGCGCCGGAGCGCTGCAAAGAGGCGCGTGAGAACTGGCCATGGCGCAGGGATGTGCTCCAAAACCGCGCTGGCCAGGACAATGTCGAAATCGGTTCGCGCCACCGCTTCGAGCGTAAGGTGCGGTTGAATGGCGATCTGGGGGACATCGTTTCGGCTGAGACCGCTGCTGTAGTCCACCAAGTCGATATGAACGCGTGAGGCGCCCTGGCGCAAGAGCCGTACGGCGATTGCCCGGGAAAGGTCGCCGGCTCCGCCACCGAAATCGAGAATAGCTGGCGATTCCGGCCGCAGCAGCGAACCGGCATGATTCATGAAATGGCGTGCGAAAGATGCCGGAGACCTCATTGAGCCGCTGCAGCCATCATAATAATGCGCATAATACCGGCGCAGCGTCTCCTCGGCCGGCATACGAGAGGCGGAATAGGCTCTGCACCGCTTGCAGTGCAGCAACAGAACGTCGGGGTTAGATTGCACGAGCAACGCAGGTTGACGCGGTCCCTCCGCGAAACAGAGCGGGCAGCAGGATTGTGGTGGGAGCAGTTCGTGCTCCGGCACATGAATGCCCGCCTGATATGTGGTTGCTTTCACCGCCATCGGCTAGCCTTCCGCTCGCCGCTGCAAGGCTATTTGAATGCCGCCGACCGAAGTCAGTTCGCCGACCTCCGCACTGGAGAAGCGGACGGCAAAGCTCTCCTCAATGTCCAGGATCAGCTTCAGGTGGCCGACAGAATCCCATTGCGGCACCGTATCGGCGTTGGTCGCGGGCGTAATCTGCGCCGGTTCGAGACCGAAATTTCTCGCCACGATTTCCACTAGATGGGGGTTAAGCATGAACAGTCTCGGCGACGGGCACAATTTCGATCCACTCGGGAGCCGGCACGCTCTGCCTCGTCAGATCCAGTTCCCAGCAGGTAGTGTCGCCGTGGCCCACAGGCTGGGGCACTGCTGAAAACCCCAGGCTGGCGTACTGCGATGCGGCTACCCCATTGCGCGGCGTCGGGCGGTATTCCCCGACCAGGCGCGCGATGCCCAAGCTGCGCAGCAACGCGCAGGCATGCGATAGAAAGGCCCGCTCCACCGTTCGGCCTATCACCCGGCAGCTCAAAAGAAACGTGTCGATGCGCCACAGCGCCATGCTCTCTTTGCGGAAGATGAGTACGCCCACCAGCCCGTTGGGGCCAAAGCGGTCCGCCAGCTCCAGCCACAGCACCAACGCCTCGGACGACACTGCCAGCGCGGCGATTTCGGCTTCCGTGTAGCGCCGCGCGGTCAGATTGAACTGGTTGGTCTTTTGCGTCAACTGCGCAATGCGCGGCACCGTAAAAGCGTCGGCGCGGCCGATGCGCGCCACCATTTGCAGCGCGCCGTAATAATCTTCCAGGGTGCACGTTTGGGCTTCCAAAGTACGGCGCGCCGCCTGCGTGCGGTACATGGCGGCGCGGCTGCGATCCTCTTCGGCCAGGCGAAGTTTCGGAAAAGCCTGCATGGCGAGTCCGAGCAGGGCAAATTTGTACTCGGCGGGATCCGAGGGCCAAGCCGGCACCAGCACTTGTGGAAGCGCTTGAGATACCAGTGCACGTTCGGCGGGGTTGTCGTCGATGAAGACCAGGCTGTCGAGCCCCAGGTCCAACTCTTCCGCAATCGAGCGCAGATTAGTAGCCTTGTCTGCCCAGTTAATGCGGATACTGGCGAAGTTCTCCTCGCGCAGCCGCATGGATGGATGCGAGCGAATCACCGCCAGTGCATCGTCGGGATTGTTCTTACTGCAAATTGTCAGCAGGATGCCCTTGCGGCTGAGGTTGAGCAGTTCTTGTTGGAACTCGACGAACGCCAGGCCCACACCCTCTTCGCCAAGCTGGAGGCTCTCCGCCCCATCCTCGCCCACGATGCCTCCCCACAACATATGGTCGAGATCCAGCACGATGCATTTGCGCGCCGGGCCGCACCACGCGGCAAAGGCGGCGGTATAGCGTACCGCCAACTCGCGCATGGCAGCGCGGCTCCAACGGGAGCGCGCCAGGTACCATAACCTGGAGTCGTGCCATTGCCGATAACCCACCCAGGCCATTACGGCGGCCGCGTCCACTACGATCACCGCGTGGGTCTCGCGTGCCAGCGCACTCAAGGCCCGGTTGTATTCATAGGAGATATCGTACAGCGAGTATTCGGAATTGTATTCCAGCCCGGTCAGCGGCGTCAACGGCGGTAGGGCAATAGTGTTCAGCAAAAATGCCGTTTCGGGTAAATGCCGACGGGCGGCACTGACCAGTTGCCGCAACTCAGCGGCCCGCGCGGCCACGATATTAAGTTTGGCTGCGTCGTCGAACGCGAATGGGTTAGCAAGGCAGTCGCGGAACAGATCTTCGCCATCCAGATACAACAAAACCGCATCGGGGCGATTGGCGAATAACTCAGATCCCGGATCGAGCAGTTGTTGCCGCACTTGGTCGAATCCGGCGACCCAGAACTCCGCATCGAATCCCGCGGCTCCGAGTTCTTGTTTGAGCAGCTCGGGAAAGAGTTGCACCGTGCAACTGGACAGCAGGGCCATGCGAAGCGGCACGGACGAGTGCATCTGGGAGCCGGCAAGCTTCATAAAGCGCCCGCCAAACCGTTTCCGCAGAATGTTTCCTTCCGGATGTGAATAGGAGGATTCAGGTGCCGGGCCGCGGGCGAATGCCAGTGAAACACCGCCGCCGGGCCCGAGAACCGGAACCCGAGCATGGCACAAATATTTGCCACGCCGGTATTGGCGCAGGAGATTTTACCGGTGACCTGCCTCACGCCGAGGCGCTGGAGTTCACGCAGCGTGGCAAGATACAGCTCGAATCCGATCAGCGTGTTTTGCAGATAAATATCTACGGCGGGGAGCGCCAGGTGGGCAACTCCGTTGTCGATGGTCACATGCGAGAATCCATTGACGCAGCCCTGCTCGCTCATCACAAACACACGAGACCGCTGGTCAGCGCTGGCGATGGCTTTGTAAATCCACTGATGAAACCGCCGTTCCGCCAGCGCCCTTGGGAACCGTGCATCTGCGTAGTAACGTCCGAACCGGAATGCCCGCTCTGCAATCGCGGCCGCCGCCGGCGCATCCGCAAGCTGGGCTTCCCGCAGTGCGATCCGGGATTCCGGCAGGCGGCTGGACGGCAGGCCGGCCAACGTCATGCAAACAGTGAAATCGACAAACTGAAACCCTAGGCCGGGCAGCAAGGCAATCCAATCGCGATGGGCGGCTGGTACGCTGGCGGCACATACTTCCACG
>JBEKTJ010000077.1:0-29387 GCA_049516155.1 Bryobacteraceae bacterium
CGCATTCAGCTTTTCCGCGAGGCGCACGTAGCTCTCGTAGGGCGTGACCATGAAGCAGGTGTGCAGGAATCGGTCCACCTGTGCGTGCAGCGCGGAGACCACCCCCGGCTCGCGATGGCCCGCGTTGAGGCATCCGATGCCGCCCGCGAAATCGAGGAAGCGGTTACCATCCACATCTTCGATGACGGCGCCTTCGGAGCGGCTCACGAAGATGGGCGTCAACTGGGAGACGCCGCGAGGCACTGCCTGCACGCGCCGGTCGGCCAGGGCTTGGGAGAGAGGGCCTGGGATGGGGGTTTTCAGATGGATCGAGGGCATGGCGTCACGCGGCGATCTATGCATAGTAGCATTGGCGGCGGGGAGTGGGGTGTTCCTGCTCTATGCCTATCGCTGGTGTCAGGCGACTATGCGAGGCGATGGACAGTCGCTTCTTCTCGATCATTATCAGATATGATCATGATTGGTGGAGCGCGATCCGTCCCAAGTCACGCACCGGTTGCAGTCTCGTTTGCCGGGCCGCCTACGCAGACTAGGCGCCTGCTGAGATTTACCTGCGTCGGATGAATCTGCTTCAGACGCCGCTGGGATCCAATAGCGCTGTCTCTTGTTCCCAGGCTTCCCTACACCACCACAGGCTTGGCGGTCCGCCGATCAAATGAGAACGGTAAAACTACTCCTCGCCCTCTGGCGCCAGGAGACGGCTGAGAGCTGTTTGGACAGCTCCTTTCAACGGAGGCAGGTCACGCTCAACCATGAGCAGATGCGCGGTCCATTAATTCTGTCGTATTCATGCCTTCTCCAACACGTCTGTGAACCGCTGAATCGGGTCTGCCTCTACGCTTCGTAGCACGCGCGGCTTGAGCGTCCCTTCCTCTACTAAGTCTACCGGCTGCCCAAGCAAGCCTGCAAGCTTCAACTCGATGCCTACTAAATCGAGGAGCGACAGCGCTCGCGATTCGTCAAAGCCAGCCAACAGGTCGATGTCCGAATCCGGCTGGCCGTCGCCCCGAGCGGTGGACCCGAATATGGAGAGACTCGCCACGCCGAGTTCCCTAAGTTCCGGCTCGTGATCGCGTAGCGTGGCAATGACCTGATCGCTGTTCATGGCTATCGTTCTTCGAGGTGCTTGAGGCGGGCGTCGATGACCTCTTCCACCCTGCGCAGCTCGGCCCGCCAAGCGTCCTTGAGGTCGTCGAAGCGTGGGTTCATCTCCTGAAACCGGATATTCATGTCCTGCCGGAGGTCGGAGATCCTGGCGTTACTGTCCGTGATCCCGGCATTGATGGCGGAAACCTGCCAGTGGTTGATCAGGATGCCGATCAAGACCACCAGGGTGGGCATCCCGACCGCGAGGAATAACTGCGTGTCGTTCATCGCCTCATTCTACCAAACGCCCCCGCCATCTGATAGCATTGTTGCCGAATGCAACCGCGCACCATATATCAGGTCCTCGAAGAATCCGCGGCACAGTTTGGCGACGCACCAGCCTTGCGGCAACCCAGCTTGGCGAAAGACGGCAAACGCGAGTATCTGACCTACTCGTGGAACCAATACAAGACGGCCGCGCAGGAAATTGCCGCCGGCCTGCGCTCCATCGGCATCCGCAAAGGCGACGTGGTGGCGCTCGATTCGGAGACGCGCCTGGAATTCTACCTGGCGGATCTGGGCATCCTGACGGCCGGCAGCGTGGCCGCCGCGCTATATCCCAGTTACCCGCCCAAAGATCTGATTCGCACCATTCAAAACTGCGGCGCGAAGGCTCTGTTCGTGGAGGATGTCAAGACTCTGCAAGCGTTGCGCGAGGCGCCCGACATGCCACGCATCCTCCTTACAGGCGAGGCGGAGGGCGCGCTGTCGCTCGACGAACTGCGCGCGCGCGGGCGTCTGGCCCTGGCCGAAGACGCGGAGTATGTGGCGCGCCTGAAGGCCGAAGTCACACCCGCCGACTACGCGATCCTCTATCTCACTTCGGGCGCCACGGGCGAGCCGAAGATGGCGCTGGTCACGCACGCGGCGGTAGTGGCGAACCTGGACATGGGAAAGTTGGTTTTCCCCATAGGCCCTAAAGATGCCACGGTAGCGTTTCTACCCTCGGCGCATATCGCGCAGCGCATCGTGGTGGAACTGCTGCCCATGCGCCTGGGCACGCCGGTGAGTTTCGCGGAAAGCCTGCTGAAGCTGCCGCAGGATATCCGGGCGGTGCGGCCCACCATGTTGCTGGCGCCCCCGCGCATGTGGGAGCGCATTTACTCGACCATCTGCACCGAACTGCGGAAGCGGCCGGCCGTGGCGCGCAAAGCGTTCTACGGCGCGCTGGGCATGGGTTTGGCGGCGGCCAACTATAAGCACCAAGGGAAGCCCGTGCCGGCGCGCATTCGGGTTCCGCTAAAGCTTGCCGACCGGCTGTTCTTTCAGAAAGTGCGGGCTCGTTTTGGCGGGCGCCTGACCTTGGCCTGTTCGGGGGCCGCGCCTTTGAGCAAAGAACTGGCCGAATTCTACGAGGCGATCGGCATGCCGCTGGTGGAGGGCTACGGCTTGACGGAGGGAGGCGTGGCCGCGCTGAACCCCACCAGCCAGCCCAAAGCCGGCAGTATCGGCAAGGCACTGCCCGGCGTCGAATTGCGTATCGCCGAGCAGGATAGTGAATTGCTGATCAGAACTCCGTGCGTATTCTCGGCATACTTTGGCGATCCCGAGGCCACTGCCGAAGTGTTGCGCGACGGCTGGCTGCATACCGGCGATATCGCGTTCATCGACGACGAAGGTTTCGCGTTCATCACTGGCCGCAAGAAGGAGCTGATCGTCTCCTCGACCGGCAAGAAAATTCATCCTTCGCGCGTGGAAAGCCTCTTCAAGTTCGAGCCGCTGATCAGCCAGATCATGCTGGTCGGCGACCGTCTGCCGTACCTGACGGCGCTGTTCACCATCAATCCCGCGGTGGCCGAAACGCTGAAGGGAATGGATGCGCTGAAGGGCCGCGATACGGCTGAAATGGCCGCCGCCGAGCCGGTACAGAAGGAGATCCGCAAGGTGGTGGAGCGGGTGAACAAGCAACTGGCTCCCTTTGAGCAGATCCGCAGGTATCGCGTGCTAGGGCGCGATTTCAGCATCGAAGACGGAGAATTGACGGCTACCATGAAAGTGCGGCGCGCGCGGGTGATGGAGAACTTCCGCGAGAGTATCGATGAGCTGTACGCGGGCAAGGAAGTATAGTGGGTAGCCATTAGTCTCAAAATGCTATAGATGTTTCTTCCTCCCGGTGATATGCTACTAGCCATTGCCGTGGGGGGATTCAATGAGACCTGGAAAATTTGCCCGATACGCCGGCATTCTGCTGGTGTTGCTCCTGATCAATACGGCGTATATCGCCGCATTTGCCTCGCCCACCATCTTCTACATGGGCAACGTGGTCCTGCACCTGGCACTGGGAGTGGCGCTGGCGATCATGCTGCCGTGGTTCATCCGGCGCATGCCGGTGGCGGGCAGCTTGTTTCTCATCGCCGCGCTGGCTGGCGTTTTCCTGGCGGTCCGTGGAAACACTACGCCGCATCGCTGGGTGCTCGAAGGGCATATCGCGGTGGCCGTGCTGGCGCTGCTGGCTGGGCTTCCGTACGTCTTGCGCCACACTGGCGCCGGATTTCGGAATGCCTATGCGGCCTGCCTGGTGCTGCTGTTGGTCTTCCCCGCCGCGACAGTGCTGTATCGGCGATCGCATCCGGACGCGGCGGATCGCATCCGCAACCCGGCGATCGTACCGGTCTCGATGAACGAGGAAGGCGGCGGGCCGCGCTCGCCGTTTTTTCCATCCTCCGCCAAGACCAACGTCGGCGGCATCATCCCCTCGAATTTCTTCATGGATTCGGAAGCCTGCGGGCGCTGTCACAAAGACATCTACCGGCAGTGGAAAAGCTCCATGCACCACTTCGCGTCGTTCAACAATCAGTTCTACCGTAAGTCGATCGAATATATGCAAAGCGTGGTTGGGACCCGGCCGAGTAAGTGGTGCGCGGGCTGTCACGATCACGCGGTCTTCTTCAATGGCCGCTTTGACCGGCCCATTAAGGAGCAAATCGACACCCCGGAGGCGCAGGCCGGACTGTCGTGCACTTCCTGCCATGCCGTCACGCACGTAGAAAGCTCCATGGGAAACGCCAGTTTCACGGTCGAGTATCCGCCGCTGCACGAGTTACTGAGCAGTAAGAACAAGTTCATACAGGCCGCGGACTATTTCATGACTTATTTGAATCCCGCGCCGCACCGGCACACGTTTATGAAGCCGTTCATGCGAGAGGACGTGCCGGAATTCTGCTCCGCATGCCACAAGGTGCATCTGGACATTCCGGTGAACCAATATCGCTGGTTCCGCGGCTTCAACGACTACGACAACTGGCAGGCCAGCGGCGTATCCGGCCAGGGTGCGCGCTCGTTCTACTATCCGAAAAAGAGCCAGAACTGCGCGGATTGCCACATGCCCATGGTGGCTTCGGACGACCCGGGTAATATAAGCGGTCAAGTGCACTCGCACCGCTTCCCCGGCGCCAATACGGCCGTGCCTTACGCGAACCAGGACCAGACCCAACTCGACGCCACCGAGAAATTTCTGACTTCGGGCTTTATTTCGGTGGACATCTTCGCCGCCTCGCCGGTTAACGACCGCGGAACGGCAATGGTGCGCCGCACGGGCGAGGGTCCGCAGGCGATGACCGGTTTCGCAGTGGGCGAGGAAGCCGAGCAGAGCGGCAACGCGGTGATTCGCGACGTCGGGCAAGTTGCCGCACCGATCGACCATGCGGGGATTCAGCTTGAGCCGGGCTCCACGGCCCGCCTGGACGTGGTCGTGAGAACGCGCAAAATCGGCCACTTCTTCCCCGGCGGTACGGTGGACGCTTTCGATGTCTGGCTGGAACTGCAGGGCCGGGACGCCGACGGCCGCGTGATTTTCTGGAGCGGTGCGGTGCAGGATGGAGGAAAAGGTCCCGTGGAACCCGGCGCGCATTTCTATCGTGCCTTCCAGCTCGATGGCGATGGCAATATGATCGACAAGCGCAACGCATGGCAGGCGCGTAGCGTGCTCTATGTCCGTTTGATTCCACCCGGCGCCGCGGATGTGGCGCACTTCCGCGTGAGGATTCCCAAGGACGCCAAAGGTCCTCTGCAGTTCACGGCCAAGCTGAACTACCGCAAGTTCTCGCATTATTATACGCAGTTCGCCTACGCCGGCCAGCCTAAGCCGAATCAGGATCCTACGCTGTTGTCGAACAGCTTCAATAGCATGCAATATAGCTTCGATCCACACAATATTCCGCACGATGTCTCGGGCCGGATCAAGGGGCGCATTCCGGATCTGCCCATTATCACGGTAGCTTCCGCCAAAGCCAGCGTGCCTCTGGGCCGGTCAGCGTGGACTCCGGTGGTGCGCAAAGAGGACCGCGAGCGCTGGAACGATTGGGGCATCGGCCTGCTGCTGCAGGGCGACTTGAAGGGCGCCGAATACGGCTTCAAGAAAGTGACCGAGGCCGAGCCGGGCTACCCCGACGGCTGGCTGAACGTGGCGCGCGCACTCATTCAGGAGGGCGAGACGGACGCCGCCAAACCATTCGTCGAGCAGGCGTTGAAGATCAATCCCAAGTTGGGCCGGATCTACTTCTTCAAAGCCATGATCGAAAAGGCGGATGGCAAGTACGACGACGCGCTCCAGTCGCTGAACACCACTTTGAGCATGTATCCGCGCGATCGCGTCACGCTGAACCAGGCGGCGCGAATTCTGTTCTTGAAACGAAATTATGCGGAGGCGATCAAGTATCTGGACCGCGTCTGCGACGTGGATCCTGAGGATTTGCAAATGCATTATACCCGCATGCTGTGCTTGCGCGGCTTGGGCGACACCGCGGGCGCGAGCCGCGAACAGGCGCTGTTCCAGCGCTTTAAAGCCGAGGAGTCGGCGCAGTCCATCACCGCCAAGGCGCGCTTGCTCAGTCCGGAGAATAACAATGAGCGCCAGCAAATTCACGATCACGAGACTGTGCCGCTGAACGTCGCTGCCGGCAAACCCAAGCCGGCATTGGCCGCCGCGGGAGGTTCCCAATGAAATGGTATGTCTCAGCCCTTGCCGCGGCCGCCTGCTTTGCCGCGATGGCGGCGATGGCTGGCACGGCTCCCACGCCCATCACCTTCACGGATGTGACCGCGCAGGCCGGCATCAAATTCGTGCACCACAGCGGACGCGCCGGTCAGAAATTCCTGCCGGAGACGCTGGGATCGGGCGCGGCGTGGTTCGATGCCGATGGCGACGGTTGGCCCGATATCCTGCTGATCAACAGCCGTGACTGGACGCCGCGCGGACGCAAGTGCCTGCCGGCCTTGTATCGCAATAACCACGACGGAACGTTCACCGATATCACCGCGGGCAGCGGCTTGGACGTGGAGATGTACGGCATCGGCGTGGCCATCGGCGATTACGATAACGACGGGCGCGACGACGTCTATATCACCGCTCTGGAAGGCGACCATCTGTTCCATAACGAAGGCCACGGCAAATTCCGCGACGTGACCAAGGCGTCGGGAATCGATAATGCCAGCTTCGGTACTAGCGCGGCTTGGGTGGATTACGACCGAGATGGCAAGCTGGACCTGTTCGTCGCCAATTACGTGCAGTGGACCGCAAAGGGCGACTTGTGGTGTTCGCTCGATGGATCGACTAAGTCGTACTGCACGCCGGAGTCTTACAAAGGAACTTCGTCGAAACTCTATCATAACTTAGGCAACGGGAAGTTCGAGGATGTCAGCCGGAAAGCCGGCGTCGCCGACCCGACGAGTAAGTCTTTGGGCGTGGCGGTGCTGGACTACAACGGCGATGGCTGGCCCGATCTGTTCGTCTCCAACGATACCCAGCCGAACAAGCTGTACCGCAACAACCGCAACGGCACGTTCACCGAGGAAGGCATGGCCGCCGGCGTGGCCTTCGGCGAGGACGGCGTGGCGCGCGGCGCGATGGGCGTGGACGCCGCCGATTACGACCGCTCCGGAAGGCCCGCCCTGCTGGTCGGGAATTTCTCCAACCAAATGCTGGGGCTTTATCACAACGAAGGCACGGGCCTGTTCGTAGACGAAGCGCCTTCTTCGGCCGTGGGCCGCGCCAGCTTGTTAACGCTGACTTTCGGCGCCTTCTTCTTCGATTACGACCTGGATGGCTACCCCGATATTTTCGCGGCCAACGGGCACATCGAAGAGCAGATCGGCCGCGTTCAGCCCAAGGTTCAATACAAGGAGCCGCCGCTGCTATTCCACAATCTCGGCGAGCGGGGTAAAGGGCAATTCGAGAACGTGACGGCGCGGATGGGCGCGGCCTTCAACCGTCCGATCGTGGCGCGTGGCGCGGCTTACGCCGACTACGATCACGACGGCGACCCGGATATTCTGGTGACAACCAACGACGGACCGGCTTACTTATTCCGCAACGATGGCGGCAACCGGAATAACTGGATTTCCATCCGGCTGGTGGGCCGCAAGTCAAATCGCGATGGCATCGGCGCGGTGGTGCGCGTTGCCGGTAAGTCGGGCAAGCAATGGAACATGGTGCGGAGCGGATCGAGTTACTGCTCGCAAAGCGATCTGGCGCTGACGTTCGGGCTGGCGAGTGACACCGAAGTGCAGGCCATCGAGATCGAATGGCCCAGTGGCGAGAAGCAGAAGCTGGGAGGCACCGGGGCGAACCAATTTCTAACCATCGACGAGACGGCGGGGATTGTGGCGAAGGCGCGGCCGGGTAAGAATTGACAGACCCTTTGAGTTAGCGCCTGCAAGCGGTTCGCTATCATAGATTTGAGATGCCCAGGAAGATCAAGATTATTATCGCGAGGCACGAAGCGGAGTACGTGGCCTACCCGCTCGGGCTGCGCGACGGCGTTTACATCGTGGTTGGGCGCAAGTCGAATCGTGAGGCATGATCGAGCGACCCAACGGCGAATGCATATGGGCAGCGGTGTTTAAAGACTGCACCGCTGCCGTAACCGCCGTTGCTGCCGTTTGGTCGCTCGCTGCGATTAGTTCGCCAGATACCGCGCCACTGCCAGATCGCCATCAATCTCGCCGACGGCGACAATCTTTCCGTCTGTCTGTATCAGCAGGCCGGAAACCACTTGGCCGCTCAGCAGCGAGCCGCCGGAGGCGAACGTAGTATCCAGCGTGCCGTTGGAATCGAGCCGTGCCAAGCCGCCCATTACCGGCGTGCCGTTCGCGTTAGCGAGGCCGCCCGCTACTATTTGCCCATTAGATTGGAGAGCGATTGCCTGCGGCTTGGTTTGGTCGTTGCCGGCGAACGTGAAGGGCGTGGAACTGAAGGTAGGATCCACGACTCCTGTTTCGCTGAAACGAGACACTTGCGCGGCGCTATCGTGGCAGTTCACGCAACCGGTGTGAACATCCTGGGCCATAACAAAGTCCCCATTGGGCTGGAAAAGGAGCGCTCCCGACCCAGACTTGATGGCCGCCACCACGGTTCCCGGCGTCACTGCGGATTGCAGCACCCCCGTGGAGCTGAACTCCACCACTGCACCGGCGCCACCCAGAGCTAGATAGGAGCCGTCGGAGAGTTGCGCCAGCGCCGCGGGCGAAGCGACGCCAGCTTGTACCTCCACAATCCCGCCCATGCCAAACGTGGTGTCCAGGCTTCCGTTTGGGTTGTACCGCACCAGTACGGTCTGACCCGGCTTATGCACGCCCGAACCGTTCACAAAGCCGCCCACCAGTATCTGGCCGTTGGGCTGAACAATGACTGCGGACGGCATGGGAAAAGGTCCGCTGGGCGTGGTCGTTACCAGGCCGCCGTCGCCAAACGTAGCGTCCAGTTGGCCATTGGGCTTGAACCGCGCGATGCCGAATTCTTGGGCCGCATCAATGAAAGCCTGCGCCGTCCCTACCACCACTATGTCGCCGTTGGATTGCACGGCGACCGCTGTCGGCTTATTGATGCCGTTGGCGGACCATGCCGCCGTCGTCACGCCAATGAGGGTCCCGCTCGACGTGTACCGTATCAGACCGACAACCTCCTCGTTGGGGTTGGCTGCGCCCTCGTTGTTGAAACCGGCGATCGCGGCTATGTCGCCGTTGGATTGCTCAATGGCGGTTAAGGTAGTAAGGCTCGCACCGAGGGTGGTCGTGACCATTCCACCCGTCCCGAAGCTTGTGTCCGGACTGCCGGCGGTCTGCGCCATGCCTAACCCGGATGCCACGCCGACCAGTACGGCGACAGCACTTGCGGACCTGAACGTCTGGGCGGCTTGTCGCAGTGACCGCCGCCGGATTCTTGTCATCTTGGACACGCTAAACATAAACAGTTCTCCTAATTTCTCCTCTATTCGTCTCGGGCCGCTGCTGCTTGCGAAGCGCCGATCCGTTTACCAGCGTAGCGTTCGGCGCTGCGGCGAGTCGTCAACAGAATGTCTTATTTTTGTGAATTCGCGGCGTAGCGCGCTTGAGCGCATGCTTGCCGATCACTCATTTCCGGCGATGCGTCGTATCGCTGTGGGGCCGAGCTTTGCCAGCTCAATCGCGAAATAGCCGCGGCCCGGCGCCACTTCGAGCACGGTGCTGCAGGGTTTGAGCCGGCTGCCAATTCGCCGCGCCGGCTTGGTAAAATCGCCGAGCTATCCTTATGGGTATTATGGGTTGCGCGCGCGCCATACAGCCATGAACGCAACCCGCAGGCCGGTAGTTCGGCAAAACTATTCGCGAATGGGTCTATGATTGGCGCTGCGCCGCATCGGCCGCTTGCGCCAGGTTCAGCAGCAGCTCATTGAACTTCGGAGGTTGGCCGATAAAGAGCCCTTCGCCGATCAGAAAATTGGCGGCGCCCACGGCGTCGACCTGCCCTTGACCGGTAGGCCGGATCACGGCGCAATGAGGAAGCGCCGGACTGATGAACTCGCAAGCCACAGGGAAGATCAGGTTTGTTTGTAGCAGCGGATTGACCGTTACATCGAAGTTCGGGAAGGTTAGCCCGTTCGTCGGATCCTGTAGCGGTGCGACCGGAGGCTGCACTGAGTTTCCTGAAAAATCCACCCACTCCAGGAAATGGGCGATCTCGTCGCCGCCTATGCTGAGTAAGATCCGCAAGACTTCAAGGCTGGAGACCTTCTGCGCGAGCGTCAAGTACAAGCTGGACCCGCCTTGCTCGATCGACCCGAAGTGAAATGCCGCGGTATTGGCAATCGCCTGAATGTGATTTGGGTTGTTATAGTCGTCGTTGGTTACGGGAATCGCGGTAAACTGGCCCGCGTTCAACTGCGGGAGCGCCTGCGCGAACGTGGCGCCGAAATCGGGATTGGCCGTGCTGCGATAGCGGGTGTACCAACTGGTATCTACGCTGAGCTGCATGAGATTGGTCAGCCGTCCAATTTGTTGGGCGGGCGCGGCCTGGCTGCTCGGCAGTGTGCGGAACGCATCCAGGTCTACCGGCTCCTGGCCCTTGGCGATCAGGTAGGCGTTCAGGAACGACGCGTGGCTTTGCTCGTCCGAGGTGTTGCTGGAGATATATTGCGGACCATCGGGATCCAGGTTCATGAAGGCCGCCTGATAGCTGTTCATCGGTGTGAAGGGGGCTGTCTCCACGGGGAGTTGGCCGGGGGTGAGGCCGCCCAGCTCCGCATACTGCTGCCACAGGTCGGCTTCGATCAGCTCCGCGGCCGCCAGGAATTTAAGAATCGCGGTGTCGCCGCTCGACAGCGGGGGGCCGGCAAGAGTAGGTGTGCTGCCCGCCGATAACCGCGAGCCCAGGGCCGCCGCGCCGCCGGCCGCCAGCCCCATCTTCAAGAATGAACGCCGGTTTGCCGGCCGTTTCGCATGAGTCGGATTTGTCACAAGATTATCCTCTTAGTTAGTTTTGTAAATATGTAGAAGTGTTACTGGGTAAGTAAGTCACTTCAGCATCGTCTATCGCGACCACTAAGTTATCACGGACCTGCGCGTCGATCCGCCTAGCGGTAAGCCATTTAACACATCGAATGGTCTTAATTTACAGGCACTACGAATTGAGTTAGGGATGTTAAGGTGCAGTGGGCGGCTCACTGCATGGCGCGCCACACCAGCATGATCACCGATAGCTTGGGAATATCGCTGCGCAGCACCAGCTTGTAGCCGTTCTGCGTGCTGGGTTGCTCCAGTATGGCGATTCCGCCGGCGCGGCGCGGATCCCACGTATAGGTCGTAGGATTCCAGCCGTTTTCCGCTCCAGCCCTCTCGGTCAACGGCTGGGAGTATCTGGGGTCCGCCGTGAAGAGGGTAATGCCGCCGGCGGTCAGGTCCCCGGGATATGCGTTGACCCGCGCCGCCAGTGCGGGCAGCACGCCGCTGACGGCGCCGGACGATGCATGGTTGCGTTCGACCACCAGAATACCGTTCTTCGCGAGCTTGCCGGTCCAGATGATTCTGCCCGAAGCAGCCGCCTGGACTTGCGCCGGACGCGGAGGCGGGAG
Source organism: Bryobacteraceae bacterium (assembly GCA_049516155.1). Lineage (GTDB taxonomy): Bacteria > Acidobacteriota > Terriglobia > Bryobacterales > Bryobacteraceae > Bog-159. Next base: position 11,472 of record JBEKTJ010000077.1, read on the forward strand.
AGCCGCCGGCAATGCGGGTACCGGCCCCAACACCGCGGTGAGAGCTGCTGGCGGGGCTGTGGGCGAGCCATCGATTTTCGGCGGCACGATGCCCGGCATTGCGGCGGATAACTGCCCCGTGGCTTTGTCCGGCGCGCGAAAAGGAATCGCGCGGCGCGTGGATTTAGCCGGGTCGGAAAGTTCCGGTCCAGCCACGCGCGCCTCACTAGCTGGCGGCTTGGTCCGCGCTGCCGGCTTCGCGGCATCCGGCTGCGGCGTAGAGGCCGTAAAGGCGGAGCCAGGTCCCAAGAAGCGGGTGGCTTCCACGATGGGCAAACTCCCCGGCACAATTACGGTCAGCCGCACCGCAACATCGCCGGACTGCCGGGCATAAAAGATGCTGCCGGAGCGGAGATCCGCCGGAGTCAGGTTCAACTGGGTGCGCACGCCATGGTCGTCGATATTGATCGATCCGCCGGTGGTATGGCCAATCGCGCGGGCGGCGCCATCCCACGCGATCCGCAGTTGGCCGCGCATATCCGCAGCGGACAGGCTCAAACTCGGGCGGGAAGGCCGCAGCAGCCACGTCCCTAATGCGGCGGCTGCCAGCACGGCCAGGCTGGCCGCGTACCATTTCCACCGCGGGTTCCACGGCGGGTGACGCTGCGCCTGGGGGCTGCGCGGAGGCGCTTGCCGGGCTGTCTCGGGTGGCGCTCCGGAGTCGGTTTCCAAGGTGGGCGGGGGTGGAGCGGCCATCGGCGTCAGCGTAAATTCAAGGTAACTGCTATGCGCGCGAATAACGCCCTCCGCCTCGCGGAAAAAGAATCCGGCGCGGGTGGGCGCGAAGCTGGCGGGGCGGACAATCAGCCCCACCTGCCATGGCTGCGGGAAGAACCGGTTGAAGAAATCCAGGTCTACTTCGGACAGCAGAACTTCGCTGCGCGTGTGTGCCCGATACCAGCCTACAGGTTCCAGCCCAGCCAGATCCGGATCGGCGCTGGGTGCGCCCAGCGCTTCCGCCAGAGCGCCGCTATCCTTTTCCGAGAGCAGGAACGACGGGCCTTTGGCGTACTCGCAGGAAATCGGCCGCCAAGCCATGATGCGCACGGCATTCTCTTGATGCCTGCCATACAAAATGCCGCCGGTCTCCACGCCGCCGTGCGGCACGCGATGGTATCCGTCCACCGCGGTTTCCCGAATCTGTTCGAGCGCCTCCGCGGCGTACTCGATGCGGAAGGATATCCCCGGCGGGCTCCAAGTTGCGAGCTCCGGCGCGGACTCCGGCGCCACATCCGATCCGGTCATAGGTGTATGCCAATCTTGCCGTCGCAAGGTACAATCACTAGCTTAGGTTATTTTATCGGTACTTATAGGATGGCCGATCGGAGGAACGACATGGACGGACGGCACGCCGGATGGGCGCCAACGGCGGCGCAATTCCTGGCCGTATTGCTGTGCGCCGTGCTGGCGCGGTCCGCCACCACTGTGCCCCGGATCGAGGTGCTCGAAGGCGATGGGGCCATCAATAATATCCGGTTGCACCGCGCGAAGGAGCCGGTGGTGCGCGTGGTGGACCAGGGCGGCCGCCCCATCCCGAACGTGGCGGTCACTTTCGTGCTGCCAGGCGCCGGCGCCGGCGGAACGTTTGGGGCCGGACAAAGCTCCCTGACTGTAATGACCGATACTAATGGCCAAGCCGTAGGTCGCGGGCTACGGCCGAATGGCAGCGCCGGACAATTCACCATCCGCGTCACCACGTCATTTCAGGGGCAGTCGGCGACTGCCGGCATCGCGCAGACGAATGCGGAGCCCGCACAGGGCGGCGGATCGTCGAAAATCATTCTGATCGTGGCGCTGATCGGCGGCGCTGCCGCGGCTGGCGCGGCCGTCGCATTAAGCAAGGGCAAGTCTTCGTCAACTACGCCGCCTACGACACCTGCCGGTGCGGTGATCACCCCTGGTAGCCCAGGCTTCGGTGCACCCTGATGACTCGCATCATAGCCAGATCGGTCGCGTTGGCCGCGGTAGCTGCGGCTTCCTTGTGGGCGCAGCCTACCATCACCACGACCTCGCCGCTGCCCGCCGCAACGGTCGGTACCCTGTACTCGCAGACCTTTGCCGCAACCGAGGGCGGGAATCCCTGCACCTGCACTTGGTCCGCGACCGGCCTGCCTGGGCCTTGGCTGTCTATGAGCCCCAGCGGTGTCCTCTCGGGAACTCCGCCGGCGACGGCGATCTCGTCGACATTCATGGTTACGGCGACCGATGGCGCTAACAACTCCACTGTAGGTACCTTCACTTTGCCGGTGGCTTTGAGCATTACTACAACTTCACCGCTGCCGCAGGGTACGGTGGGAACGAACTATTCGCAGACCTTAACGGCCGTCGGTGGCAGCGGGCAGTATGCTTGGTCCGTGAGCCTAGGAGCACTCCCGGGCGGACTCTTGTTGAATGCCACGACGGGCGCGATTACCGGCCAGCCTACCACGGCTGCCACCTCGACCTTCACAATTCAGGCGACCGACACGAATCAGGCCACGGCGTCCAAACAATTTTCCCTGACAGTCAACCCAGCCATCGTCATCACCACCAGCTCGCCCTTGCCCCAGGGTACCGTGGGAACCAGCTATTCGCAGGCCTTGGCAGCTACCGGTGGCAGCGGAACCTATACCTGGTCCGTGAGCGTGGGATCACTGCCTGCCAATCTCTCGTTGAATGCGGCCACCGGCACGATTAGCGGCCAGCCTACTACGGCCACTACCGCGAACTTCACGATCCAGGCCACCGACACCAACCAAGCCACGGCGTCCAAACAATTCTCCCTGACCATCAACCCGGCCATCGTTATCACCACCAGCTCACCCTTGCCCCAAGGCACGGTGGGCGTGAATTATTCCCAGACCCTGGCGGCCACCGGCGGCAGTGGGACCTACACCTGGGCAGTCAGCGTAGGATCGCTGCCGGGCGGACTCTTGTTGAATGCCACCACAGGCACAATCAGCGGCCAGCCTACCACGGCAGCCACCACGCCCTTCACGATTCAGGCCACCGACACTAACCAAGCCACCTCGTCCAAACAATTTTCCCTGACCATCAACCCAGCCATCGTCATCACCACCAGTTCGCCATTGCCGCAAGGTACGGTAGGCACGAACTATTCGCAGAGCCTGGCGGCCACCGGCGGCAGCGGGACCTACACCTGGGTGGTCAGTGCCGGATCTTTGCCCGCCAATCTTTCGTTGAATGCGGCCACCGGCGTAATCAGCGGCCAGCCTACCACGGCAAACACCGCGAACTTCACCATCCAGGCGACTGACACGAACCAAGCCACGGCGTCCAAGCAGTTTGCGCTGACCGTCAACCCGGCCATCGTCATCACCACCAGCTCGCCGCTGCCCACCGGTACAGCGGGCGTGAATTATTCGCAAAATTTAGCAGCCACCGGCGGCAGCGGGACCTATACTTGGGCAGTGAGTGTGGGATCCTTGCCCGGCGGTCTCTCGTTGAATCCGTCCACCGGGCTGATTAGCGGCCAGCCTACTTCGGCCGCCGCCGCCAGCTTCACCATTCAGGCGACTGACTCGAACCAGGCCACGGCTTCCAAGCAGTTTGCTCTCACCATCAACCCCGCGCTGGTCATCACCACTACCTCGTTGCCGCAGGGCACGGTGGGCGTGAACTACTCGGCAGTCATGACGGCCACCGGCGGCAGCGGGACCTACACCTGGGTGTTAAGTGCCGGATCCTTGCCCGCCACTCTGGCATTGAATGCGGTCACAGGTAAAATCGGCGGACAGCCCACTACTGCCTCCACGTCGACCTTCACGATCCAGGTCACCGACAGCAATCAGGCGACGGCATCCCAGCAATTCTCCCTGACCGTCAACCCGCCGCTGGGGATTACCACCAGTTCGCCGTTGGCTAACGGCAGCCTGGGCATCGCATATAACCAGACATTGACGGGAACCGGAGGCGAGCTTCCCTATACCTGGTCGCTGGCGGGTGGTTCTTTGCCGAACGGCTTGTCGCTGGCTTCCGCCACCGGGGCGATCAGCGGAGCACCCACTGCGATCGGCGCATCCCAATTCACAATCCAAGTCACCGACAGTTCGGCTCCCCAAAACACCTTCTCCAAGCAATTCGCCATCACCATCAGCGCCGGCCTCACCATCACGACCCCGCCTGAGCTTCACAACGCGACCGTGGGCGCGCCTTATTCGCAAACCCTGGCGGCGGCCGGAGGGGCGCCGCCCTACACATGGTCGCCCACGGGCGCTTTGCCCGCGCCGCTCGCGGCTTTGTCGCTCAGTGCTTCCGGCGCGGTCTCGGGCACTCCTGCCGCGACGGGGACCGGGACCTTTTCCGCTACGGTAACCGATAGCGCCGGCAGCAGTGCGAAACAGACCTTCACGCTCTCTATAGTCGCTCCGCCCGTCATCAACACAAGTTCGCCGCTGCCCAATGCGACCGCGGGCGCGTCCTACTCGCAGGGATTGACCGCTTCGGGAGGCACCTCTCCCTATACCTGGACCCTGGCGACCGGCAGCCTGCCGATTGGATTGTCACTAGCGTCCGCAACGGGCACGCTCTCCGGAGCACCCAGCACAGCCGGGACGTCCAGCTTCACGGTTCAATTGACGGATGCCACCGGAGTCACGGCCGCCAAGGCATTCATGCTAACTGTCCTCGCGAGCGTGACGGTTTCGAGCGAGTCGCCCCTGCCCACCGGAGAAGTGTCCATCGCGTATGCCCAAAAGCTAATTGCGACGGGGGGCACCTCACCTTACACCTGGACCGTCATTAGTGGGGCACTGCCTCCCGGATTGACGCTCGCCGCGAACGGGAACCTCAGCGGTACGCCCGCTACGGCAGGCGCATTCGGCTTCACCGTGCGCGTGACGGACAGCAACAATCTCACCGCCAGTGCGGCTTTCGCGGTGACGGTCGCGGGGAGTCTGGGCATCTCCACACCGTCCGCGCTCGACGGCGGATCTGTGAACGTTGCTTACACGCAGAGTCTGGCGGCCTCAGCCGGAGTCGCACCGTACACGTGGTCGCTCGCCGGCGGCGCATGGCCTCCCGGCCTGAGCCTGTCCGCCGCCGGCGTCGTCTCCGGTTCTCCCACCGCAGCGGGAACGTTCGCATTTGTCGCCAAAGTTGCGGACACCCTGGGAGCTACTGCGAGCCGTCAATTCACGCTCGTGGTGGCCATAGGCCTTACCATCGCTACTCCTCCCACCTTGCCCGTGGCGACCGTTGGTATTCCCTACACCGTTCTGCTCCAGGCTTCGGGAGGCGGCGCGCCCTACACCTGGAAGGACACCGCGGGTTCACCGCCGGCGGGAGTATCCGTGGGCATCAACGGGAACCTATCGGGTACCCCCACCGCCACCGGATCTTCGTCCTTTACCGTCCAGGTGACCGACAGCCTGGGACACCAGGCGTCCGCCCAATTGTCCCTGACCGTCGCCCGGGCGCTGAGCATTACCACCAACACGCTTTCAGGTGCGACGGTGGGCAGCGCGTATTCGCAACCGCTGGCCGCAACCGGAGGCACGCCGCCTTATACCTGGTCGCTCTCTAACGGATCTCTGCCTGGGGGGCTCACACTTTCGGCCGCCGGATCCATCACCGGTACCGCCAGTGCCGCGGGGACGTTCACCTTTACGGTCAAAGTAACCGACAGCGCCGCGTTCACCGCCTCGAAACAACTCACAATCACGGTGGCGGGGGGACTCTCGATCACTACCGCGGCCACGCTGCCCGGCGCATCGCTCAATGCCGGCTACGCGCAAACCCTGGCTGCATCCGGCGGCGCGCCACCCTATACCTGGGCGCTAACCTCCGGCGCCCTGCCGGCGGGACTTACCCTCAGCGCGGCGGGCGTCATTGCGGGCGCCCCCACCGCGACCGGCACTTTCCAATTCACGGCCACCGTAACCGACAGCGCTTCCACCACGGCCAGCCAGCAGTTCACGCTCACTGTCGCGGGGTTGGCCATTACACCTACTACTCTGCCCGGAGCGAAGGTGGGCGCATCCTACAGCCAGACGCTGACGGCTACCGGCGGTACCCCCCCTTACACCTTCGCCACGAGCGCAGGATCGCTGCCGCCGGGCCTCGCACTTAAGGGCGCCGTTCTGTCCGGAACGCCCACCGCGGCCGGCTCCTACACTTTCTCGATCCAGGTGACCGACAGCGCCTCCGCCACTGCCACGCAGCAGTACGTCATCGCCATCACGGGCCTGATTATCGCGACGCCCGGGCTGCCCAGCGCCGCGGTAGGCACCGCATACTCGCAAACGCTGTCAGCCGAGGGGACTCCGCCCTATACCTGGGCCATCCTGAAGGGCGCGCTACCCGGCGGTCTGACACTGGATGAATCCAGCGGGACGATCGGCGGCACCCCCACGGCCGCAGGCACATCCAACGTGACGATTCAGGTTACCGACGGCACACAGGCGACCGCAACGGAGGCCTTCACGCTGACGGTGATCTCGGCAAGCTTCACAGGGCTACCGGCTACGGCCGGCTCTGCGCAGCAAGTGAGCTTCGCGCTGACGCCGGGCGCGGCGTACCCGCAGGAGATTACCGGCCAAGTCACGCTGGCCTTCCAGCCGGATGCGTCGCTGGCATCGCCCGCGGACGATCCAGCCATACAGTTCTCCACCGGTGGAGTTACCGCCAGCTTCATCATACCCGCCAATAGCACCGCGCCTGTGGTGTTCTCTCTGCAGACCGGAACCGTGGCCGGCAGCATCGCGCTGGCCGTCGATTGGCAGGCGGGCGGCGCCGCTCTAGCGACCCCGACCGCATTGGCGCAGACGATCTCGATCGCACCCGCCGTGCCCATCATTAGCGCGGTGAGCGCAACTACTACGACGAGCGGCTTCCAGGTGACAGTCACCGCTTTTTCCAATACGCGCGAGGTATCGCAAGCCGTGCTGCAGTTCACGCCCGCCGCGGGCCAGACGCTGCAGACCACCAGCCTGACCGTGTCGCTTACCAGCGCGGCAGCTACATGGTTCCAAGACACCGGCTCGGATCAATACGGCGGCCAGTTCATTCTGACACTGCCATTCTCGGTGACCGATGGCAGCGCCAGCGCCGTCGGATCCGTATCCGTGCAATTAGTGAACAGTGTAGGTACTTCCACTCCCATCAGCGCGGCTTTTGGACAGCCATGACAGCGGTGTGACGGCACTGATACGCTCCGAACAGGAACTCGACGACATGCTGTCCGCTCCTAGCGACGCGGATTGTGCCGCCGTCCGCATCATGCAGGGCGGCTTGCTGATTCTGGGCGCCGGCGGCAAGATGGGCCCGAGCCTGGCGCGGCGCGCGCGCCGGGCGGCCAATGAATCCGGTATCTCGATGCATATCGTGGCTGTGTCGCGCTTCTCGGACCCAGCCGCCGAAAAACAATTGAAGGACGCCGGCATCGAGACCATCCGCGCCGATCTGCTGGACTTCAGCCAACTCGCCCGGCTTCCCGATGCGGAGAACGTAATCTTCATGGCTGGCCGTAAGTTCGGTGCCGCCGACGCCGCCTACCTCACGTGGGCCACGAATGCTTATCTGACCGCACGCGTCGCGGAGCGCTATCGGGATGCCAGGATGGTGGCCTTCTCAAGCGGTAATGTCTACCCGCTGGTTCCTATCGCGAGCGGCGGCGCAACGGAAGCGACCCCACCGGCGCCCGTCGGCGAATACGCTCAATCGGTGCTGGCGCGCGAACGCATGCTCGAGTTCCTCTCCGCCCGCCATGGCGCCCGCGTGTGTCTGCTGCGCCTGAATTACGCAGTCGAGCTGCGCTATGGAGTGTTGCGCGATATTGGCGTTCGTGTGTTCACTAGCCAGCCCGTCAATGTCGGCATGGGCGCATTCAACGCCATCTGGCAGGGCGATGCGAACTCAGTCTGCCTGCGCTGCTTCGCCTTGTGTGCCTCGCCGCCCGCCGTGCTCAATGTGACTGGCCCGGAGACTCTTTCCGTGCGCCAGACCGCACAGCGCTTCGGCCAACTGTTCGGCTATGAACCCATATTCGAGGGCCGCGAAGCGGGCACCGCGCTGCTCAACAATGCCGCTCGCTGCCATGGCTTGTTCGGACCGCCATCGGTGAGCGCGGAAACCGCGATCGCGTGGACCGCGGAATGGATTCGAAGTGGCGGCACGGATTGGGACAAGCCCACGCACTTTGAAACCAGGGACGGCAGGTTTTAGCGGCATTTGACTTCACGCAAGGGGCTATTGGACGTCCACCGGAGTGGTTTCGGTGGCGCCTCCGGGCGTTATGAATGTCAAAGTTCCAGTGCCTTTTTGAACTCCGGGGGCCAAGGCGACTTTGACTTGGTCGGGCGCTGTGAAATCCGGCTTCGCCAAATCTTGCGCCGCCGCGGTGCCGGGAGCCTGCCAGCGGGCGGTGGACTCGGGGCGGTAGTCTTGGATCGTGAGCGTCACATCCACGGTCGAGTTGCCCGCGCTTATCGCAGCCGGCTTGGTAATCTTCATAGGGTTGCCCGTGAACGGCAACTGCGCGCCCAAGCCATCCGCATTGACGATCTCGAAGGTGTGGTCGCCCTCGGCGAAGCTTGCCGCCCTGACCAGATCGAAAGTCAGGTCGGTACAGTAGCCCTGTGGAGCTCCCGGCTGGAATGAGCCGGCCGCGGCGGCCTTCGGAGTCTGCTCCGCCGTATCGATGCGGAATTTGGCCGTCTTATCCAGGTTGGCGCCAATGAGCTTCACGTGCAGGTCGTCGCCGCTCGCGGTCGCCTGCACTTCCTTCAAGACCGGGCCGGGATTGCGGGCCGCTTTACCGCCAAGATAGCCCCCGGCGCTCACTCCCATCACATATAGGAGCCCGGTCGGGAAAGTGGGGAAGGTATTTACGGTGGCAGGGTCCTGCATCAGGATCAGTGCGATGAAACCGGAGCAGGCAATCAACGTCCAGACGAAGAATTGGAAGCGGTCGGCCGCTACCATGCCGCCATTCGAGACGAAGTCCGCCGCCGACGGTTGCACCGGACCCGCGCCTTTGGTGCCCCGAACGCTGCCGAGACCGATAGCGGCTGCCGTGGTGCCGGCGCTGATGGCCAGCAGCGTCGGGTAGTTATCGGGAACATCGGGCAAATCGAATCTCCACTGCACCAGCGCGCGGCACAGAAAGATGTAGATGTACGCGAAGAAAAAGACCAGGCTGAAGGCCAGCGACTGGAATTTCGACAAGCTATAAGAATTGGTTTCCTTGTCGAGCACGAATGCGGCGAGCGGGCGGTACTTCTGCCCGGCGATGATGTAGGGCTGGATACCGCTTGCCACTAACCGGTAAACGATGTACATCAACAGGACGAATACGACAAACGTCAACCACACGATGACGCGGTGATTGACGCGGGAAAGCGTGAAGGACGTGTAGTCCGACGCCGCGCCATTCACCAAAACCCGCACTTTGATCGGCCCCTGATAGGCATAGCGCCGCTTGAAGCCGAAGACTGACAGGCGGCGGCCGTCGATGGAGGCTTCCAGACATGGCAATTCATCCGGCTTCGTCAGGTACTGCTTACAGCCGTCGGGCGCTTCGCTGTGGCGGAACGCGATATCGCCTTGACCTTGGACGTTGATGATGTTGGTCGCGGGTGGAGGGCCGAAGTTGCTGCCATTAATTTCGAAATCGAAGCGATCCTGGGCGGGGGATGGCGCGGTCGGGAAGACGGAATCGATCACCGGCGCAGGCGACGCTGGCGCGGCGGCGGGTACGGGGGCCGCAGGCGGGGTGGGCGCTGCCGCGGCGCTCGCAGGGATCGGTTGGGCGGTGAGCGAAGGTCCCCAGGCCAGAAGAACGAGGATAGCGAAACCGTAACGGCTGCTCATTGGTTCCTCCACAATTAACCCGAAAATCGGGGGTTTATGTCTTGCTTCCGATTTTGCCGATCAGTATTACATAGTACATCCATCTGGCAGGCCGCAATCGTTTTTCGCCGATTTTTTTCCGCCACCCTCCGAGCATCCGATCGGGGACGGCGGCGAGTCTCGACACGGCACGCAGGGTGCGTGCGCCACGCCAATGTGGTAAATGTGAAGTAATGAACGTCTTGCAGGGCTCCGCGAAGCATGCCGGAATACAGTAGTACGCCGATGATCGAGGCCGCCGGCCTCAGCAAATTCTATGGAGATTTCGCCGCCATTCGCGACGTCACTTTCTCCATCCCGCAAGGCCAGGTGGCCGCCTTTTTGGGTCCTAACGGCGCCGGCAAGTCCACCACCATGAAGATCCTCACCGGCTATCTTGCGCCCAGCTCGGGCGCCGCGCGCATCGCCGGGCTGGACGTATCCACCGACCGTATCGCGGCCGCCGAGCGCCTCGGCTATCTGCCCGAAAACGGGCCGCTCTACCCCGATATGACTCCGCTGGGCCTGCTGAAATTCTTCGGACGCGCGCGCGGTCTGACCGGAGCGTACCTGCAGCGGCGCATCGAAGCGGTGGTGGCCCGCTGCGCCCTCGGCGCCGTCATCGAGAAGCCCATCGAAAAGCTTTCCAAGGGCTACCGCCAGCGCGCCGGGATGGCCACCGTGCTGCTGCACGAGCCAGACGTCCTGATCATGGACGAACCCACCAGCGGCCTCGATCCGAACCAGACGCGCGAGGTCCGCCAGACCATCCGCGAGCTGGGACAAAACAAGACCATCCTGCTCTCCACGCACATCCTGCAGGAGGTGGAGGCCATGGCCGGCCGCGTCATCTTCATCAATCGCGGACGCGTGGTCTTCGACGGCACGCCCGCCGAAATGCAAGCCGGATACACATCCCTCGACGACGCTTTCCACGCGCTTACGGAAGGAGGCGCATGCACCCCCGCAAGCGTGTAATCCAAGCCATCCTGCGGCGTGAGCTGGGCTCCTATTTCGCCACGCCCACGGGGTACGTCTTCATCACTCTGTTCGTCTTCCTGAGCGCCATGGCCGCCTTCTGGCAGGAGCGGTTCTTCGCCACCAACCTGGCCAACCTGGATCAACTCAATCGCTTCTTTCCTTATCTGCTCATCTTTCTGGTCCCTGCCATCAGCATGAGTCTCTGGGCGGAAGAAAAAAAGCAGGGCACCGAAGAGTTGTTACTGACTTTGCCCGCCACCGACTTGCAAATCGTACTCGGAAAGTATCTCGCCGCGCTGGCCATTTACTCGGTGGCATTGTTATTTTCCCTAAGTCATGTGGTGGTGCTTTGCTGGCTCGGCAGTCCCGATCCAGGCTTGATGTTTTCCACGTATCTGGGTTACTGGCTGATGGGCGCCGCGCTGCTCACCGTGGGCATGCTGGCCTCGGCCCTCACAGACAACCTGACGGTTGCCTTCATCCTGGGCGCGGTATTCTGTTCAGTCCCGGTGTTTCTGAATTACGCGGGATCGATCATGACCGGCGCTCCGCAGCGGCTCGCCGAGAAGCTATCCGTCGTGGAACAGTTCCGCGACTTGTCGGCCGGCGTCATCACCCTGGAGCCGCTGGTCTACTTTGCCTCATTCGCCGCCGCGACCCTCTATCTGAACGTCGTGATTCTGGGGCACCGCCGCTGGCGCACGGGACCCAAAACGCCACCGATGCGCGCGCATGTGGCCGTACGCGCACTGGCATTGGCCGCCATCGTCGCCAGTCTGACGCTGCTGGCATCCAACTCCCGCCTCCGCCTGGACGCCACTTCCGAACAGATCCATTCGCTATCGGCCGAAACCAAGACCCTGCTGCGCTCCATCGATAAGCGCCAGCCGGTTTTTATCCAGGCCTATTTCAGCCCGGATGTGCCGCGCAGCTACGTGGAAGCGCGCAGCGGATTGGTGGCCATGCTCAGCGAGTTTCAGGCGGTCTCGCAGGGCGGCGTCAACGCCAAAATCGTCGAGACCGTGAAGTATTCGCCGCAGGCCCGCGAGGCGCAGGAACGCTTCGGCATCAAGCCGTTCCGCGTGCCCGCCAGCGAAGAAAGTGCGCGCGCGGTGAACGAAATCTTCCTGGGGCTGGCCTTCACCCGCGGCTCCGAGGAGTTCGTGATCCCCTTCTTCGACCGTGGACTGCCGGCCGAATACGAGTTGATGCGGTCCATTCGAGTGGTTTCGCGCGCCAAACGCAAAAAGATCGGAATCCTCAACACGCCCGCCAAGCTGTTCGGCGGGCTCGATTTTCAGAGCCGCGCGCAGTCCCAGGAGTGGTCCATCGTAGCCGAACTGCGCAAGCAATATGACGTCGCCCAAGTCTCCCCGGATGCCGATTATCCCGCGGATCTGGATGCCCTGATGGTGGCGCTGCCATCCGCGCTGACCCAGCCGCAGGTGGACCGCCTGACCGCTTACGTGCAACGCGGCAAACCTACGCTCCTGCTGGTGGATCCCATGCCGGCGTTCGACTTGGAACTGGCGCCGCAGGAATCGAAAGCTAATTTACATCCGCTGATGGACGTGTTGGGCATCGCCTGGCAACCCAACCGCATCGCCTGGGATAACTACAATCCCCACCCGCAGCTCAGAAGCCTCCCTAAGGAAGTGATCTTTGTGGGCAAAGGTTTCAATCAGAAAGATCCTATCACCGCCGGACTGCAGGAAGTGGTGCTGCTCTACGCCGGGGTGCTCAAGAGCGCGGGCGGCGCACCCTTCGTGCCGCTGCTCAAGACCAGCGGCGATTCCGGCTTGGTCCGCTGGGACGATCTGGTGCAACGCAGCATCTTCGGCGTAGCTATTAACGAGGATGCGCCGCACGATCCGGATGAAGGTAATCACGTGCTGGCCGCGCGCATACAGGGGAAGGGAAGCGGCGGGCCGCTGAATGCCATCGTGATCGCCGACGCCGATCTGATGAGCGAGCAATTCTTCGAATTGCGCCGCCGCGGGGTCGAGAATCTGAATTTCGACAATGTCACGTTCCTGCTGAACTGCGTGGATCAATTGGCCGGCGATCCATCCTTCATCGCGCTGCGTAAGCGCCGGCCGAAGCAGCGCACGCTCGAAGCCGTCGAGGCGCGCACGCGCACCTACGAAGCCCAGCGCCTGCATGAATCCGAGCAGGCCGAAGCGCTCGCCGACCAGCGCTTGAAGGAAGCCCAGGCGCGCCTGGACCGTTCCGTGCGGGAAGTAGAACAGCGTGGCGACTTGGACGAGCAGACTAAAGAAGTGATGATCGCCAATCTCAAATCGGCCGAAAACCGGCGCCTCGAAGTGGCCCGCGCCAACATCGACGACGAAAAGCAGCGGCAGATCGAAAACAGCCGTGCCGAGATGGAGAATTCCATCCGCGGCATTCAGAACACCATCAAGCTGATGGCGGTGGCTTTGCCGCCCATTCCGGCGTTCATAGTTTTCCTGATCGTCTCCGTGCGCCGGTTGCGCCGCGAGCGGATCGGCGTGCCGGTGGATCGCCTGGTGGAGAAGGAGGCCGCATGACCGAGAGCCTGAAGACCGCCGCCTTGACCGGCGCCGCGCTGGTGCTGGCGGTCTCCGCAGCGGTCGTCGCACCGGAGTCGCGCGTGCCGGCCATCATGAGCGATCAGGGCGAGGCCTTCTATCCGAATTTCACGGATGCGCAGGCGCCCCGCACCATCGAAGTGGTGGACTATGATGAAGCCACTGCTACCGCCCTGCCGCTGAAGGTGCAATTCCAGCAGGGCAAGTGGGTGATCGCGTCGCACTACAATTACCGCGTGGATATCGGCGACCGGCTGTCCAAGACCGCCGCCGCGCTCATGTATCTGAAGAAGGATATGGTGCGCTCGGATTCGGCGCTGGATCATGCCAAGTACGGTGTGGTCGATCCGCTGGATGAGAAAGCCAGCGGTCTCACGGGGCGTGGCAAGCGCGTGACGCTGCGCGATGCGAACGGCGCGGTTCTTGCCGACTTCATTTTGGGCAAGCCCGTCGAGGGCAAGGCCGGCTACCGCTACGTGCGCGTGCCCGGACAGAAGCGCACCTATGCGGTGAAGACCGACGCGGATCCATCGGCGCGCTTTGCCGATTGGGTTAATGCGGGGCTGCTGCGCATCGCCGGCGCTTCCATCCGCAAGGTGACCATCAACAGGTATAACATCGATGCCGCCGCGGGTCGCATGAGCAACGCCGAAACCACAGTGTTGACGCAGGACAAGGGCGATTGGAAGGCGGGAAACGGGGAGAAGACGAACCTGCCCGCGGTGCATGCCATGATCGCCGCGCTGGATGGTCTGAAGATCGTGGATGTGCTCCCGAAGCCGCCCGGGCTGGCCGCCGGGTTGCGGCACGAGGAGGTGAACCTTACGCTCGAAACCGCGCTGTCGTTGCAGAAGGCAGGCTATTTCATTACACCGCAGGGCCGTGTGTACTCGAGCGAAGGCGACATGATCGTGGAAACCAACAGCGGCCTGCTGTACCAGTTGCGCTTCGGCGACCTGGCCGCGGGCGATACCAAATCGGGCGCGCCTTCGGACAACCGCAATCTCTTTGTGATGGTGCATTTCGACGCAGCCAAAGCCGCGGCATACGGCGGGGATGCCGGGGCCGGCGAACGGACTGCCCGCGAGTTGAACGACCGGTTCGCGGATTGGTATTACGTGATCGGCGGCAAGGATTTCCAGAATCTGCGGTTGGGGCACGGGCCTACGGTGTCGCCCGCGCAACGGCCAGCGCCAGAAACCGCTCCCCCGCCGCCTCAACAGTAGCGCGCCGGCACGAGAAATCGATCCTGACCAAAGGATCCGGGCGCAACGCGCTCCGAGTACTTGACGCCGAGCAGAAAGTTCTGAGCGGAAGTTGGGCCAGAGGAGCTATGCGGCGCGAGCCAGCACGATCGTCTTCGGCACATCATCCGGTTCAGGCCGCGTCGCGCTGGGCCAATTCGCTGGTGACCTTCGCCACCTTAACGCCTTTGGCCACTCCGAAGAACCGCAGAATCTGGATCTGTATCCAGGACATGTCGAACTCGTACCAGGCCAGCCCGTGCCGCGCCGAAGTCGGATGCGCGTGGTGATTGTTATGCCAGCCCTCGCCGAACGTGATCAGCGCCACCCACCAGGAGTTGCGCGAATCGTCGCGCGTTTCGAACCGCCGCGATCCCCACATGTGCGTGGCCGAATTCACCAGCCAGGTGGCGTGCAGACCGATCACCACTCGCAACCCGATGCCCCACAGGACCATCGACACACCGCCGATGGCAAACAGCACCACCGCCAGCAGCACGTTCGGCAGCCAGTGATAGTTGTTCAGCCAGACGTAGAAACGATGCTTCGCCAAGTCAGGCGCGTATTTCGACATCAGCCTCGTATTGTTGTGCTTGGCTTCGCCCATCAGGATCCAACCCGCGTGCGCCCACCAGCCACCATCGTGCGGCGAGTGCGGATCGCCCGGCATGTCCGATTTCTGGTGGTGGATGCGATGCGTAGCCACCCAGAATATCGGGCCGCCTTCGAACGTCAACGCGCCGCAGACCGCAAACAGGTATTCCAGCGCTAGCGGAACCTGGTACGACCGGTGAGTATGCAGCCGGTGGTAGCCCATACTGATGCCCAGCCCGGTGGCGAACCAAAGGAGGAACAGGGTGACCGCCAGATTGGCCCAACTGAACGTAAACAATGCTGCAATCGCCATTACGTGCAGCAGGACCAGCACCAAGGTGGTTGGCCAGTTCAACTTTTGCTTCTCCGGGAACTCGATGAGATCGACGTTGCGCGGCTTTTCGGGGGATACTGTGGGCGCCATACTTTCACGCTAGCAGGGAAACCGACTTTCCTTTGTAAGAGTTGTGTAATTTCGAAATGGTCTTTGGATAACCTTAGATGGCAGGCGAAATAACCCTGCGTGACGCTGTCCAGTGCCCTATTTGGGCGGGGATTGGCGTGCGAGCCCCAACTCTTGCCCGGCGCCCTCGCACGATCCGATCGGTCATCACATGGTGTCCAGGCGTGGCATGGCTTTTAAGCCCGTTGTGGTTTTGGTCGTGTGGGTAGTGGGTAAGTTTGGCTTGTGGGGCAGCCAATATTGGCTGCAAGCCGGCTCTCCAGCGGGCTTCCGCCTTATGCTTGACCGGCGCGGGCGCCGGGCAGCACCTCGCCTTCGACGTGGGTAGTGAGGAAGACGCGATTGCCCCAAACGATCGGCGAGGCGTGTCCGCGTTTGGGCACGCTTCAGCGTGGAGACACCGTTGGAGGAAGAGCCCGCCAACCCGGCCAATCGTCCGGACCGGCGATGGAACCGGTGACGGCCGCTAGCGTCAAGAGCGTAAGCGATACGGAGCGCAGACAGGATGCAACTGGATCCGGGCAAGCATGGCTGAAGCGGCTCTCGACAATCCGGGTAGTAGGGCGGGCGCTTCGCGCGGCGCGACTACCGTTGCACGTCGAATTTGATTTCGGCATCTGCGCTGAATTTGCGGAAGGTGCTATAGCGGAACTCGTCTTCGACCACCAATTGATCGCCGGCGAAGCCCCTATGGGTTACAGCGGCGGGCGCTAGGAATCCTTGGGCGTTCGGCGTGTAGTCCACCACGGCTTCGTCGCGGAAAGTGCTCTGGCCGTTCGGACGGCTCGCGACGACCGTGATGCGCAGCGGCATACCGTCCGGCACGCGCGCGTAGATGCGGCCTTGAATCGGCTGATGAATCGCGCGGCGCCCCTGGAAGACCAGCATGCGATCGGGTCCGGCGACCTGCGTATAGGAAACGATCTTGACTGCGTCCGCGCCGATGCGGTCGTCGCCTGAAAGCTCGAAATGGTAGTGACCGGCCTGCCGCTTAGTAAAAAGCAACAGCAGGGGGCCAAAATCGACGACGGCGTCGGTCAGCCCGTACTTCCGGAAGTCTTCGAGCATTCGTTTGCGGGCGTGGTCGTCCGCGGATGCGAGGCCCAGGGCCAGGGAATGGCGAGCAGCCGGGGCAGCGGAGATAACTTGGCCGTCGACGGAGATCACTTGGCGGAATTCGTGCAGCGATTCGGGCGCATCCTTGAACACGCCGAAGCTGTATTCGGAAACGATCTCGCGGGTTTGGCGTTCGGCGGTCGCCGGTTGTGCCGCAGCGGATCCCAAGCGGGCGTGAAATCGGTTAGGCGCCTTCGATGCGCGCTGGGTAAGGGTTTCCTCGGCCAGGACTTGTGGCGCGATGCGGCGGAAAACATCCGCCTCCTCTGACAGACGGGAAAGGATTTCGGGAAGCGTCTGCGCGCCGGCACCGGACGCCAGGCACAATAGGGCGACGAAACCACCCAGGCGTACGAGGGTAACCATATCTTTATTTTAGATTGAAAACAAAGGACCTGGCGCTTCTGTATCTGCGTCTCAGCCGCGTTTGTCGGCGGCCGGTTGATTTTTCCGGCGCCGCACGACTTTTTTTCTGTACCGAACAACAGCCTAAAATTTAGTAACCTGCTGAAACTGAAGGCCAAAGAGACACAGCCGCACTGAAAGCGTGATGCCCGATACAAAATATTTACAGAACGGGCTTGCGTGTCTGTAACGGTTCTGATATTCTGAGGAAGTCGCCGAATTTGAGGGTCTAGCCATGTTTGATGCGCGGATTTGCGTGCGCGCCAGACAGTGTGGTATAAATTATTTGATCCTCTTGTAAGGAATGGTAACAAAACTCCGGGCGGGCCACCGCCGGAGCGGAATACGGCCTTCCTGGTAGGTTCTTTTTCAAAAGATTTCAATTTTGGGCTGCGCGTGCGCGATTTTGCGCGGGCGTGGCCAACAAGTTTCGAGGCCTGCCGGTGGCGGGCGTTTCCGCAAGGATGCGTTCGACCGTCGGCAAAGATCTTTGACAATCTGGTTGGATGCACAAGAAACATTCGTCAGTCTCTGAGTAAAAGTCGGGGCGATTCAACTAACAATTCAAACGAGAGTTTGATCCCGGCTCAGAATCAACGCTGGCGGCGCGCTTAACACATGCAAGTCGAACGAGAAAGCGGGGGCAACCTCGTGAGTAAAGTGGCGTACGGGTGAG